>JAWODB010000344.1:0-10184 GCA_046483505.1 Phycisphaerae bacterium
CCCAGCCCCGGTTCGGCCGGTCCCGTCAGGAACGTCATCGAGCCGCCCAGCGACTCGGCGAAGACGTGGACGGCCTTGGCGACGGTCTCCTTGGTCGCCTCCGGCAGCGGCTCCGGCCGCGGCGCCATCTCGACGAAGAAGCGGGTGGCCCGGACCAGGAAGTCGGTCCGTGTCTCGCGATTGACGCGCACCGTGACGGCCGAGGCGACGGGCCGGCCGGTGATGAGCGGCACCACGGTTTCCCCCGGCTCCTGGGCCGAGATGAACTCCGCGATGGACCCGCCCTCGGCGAAGCGGACGGCGAGGTCGGCGGCCAGCCCTTCCGGATCGAAGCGCGGCTCGATCTCGATCGTCTCGATCTGGTCGATCAGCGACGCGATCCCCAGCATGTACGTGACGAGCATGTCGGCGTACGGCAGGGCGTGCGGCTGGTCGTACACCTTGCCGCTCGAGGCCCGGAACCACGAGGCGATCTCCGGCTCGTAAATCTCCTTCAGCCGGTGCACGTTGACGTAGGCGAGCGGCCCGGCACCCGCCGCCCGCGCCCGTGTGTCGGGGTGCAGGGCGTCGGCCAGGCTGCCGTGCTCCGCCAGCGCGTCCATCGTCCGGATGGAACTGGTGACGACGGCGTAGGTGCCCCGCCGCTTGACGAACCGCGGCCCGGCGGTCCCCGTCAGGGCGTAGAGGCCCGGCGACATCATCTCGCCCTGCGTCGAGGCGAGCAGCGTGTCCCAGTCGGCCACGGGCAGGACGTAGATGGTGTACCGCTGGCGGTACCGCTTGGGGTCGACGAACCCGATGCAGAGGCTGCCCTCGGTGGCGAGGCCGTCGCGGATACCCGTCCGGCGGCCGACCAGGTCCACCAGCGGGTGCTCGCCGGCGCCGAGGTCCCAGCCCGTCCGCTCGGCGAAGCGGCGCATGCCGCGCTCGAAGGCGGCCAGGTCGGGCACGTGAAAGAAGCCCACGACCGAGTCGGGCAGATGCGCCAGCGCCGACGGCGCCTCGGGCGCCGCCGCCTGCACGGGCGCCCCGGCCGCCACGCCGGTCGCCACCAGAGCCGTCCAGAGGATGAGCGGTTTCATCGTCTCTCCTTACTCGTACAGGTAACACGCGACCCAGTGGTCGGGCTGGTCGGGCATGGGACGGAGGGCGGGGACCTGTGCCGGGCATCGCTCCATCGCCCACGGGCACCGCGGATGGAACGGGCACCCGGAGGGCGGGTTCGTGACGCTCGGCACCTCGCCCTGCGGGGCGATGCGCTCGCGCGGCTCGTCCGGATGCGACCGCGGAATCGCCGACATCAGGCACTTCGTGTACGGGTGCAGCGGATTCTCGTACAGCACCTCGCTGGGAGCCTTCTCGACCAGGCGGCCCAGGTACATGACGGCCACGTCGTCGGAGATGTGGCTGACGACGGCCAGGTCGTGCGCGATGAACAGGTACGCCAGCCCCAGTTCCTCCTGGAGCCGTTCCAGGAGGTTCAGGATCTGGGCCTGGATGGAGACGTCCAGGGCGCTGACGGGTTCGTCGCAGATGATGAACTTCGGTTCCAGGGCCAGCGCCCGGGCCACGCCGATGCGCTGCCGCTGGCCGCCCGAGAACTCGTGCGGGTACCGGTTCCGGCAGTCGGGGCTGAGGCCGACGCGGCGCAGGAGGTCGGCCACGCGGTCGGCGAGGTCCCGCCCGCGGGCCCGGTTGTGGACGCGAAGCGGTTCGCCGACGATGCCGCCCACCGTCATCCGCGGGTTCAAACTCCCGTACGGATCCTGGAAGATGATCTGCATGTCCTCGCGGAGCCTGCGCATCTCGCCGGGCGGGAGGGCGAAGACGTCCCGCCCCTCGAAGACGACCTCGCCGGCGGTGGCGGGAATCAGCCGGAGGATCGTCCGGCCCGTCGTCGTCTTGCCGCAGCCCGACTCGCCCACCAGGCCCAGGGTCTTGCCCGTCTCGAGGGTGAACGAGACGCCGTCGACGGCGCGGACGTAGCCGACGGTCCGTCCGAACAGCCCCCGCCGGACGGGGAAGTGCGTCTTGAGGTCGCGGACCTGGAGCATGGCGCCGCGGTCCGTCTCGCTGGAGCGGTCCTGGATCATGTCTCGTACAGCGCCTCCCCACGGTCGCGGGCCTCGGCCACGCGGTCGGTGTACCAGCAGGCGGCCGGGTGGGCGCCCTCACTCATCTCGAGCGGCGGCCGGTCGCGGACGCACCGCTCGCCGTCGGAGAGCGGGCACCGCGGATGGAACGGGCACCCGGACGGCACCGCCATCGGGCTCGGCACGAGACCGGGAATCGTCGCCAGCGTCCGCCGGTGCTGGAGCGTCGGCCGGCTCCGGAACAGCCCCACCGTGTACGGGTGGAGCGGCCGGTCGAACAGGTCGCGGATGTCGGCCTCCTCGACGATGCGCCCCAGGTACATGACGGCCACGTGGCGGGCCATCTCGGCCACGACGCCCAGGTCGTGCGTGATGAGGAGGACGCTCATGCCGAGGTCGCTCTGCAACCCGCGCAACAGGTCCAGGATCTGGGCTTGGATCGTCACGTCGAGGGCCGTCGTGGGCTCGTCGGCGATGAGCAGTTCCGGCCCGCACACCAGGGCCATGGCGATCATCACGCGCTGCCGCATCCCGCCCGACATCTGGTGCGGGTACTCGTCCAGGCGGCGGTCCGGGTCCGGGATGCCCACCTTCCGGAGCATGTCGATGGTGCGGCGCCGGCCCTCGGCCCGGTCCACGCCGGTGTGCAGGCGCAGGGCCTCCAGGATCTGGTCGCCCACGGTGAACACCGGGTTCAGGCTGGTCATCGGTTCCTGGAAGATCATCGAGATGCGGTTGCCGCGCACCTGGCGCATGGCGGCGTCCGGCAGGGCGAGCAGGTCGGCCCCGTCCAGATGGACGCGGCCGGTGACGATGCGGCCGGGCGGGTCGGGCACGAGGCGCAGGATCGACAGGGCCGTCACCGTTTTGCCGCACCCGGACTCGCCCACCAGCGCCACCGTCCCGCCTCGCGGAATCGCGAACGAGACGTCCTCGACGGCGTAGGAGACGCCCTCCTCGGTGAAGAAGCGGGTCGTGAGGCCGTCGACGGCCAGCAGGCGCTCGGTGGTGGTTTGGGTCACGCTATGCTCCAACGGCGACGCGCGGCGCAAGCGCCGCGGCGAACATCGGCCTTCACTGCGTAATGAACCTGCCTCCACGCTCTAAATCCGCAGGCGCGGGTCGATGGCGTCGCGGATGCCCTCGCCCAACAGATTGTACGCAAAAACCGTCAGAAAGATAGCAATGCCCGACGCGCCCCACACCCACCAGTATTCCAGGTGCTGGCGGCCGTCGTTCAGCATCATGCCCCACGAGGGCGTCTGGACGAGGCCGAGAAACGCCAGCGTCACCTCCAGGAAGACCGCCCCGGCGATGCCGAACGTCGCCCCGACCAGGATCGGCGCCAGGCCGTTCGGAATGGCGTGGCGGACGAGCAGGCGGCCGGTCCGGACGCCGAGGGCCCGGGCGGCGGTCATGTAATCCTCGCCGCGAATGCGCAGCAGTTCGGCCCGCATCAGGCGGTACGTGCCCGTCCATCCCGTCAGGCCCAGGACGACGACGACCGTCCAGATCTGGGGCATCCATCGCTGCGGGATGACCGTGACCATGATGATGATCAGGATCAGCCGCGGGATGCTCATGAAGACCTCGGCCACGCGCATGAGGACGAGGTCCACCCCTCCGCCGAAGTTGCCGCTCACCGCCCCCAGCAGGACGCCGATGGCCAGGCTGATGCCGACCGCCACGAACCCGATCGTCAGGGCGGTCCGCGCCCCGTACACGATACGGATGAGGATGTCGTCTCCGATGCGGCCCGTGCCGAGCGGGTGGTCCCACGAGCCCGGCGGATAGGCGTCCGGAAGCAGCCAACCGAGCCAGGACGGGGGCTGTTCCTTCTCGGCGAGTTCGCTGAAGCCGGGGTTCTCCGGATACGCGATGAGGGGGAACCACGCCGCCTCCGCCTCGCCGGCCCGTTCCAGGTAGAAGCCGTAACGGCGTTCCGGCTCGCGAAAGCCGAACAGGAGCCCGGCGACGGCGGCCAGGACGGCCGCGTGGATGGCCAGGGCCCGCAGCACGGGGCCGGCGCCGACGCGCTCGGCTCCCGGCCGCACCAGCCGGACGGTGACCGGCAGCAGGGCCGCGAGCAGGAACGCCGCCATCGCCACGTACTCGCCGTTGGTGAGGTACCGGAAGATGGGCCAGGAGGTCTCGCCGCCGGCGACCCACCGGATGGGCACCTCGCCGCCGATGAACGGCGCCAGGATCGCCGCCAGCGCCATCAGCACGATAAAGCCGAGACTGACGATGGCCGTCGGCCGCTTCTTCAACTGGCCCCACACGATGGAGCCGTAGGTGCGCGGCGGTCCGGCGGGTTCGCCGCCGGGTACGACGGAGGTGGCCTCGCGGGTTGGGCGGCCGTCAGTCATACCGGATCCTCGGATCGGCCCAGGCGTACAGAATATCCGCCAGCAGGAGCGACAGGAGCGTCAGCGTGCCGTAGACGAGCGTGCCGAACATGATGACGGCCAGATCGCGCTGCATGGCGGCCCCGACGAAGAGGTTGCCCATGCCGGGAATCGTGAAGAGGCGTTCGACGATGACGCTGCCGCCCAGCAGCATCGGCAGCATCATGACCATGGTGGTAATCATCGGCAGGAGGCTGTTTCGCAGGGCGTGGTGGTAGACGACCCGCCGCTCGGGCAGTCCCTTGGCGCGGGCGGTCCGGACGTAGTCGGCCCGGAGGTTCTCCAGCAGACTGGCCCGTCCCAGTTTCGCGAGGTACGCCAGTCCCCCGTACACCAGGCAGAGCACGGGCAGCGTGGCGTGCCAGAGGGTATCGACGAGCCACCCGCCCCAGCCCATCGTGCCGGCGTCGGCGCTGTGGAGGCCGGCGTACGGAAACACCTCCAGACCGATACCGCCGCGGGCCAGGAGGCTCAGCAGCAGCGTCCCCGCCAGCACCTGGGGCACGCTCCACAGGCCGAGCAGGACCACCGTGGAGCCGCGGTCGAACAGCCGCCCGCTGTACCGTGCGGCCGTCAGGCCCACGGGAATCGCAATCAGGAAGATGAACGCCTCGGCGATGAGTTGCAGGATGATGGTCACGTGGGCCCGTTCGACGTAAAGGTCGAAGGGGTCCTTGCTGCCCTCGGTGGTCCGCTGCTGCATGCTCTCGCCGAAGTCGCCGTGGGCCATGTGCCAGACCCACCGGCCGTAGCCGTAGACGGCGTTGAAGACCTTCTCGGCGGCGTCGATCCGGTCGGGGTCTTTGCCCCAGAAGTTGTAGTCCTTCAGGCCGAGGCGTTCGCGGATGCGGTCGGCTTCCTGCTCGAAGACCCGGGGGTTCACGTCGCCGGCCTGCATCCGGATCATCGCCCCCACCGGGTCGCCGGGCGCGAGGCGCACGATGGCGTACGTCAGGAGCGTGATGCCGACCAGGGTCGGCACGATCAGGAGCAGCCGCTTGAGGATGTAGGTTCTCACGGCGGGGTGCCCCCGTCGTCCGTTTCAGCGGTGTCGCGCGGCGCATTGGCGCGGTGGGTCTCCGTACCCACCGCGCGCGAGGCGTCCCCTTTGCCGTTGCGCGGCGGGTTCGGAGACCCGCCGCGCGGGAAGCGGCTTCGTTGATCCAGGCGCGCCTCGGGCGGAATCCACCACTCCTCGGGGTCCATCCCGAGTTTGTAGACCTTGACGTTCCGAAGGCGCTTGTTCACCAGGCGCAGGCTCTTGCGCTCGATGAAGAAGGTGTACGGCTGAAGGCCGTGCAGGAGGCGGTGGAACTCGCGGAAGAGCCGCGTGCGGCGCTCGAAATCCATCTCGCTGCGGGCCGCTTCGATAAGCCGGTCCCCCTCGGCGCTCTCGAACGAGATGAAGTTGTGGCCCTGGTCGGCGATGGCGTCGGAGTGCCAGATCTGGTACGGGTCCTTCTCCAAGGCGGCGCTCCCGCCCCAGGCGAGGATGACGGCGTCGAAGTCCCGCGAGTCGAGCGCGCGGACGAAGACCGGCCAGTCGACGAACTTCGTCTCGACCTCGATGCCCGACCGCCGGAACTCCTCCTTGATGATCCGGGCCAGGTCCATCGTCTGCTGGTGGCCGGACGGCATAGTCCATTCGAAGACGAACTGTTTGCCGGCCTCGTTTTCGAGCCAGCCGTTGCCGTCCCGGTCTTTCCATCCGGCCTCGGCGAGCAGGCGCATCGCCTCCTTGCGGTCGTGCGGCCAGGGCTCGCAGCCCGGCGGATACTGCGGCGACTGGGACCAGAACGGTCCCGTCGCGATCGTCCCGATGTCGTCGTAGAGGTACTTCAGCAGGGCGCGGCGGTCGATCAGGTGGGTCATCGCCCGCCGTACGCGCCAGTCCGCAAAGAGCGGGTGCGGCGTGGCCACACGCTCCTGCGTGCCGTCCGGCTGCTCCACCGTCACGTACTCGGCGTTGTTCCACCCGATAAACGAGTACCCGTTCGCCGGGCTGCTGTATTGGTAGATTTCGAAGTCGTGCGTCTTGACCCGTTTGGGATGGTCCTTGAGTTTATCGCGCCACTCCGGCGTGATGGAGATGTAGTCCAGGTCGCCGGAGAGGAACGCCTGCACGGACGCCCGCTCCTCGGTGATGATCTGGAACGTGATGCGGTCGAAGGCGCGCGGCTTGCCCCAGAACTTCTCGTTCCGGACGAGGGTGATCCGCCGCCCCGTATCCCAGGAGTCGAACGTGTACGGGCCGGAGCCGACGATGCCCTGAACCAGATCGTTGAAGTGGGTGATGTCCTCCGCCTCGGCCTCTTCCGGGGCCACCTCGACGTTTTTCGCATACAGATGCTTCGGCAGAATCGGAAAGAGGTTGCCGGACGATTCGGCCACCTTGAAGTACTTCTCCTTCCAGACGAACCGAACGGCGTGGTCGTCCACGGCCTCGCACCGTTCGCACTTCGACAGGTACGAGGCCATGCTCCGGGCGTCGATCTCCGGATTCATCACGAGGTTATACGTGAAGACGACGTCCTCGGCCGTCACGGGATGCCCGTCGGAGAAGCGGGCCTCAGGATGCAGGTGGAACGTGATGACGAGACCGTCGTCGGAGATGTTCCACGTCCGGGCTAGGTCGCCCTTCAACTCGCCCGTTTCCACGTCCACTTGGAGAAGGTACTGGAAAACGTACTCGTTGACGTACCGCTCGTACAGGTCCTTGCCGGTGATGGGATTCAGGGTCTGGGGTTCGGCGGAGAAGCATCGCCGCAGCGTGCCGCCCATCTGCTCGGGCGTGAAGTCGGGGACTTCGGCAAGGGCGGCGGTGGACGTGGCGACCAAAACGACCATTGTCGCGACGACCAGCAGGGTGCCATGTTTGTCATTCTGAG
Organism: Phycisphaerae bacterium; assembly: GCA_046483505.1. Lineage (GTDB taxonomy): Bacteria > Planctomycetota > Phycisphaerae > FEN-1346 > FEN-1346 > BS750m-G62. The sequence continues at coordinate 7,390 of JAWODB010000344.1, forward strand.
GAGCGGCGAAGCCGCGACGAAGAATCTCGCCTCGACGCCGTTCCCGCGGCGAGATTCTTCGGCCTTGCAAGCGACGCCTCAGAATGACCGGCGCATGCACCATACGGATTCCTCTGATACGCCTCACGCCTCCGGCCATTCGCCCGTGAAGACTTCCTCGATGGGTCCGGTCAGGCGGACCTCGGCGTCGTCGGCGGGCCACTGGAGTTCCAGGTCGCCGCCGGGCACGTGCGCGAGGAGCCGCCGGCCCGTCCGGCCCGTCAGCACGCCCGCCACGCAGACCGCGCACGCCCCCGTCCCGCAGGCCAGCGTCGGGCCGCTGCCGCGCTCCCACGTTCGGACGGTCGCCTCCCCGGCAGAGACGACCTGGACCGCGTGGACATTCACCCGGTTCGGGAAACGCCGATGGTGCTCGATCCTTGGGCCGAGCCGCGCGAGCGGCCAGGCCGACGCGTCTTCCGTGTAGAAGACGGCGTGGGGGTTGCCCATCCCCACGCAGGTCATCGTCAGGGCCCGGCCGTCGACCTCCAGCGGCACGTCGACGGCACGGGCCCCGTCGGCCTCGACGGGGATGTCGGCGGGCGTGAGGATCGGCCGGCCCATCGCAACGCTGCCGCGGACGATGCGGCCGGCGTCGTCGCAATGGAGTTCGACCTCGCGCACGCCGGCGATGGTTTCGACGCGGACCGTGTCGCCGTCCGCCAGGCCGCGCGTGACGGCGAACGCCGCCAGGCACCGCACCCCGTTGCCGCACATCTCCGCCTCGGAGCCGTCGGCGTTGAACATGCGCATGCGGAGGTCGCCGCCGGCCTCCGGCGGGAGGGCGAGGATCAGGCCGTCCGCCCCGACGCCGAAGTGCCGGTCGCTCATGCGCACCGCCACCGCCGACGGGTCCGCCACGTCCGTCTCGAACCCGTTCACGAAGAGGTAATCGTTGCCGGCACCGTGGAGTTTGGTGAAGTGCACGCTGCGTTCCCTTGCGCTCCCTGCGGCCGGGCCGATGCCGGCCTGCGCAGGGTCCATCCGCCCACGGCCGGGCAAGACCGGCCGTGGCACATTCCCGTCGGGGCGGATTATAGGAGCGGCCCCCGCCCTCCATCCAGTCTTTTCGCGTTCGGCGGCCACGGTGTTGACGGTCCCGGCCCCGCCCGGTACAGTGCTCGTGACCGTTTCACGCCACGACGCCTCCGGGAGGGAACGCACGATGATCCGCCTCAGCGGTTTCGCCGACGAAATCGGCCCCGACCTCGACCTCCAGATCCGCACGCTCCGCGAAGAGCACATGCACTACATGGAACTGCGGGGCGTCTGGGAGACCAACGTCCTGGACCTCTCCGACGCCCAGCGCCGCGAGATCAAGGACCGTCTCGGCGACGCCGGCATGGGCGTCTCGTCGATCGGGTCGCCCATCGGCAAGGTGCCGATCGACGCCCCGTGGGACGCGCACGTCGAACGGTTCAAGCACTGCCTGGACGTGGCGGAGTTCTTCGAGGCCCCGTACATCCGCCTGTTCAGTTACTACCCCCCGGAGGGTGGCGGCCACATCGCCGACCATCGCGACGAGGTCATCCGACGCCTGAACGAGCAGGTCCAGATGGCCGAGGGCCGGCCCGTCACCCTGCTCCACGAGAACGAGAAGAAGATCTACGGCGAATCGGGCGAGGCGTGCGCCGACCTGGCGGCGAACGTGCCGGGCCTCGGCCTGATCTTCGATTCGGCCAACCTCGTGCAGGTGGGCATCCGGCCGATGGAGGCGTGGCAGCACGTGAAGGACCGCGTCGTCTACTTCCACATCAAGGATGCGGTCTTCCCGACGGGCAAGATCGCCCCGCCCGGCGAGGGCGACGGCGACATCCCCGAGATCCTGGCCGACGCCATCAACGGGCGCGGCTACGAGGGGTTCGTCTCGCTGGAACCGCACCTGGCCGCCGCCGGCGAGTTCGACGGCTTCAGCGGCCCGGCCCCGTTCAAGAAGGCCGTGCGCCTGGTGAAGGGGATGCTGGAGGGGCTCGGCGCCGAGTACGACGCGAAACCGTAGGCCGCGACCCGCGCGAAATGCCGGGTGCCACTGGCTGCTCCTCTGCCAGTGTTCTCAGCATGCCGAGCGCACTGGCGGGCCAGCCGCCAGTGCCACCCGGCGAACGCTTGCGCATCTTTGTTGCCCGCGAGTCTCGAGCCCGCCGCGGGAGCGGCGGGTCATCTGCAGCCGCCATGGGACATGCCACCACGGGGCGAAGTGTCCGGCCGCTTCCGCGGCCGGCTCGAACGGCGGCCTACCCCTCCCGCCTGGCCGCCAGGCGGGCCTTCATCTGCTCGACGGCGGTGTAGTGGACGGCCAATTGCCCCCGGCCGACGCCCAGGCGGATGTCGGAATCGGCCCGGCCGTGCCAGTCCGTGCCGCCGATGGCCAGGAGGCCCAGCCGCTGGGCCATCTGGCCGTAATGCCGCGCGTAGTTGGCCGTGTGGTCCGGGCTGGAGACCTCGACCGCCTCGATGCCCGCCTCGGCGAAGCGTTCGAGCCACTCCTCCGTCTCGGCGATGGACCGGTTGAGTTGCCGCGGATGGGCCAGGGCCGCCAGGCCGCCCGCCTCGCGGATGGCGGCGATGGCGTCGGCGGGCTGGACGCGTTTGCGGCCGACGAACGCCGGTTTGCCCCGCCCGAGGTACGTCTCGAACGCCTCATCCCAGTTCCGCACGTATCCCTTCTCCAGCATGGCCGCCGCAAAGTGGGCCCGGGTCAACGTGCCCGCGGTCTGCTTTCGGGTCACGTCGTCCATCGTGACACGGAAGCCGAG
>JAWODB010000144.1:0-9799 GCA_046483505.1 Phycisphaerae bacterium
GACGGACCTGGCCGACCTCGCCGGCCGCATCGATGCCGCCGTCGTGGCGGCGAGCACGTCGGCGCACGAGTCGGTCGCGGCGGCGCTGGCGGCCCAAGGCACGCCGATGCTCATCGAGAAACCGCTCGCCGGCACCGCCGCCGAGGCCCGCCGCATCGCCGAGACGGCCCGCCGGGCGGGTGTTCTCGTCCAGGTGGGGCACATCCTCCGCTTCGACCCGGTGACCCGCGCCGTCGCCGGGCGGAACCTGCACCCCAAGTATCTCGAGGTCCTGTGGGTCTCCCCGTTTCCGTTCCGGAGCCTCGACACGGGCGTGGTCATGGACGTCATGATCCACGGGCTGGACGTGGTGCTGGACCTGGTGGGCGAGGCGCCGGAGCGCGTCGATGCCGTGGGCGGCGTGGTCGTCGGGCCGCACGAGGACTTCGTCAGCGCCCGCCTCCGGTTTCCCGGCGGGTGCGTGGCGGACGTCTCGGCCAGCCGCATGAGCCGGCGGCAGGAGCGGCTCGTCCGCGTCTTCGCCGAGGGGGCGTACCTGAAGATGGATTACGGCGAGCGGCGGGTCGAGATGCTGAGTCCGAGCCCGGACCTCCGCCGCCGCCTGGAGGACGGCACGCTGGCCGGCGCCGGCATGGACGCCCTGGTTGCGACCGAGTCGATTCCCGTGGAGTCCGAGCCCGACGCCCTCCGGGCCCAACTCGCCGCCTTCCTCGACGCCGTCCGCACCGGCGCCGAACCGGCCGTGACGCTCGATGACGGGGTGAGGGCGGTGGCGTTGGCGGAAAAGATTCTGCGAGGCGCTTTGCGGAATGACCAATGACCAAGCCCCAATGACCAAACGGCGCGTATGGTGACGGTCTGGGGCAGGACGGGGGGAAGCGATGGCCGAAACAGCGAAGGGTGACGGCAAGGCACGTCCGGCATTTGATCTGGCGGAGCGAACGGCGACGTTCGGCGAGTCGATCATCGCATTCGCCAAATCGCTCCCGCGGTCTCCCGCCACCGACCCGCTGATCCGGCAGGTGGTTCGGTCCGGCACAAGCGTCGGCGCGAATTACTGCGAGGCCGACGAGGCGCCTTCACGCAAGGATTTCAGGTACAAGGTGAGCGTGTGCAAGAAGGAGATCAAGGAGACGAAGCACTGGCTGCGGATGATCGTGGCGGCGCACCCGCCGGCCAGGACGGAAGCCGCGCGTCTCTGGGAAGAGGCGGGCGAACTGCTTCGTATCTTCGCGGCCATCTACCGGAACACGGAAGCGTAGCGCCGGTCCAGCCGTCGTTGGTCATTGGGGTTTGGTCATTGGTCATTCTTGGCCGCCGCTTGCCATGCTGTGCCCCGTTTTCTAGAATGGTTCATCTTCGCCTCGGCTGCAAGGAGCCTTCATGGGTGCACTGACCGAGCACGTGAGCGAGCGGCTGCTCAAGCGGGTCCGCGTCGAGAACCGGGAGACGCCCGACGGCACCGTCCACACGGAGGTCACCGGGCCGCTCGGGGTCCGTCTGCTGATCCTGAAGACCTGGCGCGGCCCGGAGAAGCAGATCCACTGCGAACTCTCCGGCCCCCTGAAGGGGGCGTTCGCCGACAAGGTGGAGGCGTTCCTGGCGGTCATCAACCGCCTCAAGGTCATCGCCGAGGTGGACGGCAAGAACGTCTACAACCTGTACAACCCGGCGATGCCGACGGCGGCGGCGATGCGGCACCTGGAACGCAAACTCCGCACCATGGCCGAGAAAATCGTGTTCCCCGGCACGTGCACCCTGTCGGTCACGCCGCGGTGCCCGTGCCGGTGCGTGCACTGCTCGGCCGACCGGTTCGTCGTCCAGGGACGGCGGGAACTGACCACCGAAGAACTGAAGTCCGTCGTCGAGCAGGCCGTGGACCTGGGCGTCTCGAACGTGGTCTTCACCGGCGGCGAGCCGCTCGCCCGGAAGGACCTGCCGGACCTCATCGCCCACGTCGACAAGACCCGCGCCCACGCCATGATCTTCACGAGCGGGGTGCTGCTGACCGAGCAGAAGGTGGCCGAACTTGCCGAGGCCGGGCTCGACAGCCTGAACGTCTCCATCGACGCCGATACGCCCGAGGTCCACGACGACCTCCGCCGGCTGCCGGGCGCGTACGAGAAGGCCATGGCCGGGGCCCGCCTCGCCCGCGAGGCCGGCATCCTGACGGGCGTCTCCACCTACGGGTGCCACGAGACCGTCACCAACGGGGCCCTGGAGCACCTCGTGACGATGGTGCGCGACGAGGGGTTCCACGAGATCACGATCTTCGACTGCGTGCCGACGGGCAAGTTCCTCTCGCGGCCGGACGTCATCATGGGCCGCAAGGACATCAAGCGCATCCGGGCCCTGGCCGACACGTACAACGCCGACGAGCATCCGTTCGGCGTCATCGCCCAGGCCAAGGCCAACGGGTACGACGGGGGCGGGTGTTTCGGCGGGTTCGCCCAGTTCTACATGACGTGCTACGGCGACATCAACCCGTGCGACTTCAACCCCATCTCCTTCGGCAACGTGACGGAAGAGCCGCTCGATACGATCTGGCGGCGGCTGGTGAGCCACCCCGAGTTCGGCCCGCACCGCCACTCCTGCCGCATGCAGTCCGTCCGCTACCCCCGGAAGTACATCGAGCCGATCACCGACGCCGAGACGCTGCCCGTCCGCATCGAGCGCCTGCCGGGCGACGGCACGCTGCGGGAGGTGGCCGAGGCGCCCGGCGCGCGGCACGCGGTGCCCGTGGAATCGGACGACGCGGGGGCGTAGGCGGCGCCGAGCGGCTGCCCGCAGCCGTTTTGTCCTTGACCCTCCCGCAGGCCGTAAGTAAGGTGGCGGTCTCGACTTCTCTTCTGCCGTCTCACCTGGGCCGGGAGCACTGTATACGATGCCGTACAACCTGGTCGTCCTGGTCAAGCAGGTGCCCGACACGAAGCGGATCACCGGCGAGGCGATGCGCGACGACGGCACCGTCAATCGCAGCGCCCTGCCGGCCGTCTTCAACCCCGAGGACCTGAACGCGCTGGAGGCCGCCCTCCGTCTGCGCGAGCAGCACGGCGGCCGGGTGACCGTCCTGACGATGGGCCCGCCCCGGGCGGCCGAGGTCCTGCGGGCGTCCCTGGAGCGCGGCGCCGACGACGCCGTCCTCCTCACCGACCGCCGGGCCGCCGCCAGCGACACCCTGGCCACCAGTTACATCCTGGCCCAGGCGGTCCGCCGCGTCGGCCGCGAGGCCCCGGTCGACATGGTCCTCTGTGGCCGGCAGGCCATCGACGGCGATACGGCCCAGGTCCCGCCGCAGACGGCGGAGAAACTCGGCTGGCCGCAGGTCACGTACGTCGAGGCGATCGAACACGTGGGCGAGGGCCGCATCCGCGCCCGCCGCAATACGGGCGAGGGGTTCGAACGCGTCGAGGCCCCGCTGCCGTGCCTCGTCACGGTGACCGACCAGGGGCCGGAGCCCCGTCCGGCGTCGGCGAAACGGATCATGGCCACCAAGAAGTGCAAGGCGCCGGCGGAGATCGAGGCGGCCCTGCGGAAGGAGATGCCGGACGCCGACGCGGAGACCCGCGCCGCGGAGGCCCGCCGCCGGGTCGACGCCCTGGCCGCCCGCGGGCGGCTTATTCCCCAGTGGGACCTCGACGATATCGAGGCCGACCTGGCCTGGTGCGGCCGGGACGGCAGCCCGACGAAGGTCAAACGCATCCAGTCGGTCGTGCTGGCCGCCAGCGGCTTCAAGAAGGTGGAGCCGACGGAGGCAGGCGTGACCGCGATGGTCCACGGACTCATCGAGGACCATACGATCGGGTAATACTTAGCCGCCGGGCTTGCCCGGCGCGTCGAAATCACGGCCGGGCAAGGCCGGCCGTGGCACATGGCTGCTGAAAATGACGGGTGTGCATGGTGCGGCGGGTGCGGAGACCCGCCGCGCGACAGGCGCGAGGAGATGCTTTTTGATATGATCGAGCCGAACCGCGACGGCGACGTCTGGGTCGTCGCCGAACAGACCGACGGCGCGTTGCACGACGTGGGCCTGGAACTCCTCTCCAAGGGGCGGGACCTGGCCGATGCGCTCGGCGTCCGCCTCTCGGCGGTCGTCCTGGGCGATTCGGCGGCCCGGCACGGCGAGCGGCTCGTGCGGTGCGGGGCCGACCGCGTCCTGGCCGGCGAGCATCCGCTCCTGGCCCACTACCAGAGCCGGCCGTACGCGAAGGCCCTGGTCGGCCTGGTGCAGGAGCACCGGCCGCAGATCGTCGTCTTCGGCGCCACGCCCCTCGGGCGCGACCTCGCGCCGCGCGTGGCCAGCGCCCTGCGGTGCGGGCTGACGGCCGACTGCACGGACCTCGACATCGGCTCGCACACCGAGCCGGGCACCAAGCAGGCGTACGACCGTCTGCTGTACCAGATTCGCCCGGCGTTCGGCGGGAACATCATCGCCACGATCGTCAACCCGGAGCGGTGGCCGCAGATGGCCACCGTCCGCGAGGGCGTCATGCGGATGCCGGACGAGGACCCCGGCCGCACCGGCGAGGTCGTCGCGTTCACGCCGGACCTCTCGGAGGCGGACCTGCTCCTCGATATCCTCGAACACCACCGCGCGGAGCGGAAGGTGAACCTGAAGGCGGCCCGCATCATCGTGGCGGGCGGGGCGGGTGTGGGTGGCAAGGAGGCGTTCCGCGTGGTCTGGGACCTGGCGAACTGTCTCGGCGCCGCCGTCGGCGCCAGCCGCGCCGCCGTCGATGCCGGCTGGATCGACAAGGACCACCAGGTGGGCCAGACGGGCACGACGGTCCGGCCGGCCCTGTACATCGCCCTCGGCATCAGCGGGGCCGTCCAGCACCGGGCCGGCATGAGCGAGGCGGCCAAGATCGTCGCCGTCAATTCCGACCCCGAGGCCCCCATCTTCGACGTGGCCCACTACGGCGTCGTGGGCGACCTGAACCGGGTCGTCCCGATGATGGTCGACGCCGTCAAGAAGCGGGTGTAAGCCGTGCCGAACTTCTACGCCGACAACCCGGACATCGCGTTCCACCTGGACCGGCTGGACCTTGAGCCGCTGGTCCGGCTGCGGGAGCGCGACTTCGCCGAGGCGGCCGAGTACGATTACGCCCCGGAAGACGTGGCCGACGCGCTCGACAACTACCGCCGCACGCTCGACCTGGTGGGCGAGATTTCCGGCGAGACGATCGCGCCGCTGTCGGCGGAGATCGACGAGGAAGGCTCGCACCTGTGCGCGGGCGAGGGATGCGTCCGGTACGCGGGCGGGCTCGCCAAGGCCCTGCGTGCCCTGTCGCAGGCGGACCTCATGGGGGCCACGCTGCCCCGCCGCTTCGGCGGGCTGAACCTGCCGGGCCTCATCTACGCGATGGCCACCGAGATCGTCAGCCGGGCCGACGCCAGCCTGATGAACATCTTCGGGCTCCAGGGCATCGCCGAAACCATCAATATGTTTGCGTCCGAGGAGCAGAAGGAGGCCACCCTGCCGCGCTTCGCCGCCGGCGAGGTCACCGGCGCCATGGTCCTGACCGAACCCGACGCCGGCAGCGACCTCCAGAACGTCGGGCTCCGCGCCTACCAGGACGAGGCGGGGGCGTGGCGCCTGAGCGGCGTCAAGCGGTTCATCACGAACGGCTGCGGCGAGGTGCTGCTGGTCCTGGGCCGCAGCGAGCCGGACGAGACGGGCGGCATGGGGCTCAGCCTGTTCCTGGCGGAGCGCGGGCCGCGCATCCGCGTCCGCCGGACCGAAGAGAAGATGGGCATCCACGGGTCGCCGACGTGCGAGTTGCAGTTCAACGACGCGCCGGCGGAACTGGTGGGCGAACGGCGGCGGGGCCTGGTCACGTACGTGATGGCGCTGATGAACGGTGCCCGGATCGGCATCGCCGCCCAGAGCCTGGGCATCGCGGAGGCGGCCATGCGCGAGGCCCGCAACTACGCCGCCACCCGCGTGCAGTTCGGGCGGTCGATCGACCGGTTCCCGGCGGTGGCGGACCTGCTGGCGGAGATGAAACTGGCGGTCGCCTCCGGCCGGGCGCTGTTGTACGAGGCCGCCCTTGCCGCCGATTACGAATACCTTTACGACGACGCCAAGGAACGCGCCGAGGACCGCGACGAGCGCAACGCCCTGAACAAGGAGCAGAAACGGTACAAGCGGCTGGCGGGGTTCCTGACGCCCGTCGCGAAGTACTGGCTCAGCGAGATGTGTAACCGCGTAGCCTACGAGGCGATCAGCGTCCTCGGTGGGTCCGGGTACATGAAGGACTATCCGCTGGAGCGTCTGTACCGCGACGCCCGCATCACGACCATCTACGAAGGGACAAGCCAACTCCAGATCGTGGCAGCGGTGCGCGGCGTGACGAGCGGGACGGCCGAGAAGCAGTTCGTCCGGATGGGCGAGGCCGCTCCGCCGCGCGGCTTCAAGGGCCGGGCGAAGCGCCTGGCGCGCCTCCGCACGAAACTCGCCGACGCCGTCGACTACCTCAAGAACGAGCAGTCGGCGGATTACCTGGACCTGGTGGCCCGCCCGCTCGTCGACGTGGCCATCGACATCTACCTCGGGTACCTGTGGCTGGAGATGGCGCGGGAGTCGAAGGAACGGGCCGTCATGGCCAAACGGTTCATCGACCGGGCCGCCCTGCGGTGCGAGGGGCGGCTGCGGATGATGACGAGCGGCGACCGGTCCACCCTCGACGCCTTCGACGTGCTGGTCGGCCCCACGTTCGAGGAATCCTGACAAGCCGCGCCCGGCGGCACGGCCGGGCATCGGAAGGAGGAGGCCATGGCACGCTGGCAACGCGACCCCGCGGGCAGACGACGGGTGGCCTATCTGCTGGTCGGGGTGGAGGTCCTGGCCCTGACGGCGTGTGCGTACGGGATCACGCAGGCCTACACCCTCCGGGGCCTGCTGGCGGTCGGGGTGGCGTCGGCCGCGGCCCGGCCGGCCGCCTGGATTACGGGGCTCGTGCTGACGGTCGTCGCCCTGGCGCTCGGCGTGGTGGTGGGCCTGAAGTACGTGGCGGGACGGCGCTGGGCCCGCGGCGTCTTCATCGTTGCCAATGCGCTCCTGGTGGGTCTGGGTCTCTTGTGGTTCGTCATCCACCAGATCCGGCACGGAGGGGTGGCCGACAACACGGCCAGCCTGGTGGGTCTGCTGCTGCCGATGGTTACGCTGTTTCCGCTGCTGTGGCCGCTGCTGCGGTTTCGGCCCGTGCCGGAGAGCGGGCCGGGGGCCGGTCCGTGACGCGGGTCCGGCCGCGGAGGCCCCACCATTTCTTGTTGGTATTGAGGGGGCGGGCCCTGTAGAATGTGCCGCGCCTCGCTCCGGTCGTGCCTCCAGGAACGGAGTCGAAACCCCAGGATGACCCAACCACCGGGCACCTGCGAGAAGCGTGAGCGATTTCCCAGGCGGTTGGCGGCCGCGGGGATGGCCCTGGCGGCCCTGGCCTGGGTGGTGGGCGGCCTGGTGGCGGGGCAGGCCGGCCTCGACCGGCCGCGCATCGCCGACGTCATCGTCCGCGGGAATCACCGCGTCAGCACCCACCGCATTCTCGGCCAGATGCGTCTGCGCGAAGGCAGCCGGTACAGCCCGGAGGCCGTCGACCAGGACTTCAAGCGCATCTACGCGCTCGGCGAGTTCGACAACCTCGTCATCCGGCCGGAGCGCCGCCCCGAAGGGCTCGTCCTGGTGGTCGAGGTGACCGAGCGCCCCGTGCTGGCCGCCCTTCAGTTCGAGGGCAACCGGGCGTTCGACGACGAGGACCTGACCGAGGCCGTCGGCGTCGAGCCGGGCAACCTGATCGACCGGCACAAGGTCTTCACGGGCGTGCAGGCCATCGAGCGGCTGTATCGCGACAAGGGGTATTACTTCGTGACGGTGTCGCTGGAGGAGGGGCTGCTCCGGCAAGAGCAGATCGCCCGGTACACCGTTACCGAGGGGCCGCGCGTCCGCGTCCGGCACATCGAGTTCGTCGGGAACACGTCGATCGGCGACCGGGAACTCCAGCAGCGGATGGAGACCCGCACGTGGTTCCCCTTCATCATCCCCGGCCTGTACGACGAGGAGAAGATCCAGCGCGACGTCGTCAGCCTCCGCAACTACTACGTGGAGCAGGGTTTCCTGGACGTCCAGGTGGGGCGGGAACTGGAGTTCAGCGACGACAAGGAAAAACTGACCGTCCGCATGATCATCGACGAGGGGCCGCGGTACCAGGTCCGTTCCGTCGCCCTGGAGGGCGTGGAGCGGTTCAGCCGCTCGCTTCTGAAGAAGCAGATGGCCCTCAGCCCGGGTGTGGCGTACACGGCCGCGGGCGTCCGGCAGGACGTGGAGTTGATCCGCGGGACCTACGGCGAGGTGGGGTACATCCAGACCTCGGTCAAGCCGGTTATCGACTTCACGGAAGAGCCGGGCCAGGTCGACGTCGCCTTCCGGGTGGACGAGGGCCGGCCGGTCACGATCGGCGAGATCCGCATCGAGGGGAACCGTCTGACGCAGGACAAGGTCATCCGGCGGGAACTCCGCTTCTACCCCGAGGAGCCGGTCAACACGAAACTCATCGACAAGGCGGAGACGCGGCTGAAGGGCCTGGGGCTGTTCGATCGCGACTCGGTCCAGATCGCCACGATTCCGACGGCGGACCCCGGTGTGGCCGACATCCTCGTCCGCGTGGAGGAGTCGGAGACCGCCAACCTCATCCTCGGGGCGGGCGTCTCGAGCAACCGCGGCGTGCTGGGCAACATCTCGTTCACCCAGCGCAACTTCGACGCCATGGACTGGCCCGAATCCGGCGACGAGTTCTGGCGCGGCGAGGCGTTCCGCGGGGCGGGGCAGAACTTCTCCATCGTCCTGGAACCCGGCACCGAGTTGCAGCGGTACCGGGTGGGGTTCCGCGACCCGCACGTCTTCGACACGGAATACAGTTTCTCGACGAGCGTCTTCTTCTTCGACCGGCTCCGCGACGCGTACGACGAGCGGCGCATCGGCGGCCAGTTCGGGTTCGGCCGCGAACTTCGCGAGGACCTCCGGGCCTTCGTGAACTTCCGGCTCGAGAACATCAACATTTCCGACCTCGATCTGGTCGTGCCGAACGATGTACTCGAGGTGGAGGGGTCGTCGAACCTGACGAGCATCGAGGTCGGCCTCACGAAGGACACGACCGACAGTTACCTGTTCCCGACGGAGGGCTACCGGCTGACCGGCGCCGTCGAGCAGGCCGGGGCGATGGGCGGCAGTTACGACTTCACGCGGTTCACGGTGGACGCACGCCGGTACTGGACGGTGACGCGCGATGTCCTGGATCGCAAGAGCGTGCTGGCGGTTCGCGGCCGGGCGGGGTTCATCGCCGGCGACGCGCCCATCTTCGAGCGGTTCTTCGCGGGCGGGCACGGGAGCCTGCGCGGCTTCGAGTTCCGCGGCGTGGGGCCGCGGCAACTGGATACGGCCCTCGGCGGCGATTTCCTGGCCCTGGCCTCCGCCGAGTACTCGTTCCCGATCTTCGGCGAGAACCTCACGGGCGTCCTCTTCCTGGACACCGGCACCGTGGAGGAGACGATCGAGATTTCGACGTGGCGCGCCGCGGTGGGCGCCGGCATCCGGTTCACGGTGCCGTTCTTCGGCCCCGTACCGTTTGCCCTTGACTTCGGCTTCCCGATTTCGAAGGATGGCGACGACGAGGAAGAGGTGTTTTCGTTCTCGATCGGCACCTCGTTCTGAGCGGACAGGGGCCTTTCCTTCGGTTCAACTCCCCTTACCGGGGAGAGGACCTCTGCCTCGGCTCTGAGGCTGCCAGGGGGCGCCCCTTTCGCC
>JAWODB010000161.1:0-3067 GCA_046483505.1 Phycisphaerae bacterium
CCGGACCTGCCCCCGGAGAACGTGGTGTTGGAACCCCTCCGCCGCGACACCGGCCCGGCCATCGTCCTGGCCGCCCTGGTCGTGGCGAAACGATGGCCGGAAGCGGTGATGATCGTCTTCCCGTCGGATCACTTCATCGGGGACGAGGAGGCGTTCGGCGAGACCCTGGCGGCCACCGCCGAGCGGGCGAGGGAAGGTGGCCTCGGCACCATCGGCATCGTCCCGGCCTCGGCGGCCACGCGGTTCGGTTACCTGGACCTCGGCCAGGCGCCGGAGCCGCTGGTGCCCCAGCCGGTCGAAGCATTCGTCGAGAAACCCGATCGCGCCCGGGCCGAGCGATACCTCGCCACCGGCCGATATCTGTGGAACAGCGGCATTTTCGCCTGGAAGGCCCGGACGCTGCTCGAGGCCGCCCGTCGGCACCTGCCGGAAACCTGCGCAGCCTTGTCCGAGGTGGCGGAACACGTCGGACAACCCTCGTTCGACCGGCGGGCGAAGGAGGCGTTCGAACAAGTCAGGGCCGAGTCCATCGATTACGGCATCATGGAGAAGGCCTCCGACGTCTGGTGCGTCCCCGCCACCTTCGAGTGGGACGACATCGGCGGGTGGCTCGCCGCCGAGCGTCTTCTGCCCGCCGATGCAAACGGCAATCGCATCCGCGGACGGGTGTTCATCGACACGGTAACCGGCTGCGTCGTCATCGGGAAGCCCACGCACCCGGTGGCCGTGACCGGCCTGACCGACTGCATTGTCGTCCATGGCGACGCCGGCACGCTGGTGTGCCATAAGTCGGCCACAGACCGCATCAAGCCGCTCGTCGAGCGGATTCTTCGGGGTGACGACCCCTAGCCCGGATATTTCACGGGATTCATGAAGATAAAACTAGCGCGATGGCCTAACGGCTTGTAGAATGGGGACTTAGAGAAGAACCCGTTCCGCAAACGAAAGGCCATCGCGATGACACAGTGTAACCGCAAGCCGCTCGCCTTTTCCAGTCTTTCTCGCCGCCGCGTGGAGGCCGATTTCGACGGCGGTCACCTGACCAGCGACGCCGGGGCCCTCCTGCTGCGGGAGGTCGACCGCCGCCTCGGCCTCACCGAGCGCCTGGCCGCCTGCCTGACCGACCCCCGCGACCCGGCCGCCACCATCCACACCGTCACGGCCATGCTCCGGCAGCGCGTCTTCGGCATCGCCCTGGGCTACGAGGACCTCAACGATCACCAGACCCTGCGAGACGATCTCCTCATGAAGGTCCTGGCCGAGCGGCCGCCCAAGGAAGACAAGCCCCTGGCCTCGCCCTCGACCCTCTGCCGCCTGGAGGGCGCCGCGCTGCGGCGGGACCTCGTCCGCATGACCGAGACGCTCGTCGAGACGTTCCTCGCCTCCCACGCCGCGCCGCCCGAGCGGATCGTCCTCGACTTCGACGCCACCGACGATCCCCTCCACGGCGAGCAGGAGGGCCGCTTCTTCCACGGCTACTACGACGCGTACTGTTATCTGCCGCTCTACGTCTTCTCGGGCGACCAGCTGCTGGTGCCGTACCTGCGGCCGGCCCGCATCGACGCCGCCAAGCACAGCCGGGCGATCCTCAAACTTCTCGTCCGGCGGCTGCGGGAGGTCTGGCCCGACGTGCGCATCCTCGTCCGCGCCGACTCGGGGTTCTGCCGGTGGCGCTTCATGCGATGGTGCGACCGCCACGGCGTCGATTACATCCTCGGCCTGGCCAAAAACGCCCGCCTGATGCGGCTCGCCGAGCCCCTCGTCCAGGAGGCCGCCGACCGCTTCGAGGCCACCGGCGTCAAGCAGCGCCGCTTCGGCGAGGTCCGCTACGCCGCCGGCACCTGGGACCGCCAGCGGCGCGTCCTCGTCAAGGCCGAGCACCTGACACACGGCCCCAACACCCGCTTCGTCGTCACCAGCCTCGACGGCGACCCGCAGGACCTCTACGACCGGCTCTACTGCGCCCGCGGCGACATGGAGAACCGCATCAAGGAACAGCAACTCGACCTCTTTGCCGGACGGACCAGCTGCCACCGGTTCCTGGCCAACCAGTTCCGCGTCCTCCTGGCCTCGGCCGCTTATGTCCTGGTGGAGACGCTGCGGCGCGAGGGGCTGGCGGGCACCCAGATGGCCCGCGCCCAGGCCGGGACGATCCGCACCCGCCTCTTGAAGATCGGGGCCCGCGTCCGCGTCTCGGTCCGACGCGTGGTCCTGCACCTGGCCGGCGGCTATCCGCTGCAGGACCTCTTCCGCCGCGTCCTGGCCCGGCTGCGGCGCCTGCCGCCCCTGACCCTGGCGCCAGGGCGCCGAGCGACGGCCCTCACTCCTGCGGCCGCCCATCCCGCCTGCGGCTTCCGCTGATCCCCCACATCCCGGTCGTCGCCGCCGCCCGCGGCCGCCGCACGCCACGGGGGAAAGGGGGCCCTCTGTCCCCATCGCCGCCTCATCGGTCCCATCACACCCCACCATGCCTCAGGTAACAGGCATGGCCATTCGTCTATGAGCCCGTGAAATATCCGGGCTAGGTCGATGACGTGTACACCGGCCGGCTCCGGCCGGACCCGGACCTCGCGGGGGAGCCTCAACCCGTGCCTCGCCATGGCGTGCTGCGCGTCGGGGTTGAGCAGCCCGCCGCAGCATCGGCCGTCGGCGGGGTCGGCGCGGTCCACCATCAGGGCGCCGGCGCCGGCCGGAAGATGCATGGCCGCGGCGCAGCCGGCCGCCCCGGCGCCCACGATGACGACGTCCCACGGCCGGGTGTTCACGCGAGCCTCGGCGGCTGAGGGGTCAGGGGATAAGTCTAGAGGGCCCGGCAGGGGAACGCAAGCGGGCGCCGGCCTCCCCCCCGCCGATGCCGAGCCGGCTTGGCCCGATTGACGGTTCGGCAGGCGGTCGATATACTGTGGTGACGCGTGGATGGGAACAGCCCGGGGGTCGCGGTGGCGAGTCGGCAGGCCGGGGAGGGCCCGGTCAGACGCCTCGCCGCCTTCCCACCGACTTTGCGATAAGCACCTTCTGTCATGGCACTTGAGAGCGTAGCGGAATTGATGGGCAAGGTGGCCCGGGC
>JAWODB010000171.1:0-4128 GCA_046483505.1 Phycisphaerae bacterium
CGCAAGCGGGGGACTGTCTCATCCACACGCCCCCGCAAGCCCCTGGAGCCTCGGCGCACAGGCCGAGGCCCTCCTGCGTGCGCTGACGTCCTCTTACTTCTGGGGCGATACCAACCTCCGCCTGGTCGCAATCCTGCTCCTGGCCGCGACCTTGCTCCCCGCCCCCGCCCTCGCCGGCGGCGGGCCGGAGAACGTCTTCCTCGTCGTCAACGAGGACAGTTGGGCCTCGCAGACCGTCGCCAACGAATACGTCCACCTTCGCCGCATTCCCATGGGCTGCGTCCTGTACCTCTCGGGCCTCTCGTCCTTCGAGGGGACGGATGTCAACACCTTTCGCAAGGAGATACTGGAGCCCGTCTTCGCCGCCATCAAGAGCCGGGGGCTGACGGACCAGATCGATTACATCGTCTACTCCAGCGACCTGCCGTGGGGCATCGGCGTCCATCCCGACGTCGGTAAGAAGGAATTGCCGAAGTTCATCACGAAACGGGCGTCCATCAACGGGCTGACGTACCTGCACGAACTCGTCCGCGGGAAGGATATCGCGTACCTGAGCCTGGCCTCGAACTGGTACTACCGCCGGCCGCTGCGCCCCGTCGACGCGCGGCCGTGGACGGAGGCGGACAGGGCCGAACGGGCCGCCGCCCACGATCTTCTGAAGGCGAAGAAGTGGGCCGAGGCCGTCCACCTCCTCCGGGCCCTGGCCGAAAAGCATCCCGCCGCCCCGCAGGTCCACTACAACCTGGCGTGCGGCCTGGCCCGGCTCGGAAAGGGAGACGAGGCGATGGCCGCCCTCCGCCGCGCCCTCCGCGCCGGCTGGACCGACGCCGACCACACCCGCGACGACGCGGACCTCGCTTCCCTCCGCGACCGCGACGACTTCAAGCGGCTCCTCGAGGCGATGAAGCAGCCGCGGTTCGACCTCCAGCCCGCCGTCGCCTTTCGCAGTGCCGACGCGTGGTCGCGCCGGGGCAACCGGACCGAGCCCCACGCCGGACGCCGCTACATGCTCTCCACGATGCTGGCCGTCACGAGCGGCCGCGGCAACAGCCTGGACGAGGTCCGCACCTGCCTCCGCCGCAGCGCCGCGGCGGACGGCTCCAAGCCCTCCGGTACGGTGTACCTCATGAAGAACCGCAACGTCCGGTCGCGGACCCGCGAGTGGGCGTTCGCCACCACGGTCGCCCTGCTCCGGGAGCGCGGGGTGCGCGCCGAGATTCGAAACGGCGTCCTGCCCAAGGAGCGCCCCGACGTGGCCGGCGCCGTCATCGGCAGCGGCAACTTTGATTGGCCCGGTTGCGGCAGCACGATCCTGCCCGGCGCCATCTGCGAACACCTGACCAGCAGCGGCGGCGTGATGAGCGCCGGCGCCGGCCAGACGTGCCTCTCGGTCTTCCTCCGGCACGGCGCCGCCGGCGCGAGCGGCACCGTGACCGAACCGATGGCGATCCAGGCCAAGTTTCCCTCGCCCCTCATGCACGTCCACTACGCCGAGGGGGCGTCGCTCGCCGAGGCGTTTTACCAGTCCATCGCCGGGCCGTACCAACTGCTCATCGTCGGCGACCCGCTCTGCCGGCCGTGGGCCACCATTCCCGAGGTGACGGTCAAGGGCGTCCGCCCCGGCGGCACCGTCAAGGGCACCGTGCACCTTGAACCCGGGACAAACAACCTCAAGCCCGACGCCGTCGACCACTACGAGGTGCTGCTCTGGGGAACACCCTACGGCCGCTGCGGACCGGGCGGGACGATCGACATCGACACGACGACGTTCTCCGACGGATTCTACGAGTTTCGCCTCGTGGCCGTGGCGGCGGACCGCGTCCGCACGCGCGGCTTTCTGGAGATACCCGTCACGGTCAACCACAAGGGCGTCGCGCTCCAGGTCACGGCGCCGGAGGAGAAGCGAATCGTCCGCGGCGAGCCGCTGCGCCTCTCGGCCGCCCTGCCGGGCGCGCGGGAAATCCGGTTCATGCACCACGCGCGGGTGCTGGCGGCCATCGAGGGCGAGCGCGGCGAGGCGGAGATCGACACGCAGCGGCTCGGCTTCGGGCCCGTGCGGATTCTCCCCGTGGCCCACCTCCCGCCGCAGGGCAAGGTCACACCGTCGGACTTCGCCCCGTCGTCGAAGCCCGCGGCGCCGGCGGGCGGGAGCATCCACGTGGGCGACCAGATCGTCGCCGCCCCCATCGAGGTGGAGATCGCCCCGCCCCCGGCCCTCGGGCCCGTCGCGGCCCCGCCTGAAAAGGAACGCGTCAAGGGCCTCAAACTCGTCACCGGCAGGGGCGAGGCCGTCCACATTTCCGGCACCCTCCACGGCCGGTGGCTCGGCAAGGCCGGCATGACGGCGGGCGGCGGGATGACGCTCGAAGGCTTCTTCCACGCGCCCCACGCAGGCCTCTACCAGTTCCAGGTCCGCACCGGCGGGCGCATCACGATCGAGGTGGACGGCACGGCGCTCGAGACGCCGGTCCCCGGCCGATGGGCGTTCGTGCCCGTCCACCTGGCCGAAGGCACGCACCGCCTTCGCATCGAAGCGGTCCTGCCGAAGCGGTCGGGCCTGGACCTGCGGTTCGGCCGGCGGGGAACCCGCCCCCTCGGGCCCGAGCGCTGGTTCTGCACGGGGCCCTTCACGGGCACAACGCCGCCCGACGCCCAGGCGGGTATACACTGTACCTGCATCGGACTGAGGGGTCAGCGTAAGAGCCGTCTCCAACGTCGACTGGGCA
The DNA here is from genome assembly GCA_046483505.1 of Phycisphaerae bacterium. Classification (GTDB taxonomy): domain Bacteria; phylum Planctomycetota; class Phycisphaerae; order FEN-1346; family FEN-1346; genus BS750m-G62. The sequence continues at coordinate 2,727 of JAWODB010000171.1, forward strand.
GGGTGAATCGTCCGGTAACCCTCGGTCACAAACTCCTCGACAGCAAGCCGTCCAAGCGACGTGAGAGACGCACTGTTGTACTTCCCACGGCGGTCAATAGAGACGAGACCTAACTCTTCGAGATCAAGCACGTAGCGTCCGATAGTCCCTGATTTGACGCCAATCTCGTCGTCCTGCCTGAGATCGCAGTAGTCTCGGTAGCCGTCGAGTGGGAGGTTTGCGAGCAATCGAAGTCGTCCAGAGTCTTCTGGAAGTTCTTGCAGTGCTTCCCACGCGTATTGACGGGTCACTTCCGGTGATCGATCAGCCTCTGCTACTGTCTTCTGTATGGACCTATCAGGGCTCTCAGTAAGACCGAAATGTGCATCATACCAGTTGGAATAGCGTCGACGGATATGCTTCTCTAAGGCAAGCGACATAATGAGCCGAACATCAAACGCCGAACCAAGCACTGCAATCGTATCAAGAGCTCTCACGCCCGTCGACCGATCAGTGAGGTTAGTCCACGACTGCCTATCAAGCTCAAGGGTGATCGGCAGTGGTGTATCATCAAGTTCACTGTGAAGCGCAACAGGTCCCTTCGCCAAAGCTTCGAGACTACCATTCAGTGGGCCCATGCCAGTCCCAATCTTCGTCAATGCAGGCTCTAGATCTTTCAGTCTCTCTTGGTGGTAAGTTGATAGGTCGTCGGTTGGTATGTCGTAGTACCTTACAGCCCGGTCAAATAATGAGTGGAGATATTCGACGGCTTCAGCCTCATCATCACTCCAAATGTCGGTCGTCGACCCCCATTCTCGATATGTGGCTTCAAAAGTATTGACCTGCAGTTCACACATCAACGAACTGTATCGCCCGTGTGAGAGGATCTCTCTATCCGTTCGAGCGACATATTCACGAAGGAGTCGAATACTGTTCGGGAGGAGTTCATTGAGAAGTTCTGGAATCCAGTCGGTAATTCGTGGAGAGATGTCATTAAGTATGATGCCAGATGTCGAAAGAGACCCACCAGGAGCGATTTTTCGAATATTTAGAATACCAATATCAGAACCCTCTGGCTGGAGATCAACCATTGATTCCACCCCTCTCGATTGAGAAGGCAACAGATAGAACCCGAATATCTAATATGATTGGGGGGAGAAAATGTAGCTGACACCTGGTCGAGTTGGCGTCACCATCCTGCCAAAGATTCTGACGCCAAACTCGGTATTGGTCGGTGTCACTACCAGCCCCCCATGGGGCTGGCTTCATCATTTTAGAGTGGCTACGTTAGGCCAAGTCACCTCCGCCGTGTGTGTCAAGGGATGCGATCTCACTGAGATTTATTTGCATCTATCAGTCCCTAATACATCTGTCATCGATAAATAGGTTATGAAATTTTACTTATCCGGATTTAAAATGGACG
>JAWODB010000239.1:0-4826 GCA_046483505.1 Phycisphaerae bacterium
GAGGCGCATGAGAAGAGGCTGCGTCTCCGGGTCGCCGAAGCGGCAGTTGAACTCCAGGACCTTCGGCCCGCCCGGCGTGACCATGATGCCGGCGTACAGGACGCCCTTGTACGGGGCCCCCGCCGCCTTCATGCCGTGGACCATCGGCACGAGGACGTCGCGGTCCACCTGGCGGCTGATCTTCTCCGTGACGACGGGCGCCGGGCTGTACGCCCCCATGCCGCCCGTGTTCGGCCCCTCGTCGCCGTCGAAGACGGGCTTGTGGTCCTGGCTGGATTCCAGCGTGTAGATGCTATTGCGATCGACGAGGGCCAGGATGGACGCCTCCTCCCCCGAGAGGCGTTCCTCGATGACCACGGTTTCGCCGGCCTCGCCGAACGCCCGGTCCGTCATGATCGTCTTGACGGCCTCGCGGGCCTCGTCCTGGGTGCGGCAGACGAAGACGCCCTTGCCGGCGGCCAGGCCGGATGCCTTGACGACGAGCGGCTCCTCGTGGTTGTCGATGTAGCGCCGGGCCTCGGCGGCCGAGGTGAACGCCCGGTACTCGGCCGTCGGGACGGCCGAGCCGTGCATCACGTCCTTGCACCAAGCCTTGGAACCCTCGACCCGGGCGGCCGCCTGCGTCGGGCCGAAGACCCGCAGGCCGTCGGCGTCGAACCGGTCGACGATGCCCGCCACCAGCGGCGCCTCCGGCCCGACGACGGTGAGGTCGACGGACTGCTCGCGGGCGAAGCCGGCGAGGGCCTCGACGTCCTCGGCCCCGATGGCCACGCACTCGCCCACCTCGGCGATGCCGGGGTTCCCCGGAGCCGCGTAGAGTTTGCTGCAGCGCTTGGACTGGGCGAGTTTCCAGGCGAGGGCGTGCTCCCGCCCCCCGCCGCCGACGACCAGAATCTTCATGGCAGAATCCTCTTTGCCTGAGACGTGTGGTGGTTGCGTGAAGCGAGGCGGGTCTCCGTACCCGCCGCGCGCCATGATGGCTGTTCGAGCCGGCCGCGGGCTTGTCCGGCCCAGCCCGAAGGGCGGAGACGAAAGCGGCCGGACATCCTCAACCGGCGTGGCCGCTTCGCGCGCCGTGATCAAGGCGGCGGAGCATTCTAATCCGCGCGACACGACCCTTCAACCGAATTGCTTGTGATTGACGGCCGCGCGTCCGCGCGGTACAAGGGGCACGCATGCCTCATCGAACTCCCGCAACCCGACGGCGTTGGATACGGACGGCGACCCGCGCCGCCGCACTGCTTGCGGTGGTGGCCGTGGCAGCCGGCGTGCTTCCCTGGGACGGAGCCCTCGCAGTCGTGCCGGCGGCGAGTCCGTTCGTGGCGGCGTCCTCGGCGCTCGCGACGCGGGCGGTGGGCGTCCTCTCGCTCGGGGCGGCCCCCGTGCTGCTTCTGGCGCTCCTCCGGAGGCGATGGTTCTGCCGATGGGCGTGCCCGGTGGGCGTGGTGTCCGAGACGCTCGGCCGCCTGCGCAACGTCAGGCGCGGTGGGTCTCCGTATCCACCGCGCGAACTCGGCGGTTCGGTTGATAGCGCGGCGGGTGCGGAGACCCGCCGCGCACCGCCCCGCCGCGCTTCCCGCTCGCGGGGGCCGCGCCTCGCCCGCTGGCCGGCGGTGGGCCAGTGGATCCTGCTCGTCACGCTCGGCGGGGCGTGCGTCGGGTACCCGATGCTGGTGTGGCTGGACCCGCTGGGGATGTTCACCGCGGCCGTCGGCGCGTGGTTCCGCCCGCTCGGGCGGGTGACGCTTCTCGCGGCGGCGCCCCTGGCGGCGGTGCTCGTGGTCAGCGTGCTGGTGCCCGGCGCGTGGTGCGGCCGTCTGTGCCCGCTCGGGGGGATGCAGGACGTGCTGGCGCTGCCGGCCCGCTGGCTCCGCCGGCGGGGGGACGCCAAGGCGAGGGCCGCCGCAACGGTCTCCAATGAGGCGGCCGAAGCCGCGCCGCGGCGCGACGGCGGCCTGGCCGTCGGACGGCGCTTCTTCCTGGGCGCCGGCGTGGGCGGTATGGCGGCCCTGGTGACCGAGGCCGCCGGCCGCGGACAGGCGCCGCCCGTCCGTCCGCCGGGAGCGGCCGACGAGCCCCGCTTCGTCGGCCTGTGCCTGCGTTGCGGCAACTGCGTGCGGGCGTGCCCGACGGGGATTCTGAAGCCGGACCTCGGCGAGGGCGGCGTGGCCGGCTTCATGACGCCGCGGGCCGTCTTCGACGTCGGCTACTGCCGGGAGGACTGTAACGCCTGCGGCCGGGTGTGTCCGAGCGGGGCCATCGCGCCCCTGCCGCTGGAGAAGAAGCGTCAGCGGACGATCGGCATCGCGGAAGTCGAGGTGGAGAAGTGTGTCCTGGCCGGCGGGCAGGAGTGCGGTGTCTGCGTCTCGGCCTGCCCGTACCAGGCGGTGGAGGTGGTCGAACCCGAGGAGGCGTTCCCGGCGTATCCGTACCCGCGGGTCATCGCGGGGGCGTGCCTCGGGTGCGGTGCGTGCGAGTACGAATGTCCGACGGCGCCGCCGCGGGCCATCCGTGTCCGGCCGGAGGCCGGCACGCTCAGCGACCGGATCTAGCGATGAAAGGAGGCCGACCACGATGCGGTGGACGACACAGGGGCTCTTGTTCGCATGTCTGGCGGTCCTCGTGGGCGCGGGATCGTGCACGGCGGCCACCTACAAACAGGTTCACCGGGACATGGTCACGGACCTCTCGGTCGGCCGGACGGCGAAGGCGGCCGCCGAGGCCGAGAAGTTCCTGGAGCAGCACCCCGGCGACGCGGAATCGCACTTCATCCTCGCGGCCGCCCACTCGCAGCAGGGCGACCTGGAGAAGGCGATGGGCCACGTGAACAAGGCCGTGGCCGCCGGCATGCCCCTGGAGCGATTCCTCGCCGGGCCGCGAGGCCTGCTCGCGCCGCTCGTCGAGAGCGAGGCGTTCAAGGCGTTGGCGAAAGGGAAAGCGTCACCGCTCGTCCACGGTCCGATGGTCGGAAGCGCGACGGACACGTCCACACGTTTCTGGGTGCGCACGGACGAGGAGGCGGGCGTGGAGGTCCGCGTCCGCCCGGCCGGGGCGGGAGGGGACGCGAAGCCTGTCGTCGCCAAAGGCCGCACAAATGCCGCGGACGATTACACCGTCGTCCTGGAGGTGACCGGCCTCGAACCGGACACCGCCTACACCTACACCGTGCATGTGGACGGCAAGAAGATGACGACACCTGCGTCAGCGTTTTGCACCTTCCCCAAGGCGGGTGCACCGGCGAAATTCAGAATCGTCTTCGGCGGCGGCGCGGGATACACGCCCGAGCACGAACATATGTGGAACACGATCGCGGGGCGCAAGCCCCTCGCCCTCCTCATGCTCGGCGACAACGTGTACATCGACACGCCCAAGGTCCGGGCCACGCAGCGCTACTGCTACTACCGCCGGCAGTCGCGGCGCCAGTGGCGCGGTCTCGTCGGCTCGACCGCCGTCTTCTCCATCTACGACGACCACGACTTCGGCACGAACGACTGCGTCCCGGGGCCGGACATCGAGGACCCGCCGTGGAAACGCAAGGTGTGGGAAGTCTTCACGCAGAACTGGGCCAACCCCTCCTACGGCGGCGGGGCGAAGCAGCCCGGATGCTGGTACACCTTCTCCATCGGCGACGTGGACTTCTTCATGCTCGACTGCCGGTACTACCGGACGCTGAAGAGCGACCCGCCCACCATGCTCGGCCCCGTCCAGAAGGCGTGGCTGAAGCAGGCACTGGCGAAATCGACGGGCACGTTCAAAGTGCTCGCCTCCTCCGTGCCGTGGGCGTACGGCTCGAAGCCCGGCTCGAAGGACCCGTGGCAGGGGTACAAGGAGGAGCGGAAGGAACTGTTCGATTGCCTCGCCGCCCGCGAGGCCGACGGCGTCCTCCTCATCTCCGCCGACCGCCACCGCAGCGATTACTGGAAGATCGAGCGGCCCGGCGCCTACGACCTCTACGAGTTCGAGAGCAGCCGCCTGACGAACATCCATCGTCACGGCGTCATGAAGGGGAGCATCTACGGCTACAACAGGACGTGCTCGTTCGGCGAACTGGAGTTCGACACGAGCGCCTCGGACCCGGCGGTGACCTACCGCATCATCACCATCGACGGAAAGGTGGATCACACGTTCGAGGTGAAGCGGAGCCAGTTGTCGCACGGGCGATGATGAAGGGCCTGTCATTCTGAGGCCTCGCTTGCGAGGCCGAAGAATCTCGACGTGCGAACAGCCAAAACGGCAACGGCCACGGCGAGATTCTTCGTCGCGGCTCCGCCGCTCCTCAGAATGACAACCATGCGAGGAGTGTTTCGCCGCATGAAAATCGGCGAGGCGGGTCGGGAGACCCGCCGCGCGGGACATGGCGGGCTTGCCCACCGCGTGCCGTGCAGGCGCCGAAACCGTTTCCGCCCGGCTCGCGGCCGGACGGCGCGGTATAATCCACGGGGCGGCACCACACACGAAAGGAGAGCCGGATGGAAAAGCGGACGCAGGTGAGCGTGGCGATGGAGAACACCCCCGGCCAGTTGGGACGCGTCTGCCGTGTCCTGGCCCAGGCCGATGTGAATATACGTGGCATCTGTGTGGCCGACGCGTCCGACGTGTCGGTGATCCGTCTGCTGGTCAGCGATACCCCCGCCGCCGAGCGGGCCCTGCGCCAGGCGGGCCTCACGTTCTCCACCCAGGACGTGATCCTGGTCGAACTGGACGACCGCCCCGGGGCGCTGGAGGACGTGGCCCTCCGCCTCGGCCAGGCCGGCGTCAATCTGCTGTACGTCTATGGGGCGGCCAACGGGGGCGAGGGAAGAACCCAACTCGTCCTCCGGGTCAGC
>JAWODB010000314.1:0-17403 GCA_046483505.1 Phycisphaerae bacterium
GGGCCGCCTCCGGCCCGATGACGAGCAGGTTCCCGCCTCCTTCCACGTAGGCCAGGAGCGATTCCACGAGGTCCGGCTCCAGGTTAATCCACTCCGGCACGATGATGAGCGGGTAGGCGTCCATGCGGCCGGCGAGTTGGTGCGGCATGGTGACCTCGACCACGTAATGGAGGCCGAGGAGCGTTTCGAGCATCCCCCGGACGGCATCCAGTTGGCCGTCGCCGGGGCGCAGGAGGTGCGGCCCCTGCTCGTACCAGCCCCGTCCGGAATAGAGGAGGGCGATCTGCGGTACGGGGTCGGCGCGATGGCAGTGGGGTTGGCGTCGGCGGCAGAACGCGGCGACCTCGGCCATCAGGTCCATCTGCCAGTCGTAGACGGAGCCGTCGTGCTTCTGGAAGATCGACACCGTGACTCCGCCGCCGAGGGCGAGCGCCACGGCCGCCTCCTGCTTCACCTGCTCGGCGGACTTCATGCTGGCACACCCGCCTTCGGGACGGCAGCGGCAGCCCGACAGGCGCACGTCCCACGGCTTGCCCTGGCGCTGGAGGCACCGCCCGATAAGCCGCGCCCCGTTCACGCTGTCCGCGGGCGGGACGGCGGCCGTCAGGTAATCGACGTCGGCCGTCACGGGTTCCGCCATGAGGTGCGTAAAGGCGCCGCCGGCGGCCACCTCCAGCCGCGGGGCGTGGACGTGAATCTCGTCCACCCACCGGCGGAGATGGTTGCGGAACGCCTCGCGGCAGAAGTGGGCGAACGCCGGCCAGTGCTTCTGCGTCGGCTTCGTGGGCAGGCGGCGCGCGCCCGTCTCCTTCCGGAACGCCCGTCGGACTTCGGCCGCGTAGTCCGGCGCCACGGCGGCGCATTCGCCGTCGACGCACGCGCCGTCGAGGTCGTAGCGGTCGGCCAGTTCGCGGAGTTGGGGCAGGAGGAGGTCCTCGAGGTACGGGCCGAAGACGGAAACGCGGCCGCGGTCCCGTTTGCCGCCGGGCTTGATGCGGGCCCAGGAGGTGTGGCGCCGGACGGCCTCGCGGTCGGCGATACCGGGCAGACGGACGTAGAGGGCGACGCCGCGTGCGGCCGTCACGTCGCGCCAGAAGCGAAGGGTATCGCGGGCCAGGCCCCGGGCGGGCGTGCCGACCTCGGTCGGCCAGAGCGCCCGGCCGTCGGGGTCCTTGGCGTCGCACTCGACGAAGTCCGGCCGGACCGCCTTGATGATGGAGCGGACCACGGGGCGGGTCAGGCCCTTGCCGATGGGCCCGCCGCCGGACGCCGGCTCGAAGGCGAAATGGAGACCGAGGAAGCAGTCCTGTCGGCGAGGGCGTTTCTGGCGTCGTCTGGTGGGCATGCCCCCCTTCCCCTCCGCGTTGTGCGTCGTCGCGAACCCGGCACGGCTTCGGGCGGCAGCCGCTGCGGCCGGTAGCGCGGCGCCGGCCCCGCCGCCAAGCCGTCCAAACGGTCGCCCCCATCATAGCCGCGGGCGCCGCCGGCGTCCACCTTTCGCTCGGAGGCTGCGGCGCGGCGTTGAGCCGGCGACGGCACGTCGCCGCGTGTTCGGTCGGCGGCCAGATGACCGGCGGTCGCGGCGACCGTCGGTCGCCGGCTCAACGGGATCGTCTGCCGGCTTCGGCTCGCGCTGAACAGGCCGGGCGTTTTTCTCTTGACCTTCGTTCGGGGCGGATTAGAAAAGCACTAACCTGCCCGCCCGTTCGCGCGGGTTCGGGGGGATGTGCGAACCGCGCCGTCCAACTCAAGTCCCTGAAGGGTGCGAAAGGAGCAGACATGGCCAACGGGAAACTGCCAGGGTACCTGGCGTCGGCGAAGCCGAATCCGCAGGAGGCGCGCGCGCCATGGTACAAGACCGCGGCCCCGGCGTACGCGGGCGTCATGCTGTGGTTCGTCTTCTGGCACCAGGTGCCGATGGGCAGCGGGCTGGAAGGGGCGCCGGGCTTCAGCCGATTCGCCGGGGGCACGCTGGCCCAGGGTCTGGGCGTGGCGATCGGAGGCCTCGTGCTGGCCGCCCTCCTCTGCCACTTCCTCTTTTACCTGGTACCGGGCCTGATGGGCATGAAGACGGGCCTGCCCCTGTACATCGTCGGTACCTCCACGTACGGGGCGACGGGCGGGTTCCTGATGCCCGGCTTCCTGATGGGGGTGCTCCAGTTCGGCTGGCTGGCGGTGAACGGGTTCTTTGCCGGGGTCCTGTTGGTTACCCCGTTCTTTGATAATCCTAACGAGGTCGTGGGGTCGCTGGCTCAGATCCTGGTGTCGTCGGGCTGGATCGTTCTCGGCGCCTTCGTCGGCGTGAAGGGGATCCAGTACGTCGGCAAGGTGGCGACGTTCATTCCGCTGATTCCGCTGGCCATCCTGATTGTTCTGTTCGTGTCGACGGTGGGCGGGGTGACGGACTTCGATCATGAGGCCCTTGTCGAGACGGGCCGGCAGTACACCCCGGCGGAGGGCGGCGAGGCCATCGCGGCCCAGCCGCCGCTCAGCGTGTTCGGCGTCATCGCGCTGCTGGCCACCTACATCATCGGCTTCTTTGCCACCGCCGGCGCCGCCGGGGCCGACTTCGGCATGAACAGCCGCGACGGCAAAGACGTGCAGGTGGGCGGCCTGACGGGCATCGCCCTGTGCAAAATCGTGGCGGGCGGCCTGTCGCTGCTCATCGTGGCGGGGGCATACGGCCTGGGCATCGTCAAGAACGGCGGCATGCTCCAGACCACCAACCTGATGGGCGACATCATGGGCGAGAAGACCGGCAGCGTGTTCATGTGGCTGCTGGCGTTGGCGGCGTTCCCGGCGGCGTGCTTCTCCTCCTTCGTGGCCGCCAACAGTTTCAAGGCCACCATGCCGAAGGTGAAACCGCTGTACTCGTGCGGCCTGGGGGCGATCGTCGCCATCGTCCTGGCCGTGACCGGATGGGCCGGCGACGCCATCCGCGTCTTCGAAGTGATCGGCGCCTCGTTCGGCCCGGTCTGTGGTGCCATGGCGGCGGACTACCTGCTCGCCGGCCGCAAGTGGCCCGGCCCGCGGGCCGGCTTCAACCTGGCCGGCTGGATCTCCTGGGTGGTCGGCTTCGTGGTGGGTGCGGCGAACTTCATCCCGCCGCTGGCCGGCAAGATCCCGTGCCCGCCGATGGCGGCATTCATCGTCGGTTTCGTCCTGTATCTGCTGCTGGCGCTCCTCGGGCTGCAGGGCAAGACCCTGGAACTGCCGGCGATGAAGGCCGGCCCGACGCCGGAAGCCGAGGTGCCCCCGGCGCCGGAGGCCGAAGCCCCGGCCCCGTAAGGCCGTCCGCGGCGGCCGGTACAGCCGCCCGCGCAACACAACAACGGGCCGTGGCCCCGCCGCGGGTCGCGGCCCGTTTGTCACGATACCTGAACCGCCCGGCGCGGTTCACTCAAGCAGAGCGTCTGCCGGCGGGTGCGGAAACCCGCCTCGCACGAACCGGAAAACCGTCCCGCTGCACCGACCGAAACCATCGAGGAGGAACCATGAGCCGCCATACCCCTCTCACCCGCCGGGGCTTCCTGAAAGGCGCCACCGCCGCCGCCCTGGCCGCACCGTACGTCGTCTCGGCCGATGCGCTGGGCCTGGACGCCCGGCCCTCGCCCAGCAGCCGCATCTGCGCCGCCGGCATCGGCACCGGGGGACGAGGCTCCGGCCACATGCGGGCCCTCACGCAGTACGACGACGTCGAACTGCTGGCCGTCTGCGACGTCGACAAGGGCCGACGCCTCAACATGAAGAACTGGATCGACAAACGCTATAAGGACACGCGCGGCACAACGTACGCCGGCTGCGACGACTACGCCGATTTCCGCGAGGTCCTCGACCGGCCGGACATCGACGCCGTCGTCATCGGCACGCCCGACCACTGGCACTGTCCCCTGACGGTCTACGCCGCCAAGGCCGGCAAGGACATCTACTGCGAGAAGCCCATCTCAAACACCATCGCCGAGGGCCGCAAGGCCGCCGACGCCGTCGAGCGGTACGGCCGCGTGTTCCAGACCGGCAGCCAGGAACGCTCCCGCGACAACTGCCGCTACGCCTGCGAACTCGTGCGAAACGGGTACCTCGGTAAGATTCACACCATCCGCACATTCCTGCCGAAACGCGTGGGCGGGTCCGGATGCAAGGGTCCCGAGCCGATTCCCGACGGCTTCGATTACGACATGTGGCTCGGTCCCCGGCCCGTGGAGCCGTATCACCACCGGCGGTGCCACGGCTCGTTCCGGTGGATTCGCGACTACAGTGACGGCGAACTGACCGACCGCGGCGCCCACACGAACGACATCGCCCTCCTGGCCGCCGAGCCCCTCCTCAAGGGGCCGGTGACCATCCGCGGCACGGGCACGTTCAAGGACGACCCGCTCTACGACGTGGCCATCCAGTACCACGTCGAGTTCGACTACGCGAGCGGCATCACGTACATCTGCTCCAGCGACCAGGCGCCGCCGGACGTCGTGTGCAGCATCACCGGCGACCGGCGCGGCATCAAGTTCGAGGGCGACCGCGGGTGGCTGTTCGTGGCGATCCACGGCGGGGCCCTGAAGGCGAACCCGCCCGAACTGCTCAAGACGAAGATCGGCCCCGGCGAGGTCCACATGGGCCGCAGCCCCGACCATCGCCGCAACTGGCTCGACGCGATCAAGACCCGTGGCAAGACGGTGGCGCCGGCCGAGGACGGGCACCGGACCGCCACCTTCTGCCACCTGTGCGACATCGCCTGCTACCTGGACCGCAAACTGGTGTGGGACTTCGAGAAGGAGGAGTTCGTGGGCGACCCCGGTGCCAACGGCATGCGGGACCGGCCCACGCGGGCGCCGTGGCACTTCTGACCGGCCCGGCCGCCAAACGGTTGCGGTGGCGCGAGGCCCCGGTAGAATGGAGCCTCGGCACCGGGCCGAGGAACGCCGAGAGGACACGGGCCGTTGCCGGCCCGTCCCGATACCGAACGAACGGAAGGAGCCGAACCATGCCGCTTACCCGACGAATCCTTGCCGCCGCCCTCATCGCCTGTCTGCTGGGGTCGGCGGCCGTCCCGGCCCCGGCCGCCGAGGTCTCCGTGGAGCAGGCCATGAAGGACCTGCCCAAGTACGAGTTCGGCCAGAGCCGCGCCCACCTCACGGTCATCCACCACGCCCTCCGCGACGCCGACAAGGCGAAACGGGCCCGGATGTGCGACGGGCTCGCGCAAGTGCTCGGCTCCGGGGCCACCGAGGCCGCCAAACGGTGGATCTTCCGGCAGATCTCGATCTTCGGCACCAAGGAGCAGGTGCCGGAGGTCGCCGCTCTGCTGCTCGATGAGAAACTCTCGGACATGGCCCGCTACGCGCTCCAGCGCATCGACGACCCGTCGGCCCTCGAGGCGATGCGCAACGCCCTGCCGAAGGCCAACGCCGGCCAGAAGATCGGCCTCATCAACTCCCTGGGCGAGCGCGGCGACGAGAAGGCCGTCGATTCCATCATCAAGGCCATGAACAGCGGCGACGAACCGGTCGCGATCGCGGCCGCCCGGGCCCTGGCCAAGATCGGAGGGGCGAAGGCCGTCGAGGCCCTCGGCAAGGCCCGGGCCAAAGCCGACGGCCGGCTCCTGGAGGTCGTCCAGGACGCCTGGCTCCGCGGCGCCGACGGGCTCCTCGCCGCCGGCAAGAAGGACGCCGCCGCCGAAATCTATCACGAAATGTACAAGCCCAACCTCCCGAAGCACGTGAGGCTGGCGGCGCTGCGCGGCATCATCGCGGCCGGCGGCGAGAAGACCATGCCCCTGCTGACCGAGATCCTGACGGGCACGGACCGGCACATGCAGGCCTCCGCCCTCCGGTTCCTCCGCGAGGTGGCCGGGCCCGAGGTCACCCGGTCCCTGGCCGACCTCCTGCCCAAACTGCCGGCCGAGACCCAGGTCCTGGTGCTGGAGGACTTCGCCGTTCGCGGCAACCCGGCCGTCCTGCCCGCCGTCAAGAAGGCCGCCAAGAGCCAGAACGAGACGGTCAAGAAGGCCGCCGTCGCCGCCATGGGCCAACTCGGCGACGCCTCCTGCGTGCCCATCCTGACGGACCTGGCGGCGGGTGGCGGCCCGGCGGCCGATGCCGCCCGCCAGGCCCTCGACAGCCTTCCCGCCAAGGACGTGAATCCCGCGATGATCCGGATGGCCAAGGAAGGCGACCCGAAGGTCCGCAAGGAGGTCGTCCGGAGCCTGGGCGCCCGCGTGGCCGCCACCGCCGTCCCGGCCCTGCTCGACGCCGCCCGCGACGCGGACACAGCCGTCCGGCATGGGGCCATCCGCGCCCTGGAACCCTTGGCCGGCGCCTCCGCCCTGCCGCAACTCGTCGCCCTGGTCGTCAACCCGCGCGACGAGGGCGACCGCGGCGTGGCGCAGAACGTGCTGGCCTCGGTCTGCGGCCGGGTGAAGGACAAGGAGGCCGCGGCGGCGGCCATCCTCGGCGCGCTCGACGCCGCCCCGGACGCGGCCAAGGCCGCCCTCCTCCAGACCCTCCCCCGCGCCGGCACGGACAAGGCCCTCGCCGCCGTCCGGAAATATGCCGGTGCCGGCGACGAAACCATCCGCGACAAGGCCGTCCGCGCCCTGGCCGGATGGCCCGACCCGGCGGCCGCCGACGACCTCCTGAAGATCGCCACCTCCAGCGACAACAAGACGCACCAGGTGCTGGCGCTGCGCGGCTACATCCGCCTGGCCGGCGCCGATCGGCTGAAGACCGACCGGCGGCTCCAGATGTACGAGAAGGCCATGAAGGCCGCCACGCGCGACGACGAGAAGCGGCAGGTCCTGGGCGGCCTCGGCGACGTCAAGGCCGTCGAGGCCCTCAAGATGGCCATGCCGGCCCTGGACCAGAAACCGCTCCAGAACGAGGCGTGCGCGGCGGCGGTCAAGATCGCCAAGAACCTGGGCGGCCACGGCAAGGAGACCATCCGCGAGGCCATGAAGAAGGTGCTCGCGGTCTCGAAGAACAACCGGCTCCGCGGCGACGCCCAGAAACTCCTCAAGAAGGCGGGCGGGTAAACCGCCGCCGCGCACCGTCACGGCTCGAAGACGCGCCCTTCGAGCCGGGTGCGGAAGCACCCGGTCACTTACAGCCGGCTGTGGCACCTGCCACGGCGCCGGAACGTGTCCCGCCGCTCCCGCGGCGGGCTCGAACGGCATCCAGTGGCCGAACTCGTGCGCACAGGCGCTATGCCCATGTACAGGCTGACCCGCCGCGCGTTCCTCGCCGCCTCGGCCGCCGTCGCGGTCGTGCCGCCATGCGTCCTCGGCGGACCGGGGCACGTCCCGCCCAGCGACGTCCTGACCCGCGCCGGCATCGGCACGGGCGCGAAGGGCCTGACGCACGTCCGTCCCAATCCCGACAACGGGCCGACCGTGCAACTCGCCGTCTGTGACGTCGACCGCGGCCGCCTCGGCCGCGCCCGCGAGAAGGCCGGCCGGGGGTGCCGGGCGTTTGGCGATTTCCGCCGCCTCCTCGACAGCGTCCGCCCGGACGTGGTCGTCGTCGCTACCCCGCCGCACTGGCACGCCCTCGTCACGCTGGCGGCGGTGCGTCGCGGCCGGGACGTCCTGTGCGAGAAGCCGATGACGCGTTTCATCGCCGAGGGCCGGGCGGTCGCCGATGCCGCGCGGCGGTACGGGCGGGTCGTGGGGACCAACACCCTCGGCCGGGACGGTCTCTGGCGGACCCTCCGCAAAGCGATCGCCGCGGGCGTCCTCGGCCGGCCGCTCGCCGTGCGCCTGGGTCCCTCAACCGGTTTCGGCTTCAAGATGCGGACGTGGCTGGGGCGGACCGACCTCGCGCCGCAGCCCGTCCCGGCGGACCTGGATTACGACCTGTGGCTCGGCCCCGCCCCCGCCAAGCCGTACCACCCGCACCGCGTCCATCGCACCTTCCGCGGCTACTGGGATTACGACGGCGGCGGCCTGACGGACGTGGGCCAGCACTGGGTGGACGCGATTCAGTATGCGCTCGCCAAAGATGATTCCGGGCCGGTGAGGGTGGAGGCGGACGCCCCCCGGCCGGCCCACCCCGACGCCGTCGGGCCGTGGCGGACGGCCGTCGTCGAGTACGCCGACGGAACGCACCTGACGCTGGAAAGCGGCGCGGCGGAAAGGTTCAACGCAGCGGCGCTGCAACCATTTATGCGGGGGCCCGACGGGGCCGTCGTGTACCATCCCGAGCGGCGTCGGCTGACGTTCGACCCACCGGACCTGGCGGACCTGGTGCGGGCGTACCGGGACCCGCCGGCGACGATCGCATTCGAGGAGGCCGTCCGCACGCGGTCCCCCGCGCCGATGCGCCTGCCGGACGCCGAGGCCGCCCACCGTTCGGTGACGGTCCTGCACCTGGTGAACCTGTCGATCCGTCTCGGCCGATCCATCCGGTGGAATCCGCAGGCGGAGGAGGTGCTCGGCGACCCGGAGGCCGGCCGCCTGGTCCATCCGCCCCTGCGGCCGCCGTGGCATCTGTAGGGCAGACGCGCCGCGAGGATCGGTGAAGCGCGGTGGATCTCCGTACCCACCGCGCTCTGCTGTAGGGTAGGCGAGCCGCGAGAATCGGGGTTGCGCGGTGGGTCTCCGTACCCACCGCGCCCGGGTCAGAGATTGCACGTCTGCGCGGCGGGTGCAGAGACCCGCCGCGCTAGGGCTTCCCCTCACCGCCCGCGGCGAGCCGTTTCGGCAGACCGTCCTCCTCGCACACCACGCGGAAGCCCACGTTGAACACGCGGTGCCACGGGGCGTAGCGCAGGCGGAACGTGCTGCGGCATCGTTTGGGCGGGTCGAAGAACGAGCCGCCGCGGACGACCTTCTCGCCCTCGGCGGCGGGGTCGTCGCGGCCGTCGCCGGCGCGCCACACGGTCGGCCGGTACGCCGTCCGCGTCCACTCGGCGGCGTTGCCGTGCATGTCGAACAGGCCCCACGCGTTCGGCCGGTATCGGCCGACGGGAGCGGTCACGGCGTGGCCGTCGTCGAACCTGCGGTCGGCCACGTGGGCGCCCTCCAGGGCCAGGTGGTCCACGCCGCCGGTCGTGATCTTCTTGCCCAGGGGCCAGGGCCCGCCGCCGCCGAACGACACGTCGCCCAGATTCGCGTGCTTCGAGAAGTCCGCATCCACCGGCCCGAAGGCGAAGGCGGCGTCGCTGCCGGCGCGGCAGGCCCATTCCCACTGGGCCTCCGCCGGCAGGGTGAACGTGCGGCCGGTCCGCTCCGCCAGCCACCGGCAGAACGCCATCGCCTGCCGCCACGAGACGCGGACCGCCGGCTGGTCGGGCCCGTCGAGCGGGAGACCCTTGTCGTCCTGGCGGGCGTGACGCTTCGTGTAATACCGCGGATCGAAGTCCGGGTCGAACCGGCGGAACTGGGCGTTGGTGACCTCCCGCGCGCCCATCCAGAACGGGCGGTCGATGCGGACGGGCCCGCGCGGCCGCTCGTCCGGCGGGCCGTCGTCGCGTCCCATGAGAAACTCGCCCGCCGGGACCCGCACGAGGTCCAGGGCCGCGCCGTCGCCGAGGTCCACCGTCACCTCGCCCGGCTCGCCGGCGTCGGCCTGGCGGCGCCGAGCCTCGTCGGCGTCGAACGGCCATCCGGCCGGCGCCGGCGACGATGCCGCGGCCGCGGCCAGAGTGCCAGCCGCATGCCGGGCGGCCTTCACCGGCTGCGGCTCGGTGTGACGGAACGTCGGGCGCGGCAGGTCGGGCACGTGCTCCGGGTCCCAGGGCGGCCCGCCGTACGTCTTCCGCAGCGCCATGCGGCGCTGGTGCGCGTCGGTCGGCGGCGGATGGACCTCGTGCCACGTGCCGTGGCACGGTGCATTCAGGTCGATCCACGTGACGATGCGGTCCCACGCCTCCTCGTCCAGCCGCACGCCCTGGTGGTGCTTCCGGAGCATCTGGACGAGGGGGCTCGTGTCGGCGTGGTACTCGCCGGGGGTGAGGAGCGAGGCGTCGTCCTCGATGCCGACGCGCCGCAGGTACGGAATCAGCGCCTCGTAGGCGGGGGTGTACCTGATGCGCCCGCCCGTCTCCTTCTTCATGTTCGGATGGAGGCGGTTGCGGCCGAGGTTGCTCAGCATCCGCCCCTTGTAGTCCGGGAAGGCGTCCTCCGGCCTGAGGTTCGGCCGGCCGGAGTGCGTGCCGTCGTGGCACCGGACGCAGTAGGCGTCCAGGACGGGCTGGACCTCGCGTTCGAAGTCGAACCCCCGGGCGGGCCCGTGCCAAGGGGTGATGTCGACCGGCTCCTCGTAGATGGCCTGCGGCAGGTCGACCTCCGGGGCGTCGCCGAGGCGCTCGTGGCATCCGACGCACGACATCGTCTCGCCCCGCATCAGGGTCACCCACGACCGCATCAACTGGACGGCCTTGCCCTCGGCGTCGAGGGCCTGGAAGGCGATGGGCACGCGCGCGGGCACGCGGAAGACCGCCGAGCCGTCCTCGCGCACCGGCACGGTGCCGAGGATGCGCACGGCCTCCCACGGTCCGCCGCGGCCGATCTTATCCGGTCCCGCCAGGTGCCGGTACCCGTAGTGGTACGCCATGATGCGGAGCCGCTTGATGGTGCCGCGCGGCACACCCGCCAGGCCCGGCCCGCGGTACACGTCGTGCAGGTACAGGACGCCGTCGTCGCGGGCGAGGTCGACCTTGTCCGGGATGGCGGGCGGCGTGGGCCGCTTCGCGAGCGGCACGGGCTCCAGGAGCGCGTAGCCGGGCTCGCTCCGCACCAGGACGACGTTGTCGAACACGTCGAGCAGGTAGATGTTCCAATGCGACTTTTGGTTCATCCAGCACGCCACCAGGAAGTACTTGCCGCACGTCGCCGGCCGGTCGGAATCGCCCAGCGGCCAGGGATGGAGGAACTGGGGCCAGTGGCCCGCGACGAGGCGGTCGCGAATGTGGACCTCAATCGGCTCGCCGCGGTGGGGGAACTCGTGCACGATGCCGTCGGTGCGGTACCAGCCGCGGCCGGTATCGAGCAGGACGAGGCGGCCCATGCGGTGCGGGCCGTGGTACCCGCTCAGGATGCTCACCAGGCGGTCGGTCTCGCCCGGCACGGGCCGCGTGAAATACAGCGAATTCGGGAACCACGAGTTGCTGCCGTAGACGGCCCGCTGGCCCGTGCCGTCCGGGTTCATCATCATCAACTGGCGGAGATAAATGTGGATGATGCCCGTGTAGTCCCAGCGGTTGTAAAGGATCTGCCCGTTCGGCATGACCGTGGGATGGAAGTCGTGGTCCTGGTCGAAGCACAGTTGCCGCACGTTGCCCCCGTCGCCATCCATAACGTAGAGCGAACTGACCCACCGCTGCCCGTGCCAGCACGGGATGGACTGGAACGAGGCGGTGGAGCAGAAGACGAGGCGGCCGTCGGGCAGGTAACAGCCGTCGAAGGCGTCGACGTCGTCGGGCATGCGGGAGATCTGCCGCGGCCGGCCGGCGCGCGGGGGGTCGCCTTCGAGCGGGAGTTCCCACACCTTCCAGTTGGTCGAGTCGCTCTGGGTGAAGAGGAGGCGGTCGGCCTGGGGATGGAGGTCCATCTCTCCGACGTACCCGCCACCCTTCGGCCGGTAAAGCGTGCGGAGGCGGCCGTCGGGACGGACGGGCTGGAGGACGGCGATCTCGTTGTCCCACCCGCCGCGCGGCAGGGAGGAGTTGCACTCGTGGTTCGAGGGAAACCCGACCTCCTGCCCCGGCCCGTGCCGCTTGCCGCGGGGTTTCCGTTTGACGACGAGCAGGCGGCCGAAGTCGAGCAGCGGATTGGCCAGGAGCGCCTTCCGCCGCAGGGCCGCCAGATGCTCTGCCCGGTCCGTCTCGCTCATGCCTTCATCGGCGACGATGGCGTCGAGGCGGGCGAGGGACGAGGGGCCTTCCGGGTACGCGTCGCCGAACGTCTCGATGAGGTCCGTGAGGGCGAGGCGGAGGGCTTCCACGTCCGGCGCTGGCGGTGCAGCCCGGGCCGGCTTCGGGGCGGTCATCCCGGCCAGGAGAACAACGGCGGCGGCGAGGAGAAGGCTGCGAAGTCGGCGATCCGTCATGCTGAGCGGTTCCGGTACATCGTACATGGCCGGGACGGCCGTCCTCTGCCGCCCGGGCGTCCGCGTGATTGTAAATCGCGGCCGCCGGACAATCAAGCCGCCGGCTCACCGCCCGACGACCGGCCCGGAATGTTGCTGAGGCGTTGTGGTATCAGCGGCAGCGGGATAGAATCACGTCCGAGGTCCCTGGCCGCGGTCTGGCCCGGGCCACCTCAAGGCAACCCGGCTCCGTCCGTCCGTTTCGGACGGTCTTGGACAAGGAGACCCCGTGGAGAACGAACCGGAAGTCCGCCGCCTCGCCGACCTCGTCGCGTACGAGGAAGCGTCCATCGTCAGCCGCACGCTCATGGAGAAGGAGACCGGCACCGTGACGCTCTTCGCGTTCGACGCCGGCCAGGGCCTGAGCGAACACACGACCCCGTTCGACGCGATGGTCACGGTGCTCGACGGCACGGGCAAGATCACGATCGCCGGCGCCCCGTTCACCGTCGGGCAGGGCGAGATGCTCGTCATGCCCGCCGGGAAGCCGCACGCCGTCAAGGCCCCCGAGCGGTTCAAGATGCTGCTCGTGATGATCAAGTCCTGAGGGCCGGCAGCGCGCCGGGTGGCATGGTCACCCACCGTCCCGCGAGAAAGTGCTCGCACACGCGAGTTGAGCCGTCGACGGCACGTCGACGGCCGTTCGGCGCGCCCCGTCATAGGGCTCGACCTTCGGTCGACGGCTCAACGCGGCCCGCCTGCGCGGCGGGTACGGAGACCCGCCGCGCTTTGCCCGGCTACCTCCCCCTTTTGCCGTATTCCCCGCAGCGGCCGGCGCGCAGGTTGCTTGCGTCCGGCCGCCCGTTCGCGTATCCTCTGTGCCGCGATCCACGTGGGACACGCCGATGCTTCGCTACATCCTCCGGCGGCTGCTGTACTTCATTCCGACGCTTATCGTCATCTACACGGTGGCGTTCCTCCTGATGCGCGCCGCACCCGGCAGCCCGTTCATCCAGGAGAAGGGCGCCACGCCCGAGGTCCTCGAGGCCCAACGCCGCAAGTGGTACGTGGACCGGCCCTTGTACCAGTACGGCCGGTTCGCGTGGGACCTGGCCAGCCTGCGCGGCATGCCGTCGATCCGGTACGAGAAGCGGAACGTCATCCACGACATCCTGGCCCCGGCGTTCCCGGTCAGCCTCAGCCTGGGCATCTGCGCGCTGGGACTGGCGGTCGTCATCGGGACGGCGGCGGGGGTGGCGAGCGCCGCGCGGCCGCGCACCGTCATCGACTACGCGGCGATGACGGGGGCGATGATCGGCATCAGCCAGCCCTCGTTCGTCATCGCCACCATCCTGATGGGGATCTTCACGTTCCTGCTCCGCTGGCTGCCGGTGGGCGGATGGGGCCGGCCGGAGCAGATCGTCCTGCCGGCGCTGGCGCTCTCGGCCCTTCCGGCGGCGTACATCGCCCGCCTGGTGCGGACGGGCATGCTGGAGGTGCTCTCGGCCGATTACATCCGCACGGCCCGTGCCAAGGGCCTCGCGGAGCGGCGGGTGCTGCTCGACCACGCCCTGCGGAACGCCTGGCTGCCCGTCCTGGGGTACCTGGGACCGGCGGCGGCGGGCGTCTTTACGGGCTCGTTCGTCATCGAGAAGATCTTCGCGATCCCCGGTGTGGGCCAGCACTTCGTGGATTCCGCCCTGCACCGCGACCACCCGCTCATCCTGGCCACCGTCCTGCTGTACGCCGTGCTGCTCATCGCGTTCAACCTGGTGGTGGACGTGGGGTACGCGTGGCTGGATCCGCGGATTCGGTACGACTGACCGATATGCCGCGCGGCGGGGCCCGAGCCGGCCGCGGGAGCGGCCGGTCATCCACGATACGGCGTGTCAGTCCGACATGGCAGACGGGAATGACCCGCCGCTTCCGCGGCGGGCGCGAGGCATAGTGACAAGGCAATCGCAAAATGGCTCGCAGCACCCAAGAAACCGTTAAGCGCTCCAGCCCCGCCGCCCGCTCGCCGCTGCGGCTGGCGATGCGACGGTTCCGGCGGAACCGCCTCGCCATGGCGGGTCTGGGGATCCTGACCCTGATGGCCCTCTCCAGCGCGGGCGGTCTCATCTGGGACCGCGTCTATGTGGCCCGCGGCGAGCCGCAGCCGTACCGGCACCAGATGCAGGGCGAGCATCCCCACCCGCCCAGCCTCTCGCCGTTCCACCCGTTCGGGACGGACCCGCTGGGGCGCGACATGTTCGCCCGGACGCTCATCGGCGGGTGCATGTCGCTGGGCGTCGGCCTCTCGGCCGCGCTGGTCAGCGTCTTCATCGGGACGCTGTGGGGCGTGACGGCCGGGTACGCCGGCCGCGGCACGGACACCGTCATGATGCGGATCGTGGACGTGCTCTACGGCCTGCCGTACATGCTCGTCATCATCCTGCTCCTGGTGCTGTTTGCGGAGCAGTTCACGTGGCTGCGGGTGGTGGTGCTGTTCCTGGCCATCGGGTCGGTCTCGTGGCTGACGATGGCCCGCGTGGTGCGGGGCCAGACGCTGGCCCTGCGGGAGGCCGAGTTCGTGCAGGCGGCCCGGGCCATCGGGGCGGGGCCCGTCCGGACGATCGTCAAGGAACTCCTCCCGAACCTGACGGGGACGATCCTGGTCTGTGCCACGCTGACGGTCCCGCTGGCCATCCTCCAGGAATCGTTCCTCTCGTTCCTGGGGCTCGGCGTGCCGCCGCCGCTGGCCTCGTGGGGGACGCTGGCGTCCGATGCCGTGGAGGCCCTGAACCCGGTGAAGGCGTACTGGTGGCTGCTGGTGTTCCCGTGCGCGTGCCTCGGGGCGACGCTGCTGGGGCTGAACTTCGTCGGCGACGGTCTGCGCGACGCGTTCGACCCGCGGAGCCGGTGAGATGCCTACAGCGAAATGGCGAATCCCGAATGACGAATGAGGAGAGAATGACGACTTCCGAATGACGAGGCTTCGGCACCGCCTTCGGCATTCCTCATTCAATCGTCATTCGGCATTCGTCATTCGGAATTTGCTCCCGCGACGTCGTCGCGGCCTACTTGATTTCCCACACGTGCACGATGGCCCGGTCGTCCTCGTCGGCGTTCCGCTCGAAGACGTACAGCCGGCCGCGCTCGTGGTCGGCCGCGCACGCCACCGCCTTGTACAGGTCCTGCTTGCCCTTGATGCTGAACAGGAACGGGTCCAGGTCGACGACGGCGTACGGCTGGGGTTCGTGGGGCTTCATCGTGCCGGCCGCCACCTTCGCCAGGTCCGCCGGGTCGTACATCAGCATCCGCCGGACGAACCGCTCCGACCACCACCCGCGCTGGTCGTTGGGGTACGGCGGCACCTCGGGCCACGGCCCTTCCTCCGGCCAGACGACGCCGTTCGCGAAGCCGTACCAGCACTTGCCCTGCCCCTTGGTGCCGGTGAAGACGACGGCGGCGCGCGAACCGTCCGTCAGCCACGCCGCACCGGCCCATTCGTCGGAATGGTGGTACCCCTTGAGACCGTTCCTGGCCTCCGGGTCTTCCGTCACGACGGAGTAGCGGAGGAGTGTGACGGCCTTCAGGTCGGCCCCCGCCTCAGGCGGGTTCCCGTGCTGCCACGGGGCCAGGGCGAAGAGTGTGGGTCCCTGGCTGCCCTGGCCTCCGTCGCGGAACCGGCCGGTGGCGAGCCGCCGGCCCCCCACGTGGGCGTCGGCCCACGGCTTCGGGATCACGCAGAGGTAATCGGTGGTGACGTACTCCGTCAGGCCGCCCACGGTCCAGGGGCCGGCCGTGTTCGGGTTCGACAGGTCCACCTCGCACCAACAGTGGGTGGGCCCCTTGAACGTCTCGTGCATGTGCTGGCCGAAGCAGAAGTAGAGTTTCGGCCGGGTCTGGTCGCCCTGCGGCGGGAGGTACGCCAGGTCCGCCCGCGGAATCTCGTAGTCCGTGAAGTGGCCGGCCCGCACGTCCGCGAACGGCTGGAGCGTCCTGGCGGTGGGCAACTCGGCCAGGTTCTTCGCCTTCGAGACCACCGGGGCCGGGATCGCGATCTCGGACACGTGGTGCTGGTGATCGTGGCCGAAGCCGAACAGGCTGCCGGGGTACCCGTCGTCCGGGCCGCCGGGGTCGCCGTCGGGCCGGTAGGCGAGCCCATCGCCGGCCCATCCCCAGTTCGACTCGCCGGACGGTCCGGGCAGACGGAACGCGCCGCGGTAGACGAGGTCCTCCGGCGCCGGGCGAGCGGCCGCGCCCGCCCCCACCCCGGGCGATGGGGCTGGGGATGACGCGGTGGACTCGGACGGCGTGGCCTCGGCGGCGGCCGCGGTCGGCGCGGCGGCCCGTTCAGCGGTTTCGGGCGCGGCGGGCGCCGGCTCGGCGACTTCCGGGTCGGCCGGAGGCGAGCAGTCGACCGCCGAGCAGGCGGCGAGCAGCAGGAGCGCAGCCAGTCCCGGCGCACGGCGGGCAGTGGGCGACGCCATCGCGAATCCCCTTTCTCGTAAAGACGTGCCCCGCAGGCTACCCATACCCCCGACGGGGGGCGGTGTCAACGTTCTTGCAACCGGCAGCGACGCCGCCTCGGCCGGAAACTCCTATTCCGTCGCGGGCAGGATGCGGCCGATCTCGATATCGTCCCACCACGCATTCGTGGACCACGTGCGGAGGGCGAACCGGCCGCCCGGAAGCGGGGCCGGGTCGGTCACGTCGTGCACCCGCTTGCCGTCCACGTAATAGCGGAGGCGGCCGTCCTGCACGGCGACGGCGATGCGGTAGGCGCGGCCGACCTCGGACCGCACCTCGGCCTCGTGCAGCAGGTGGAATCCGGGGTTTCGCCGCGCGCGGCTCCAGCCGGGCCGGTACCCGCCGACCAGCGTCACGATGGTGTTCGGGATCTCGTGGTACTCCTTGTACTCGCCGGAGCGTCCGAAGCGGACGGGCGAGCCGTCCGTCTCCCGCGCGTGCAGGATGAGGTTGAGGTTGGCGGCGTTGCGGTCGGCGGGCGGGACGGCCTTGGCGCGGAAGCGGACGAGCACGTTGGCGGGCAGTTCCGGGCGGTACCAGATCGTCGCAACGTTCGGCTTGGACGCGTCGAGGTTGCGGACGCACAACCGCCCGTCGCGGACGGCCACCTCGCTGTCGCCCTCGGGCCGCCACCGGCTGACCCAGCCCGGCCGGTCGAACGTCTCGCGGGCAAGCCACTCCACACGGTACGCGTCGCCGTCGAGTGTCACCGTCTCGGCCGGACCTCGCGAAGGCAGGCATGCCGGGTCCGTCCTCTCGGCGTGGGCGCGGATGCGGGCGAGGTCGACCGTCACGTCGCCCCGACGGCTCGGGGCGAACGAGCCGCGGCGCGGTTTGCCGCCGGGGGCGCGCAGGCGCACGCCCCGCGAGC
>JAWODB010000204.1:0-13341 GCA_046483505.1 Phycisphaerae bacterium
CCGTCGCTCCCGAAGACGGAGGCGCCCTGACGATGCGGACCCTTCCGTCCATCCTGGCGCTCCTCATCCTGGCGGCGGGGCCCGTCGCGGACGCCGCCGCCGAGGCGAATCCGTTTCACGACGCCATCGCCCGCGCGCGGCAGCGGTGCGTCAAGATCTACGGCGGCGGGGCCGGACGCGAGCACGGCTACGCCACGGGCCTCGTCGTCTCGCCGGACGGCCTGGTCCTGACCGCCCAGGGGATGTACCTCTCGGAGGAGCGGGTCCGCGTCCTGCTGCCGGACGGGTCGCGCCACCGGGCGGAGATCGTCCGGCAGAGCGAACGGCTCCAGGCCGCGCTGCTCAAGATCGACGCCGCCACACCCGACCACTTTACGCTGAGCCGGACTTCGCCCGTCCGCGAGGGCGACTGGGTCCTGGCCGTCAGCAACGCCTTCAACGTGGCGGGCCCGCGCGAGCCGCTTGCGGCGAACCTGGGGGTCGTCTCGCTGCGCGCCGAACTCGAAGCCCGCCACCGCCGCCAGGACGTGCCGTACGAGGGCGAGGTCCTTCTCATCGACGCCATCACGAGCAACCCGGGCGCGCCGGGCGGGGCCCTCGTGACCGCCGACGGGCAACTCGCCGGCATGATCGGCAAGGTTTTCCGCAGCCCCAACACGAACACGCGGATCAACTACGCCGTGCCCGTGGAACGGCTGCACGGTTTCGTGGCCCTGCCCTCCGGCAACGGCGATGGGGAGAGGAGGCCGGGCGGGACGCCGTACCTCGGCATCCGCCTCTTCACACTCAGCGGGAAGCGAGCCCCGGCGTACGTCGACCGCGTCGACGCCGGCTCCCCCGCGGGCGAGGCCGGCGTGCGGAAGGACGACCTCATCCTCGCCGTCGACCGCAACGCCGTCCGCACGTGCGAACAGTACGAAGAGGCGCTGGCGGACCTCGTGCCCGGCCGGGCCGCCAGGCTGCTCATCAAGCGCGGGCGGCGCGTCCTGACGCTCACCGTCACGCCCGCACGGAAGGAGGCGACGGAATGAGCCGCACCGCGGCGAGCATCCTGGTGTTGGCAGCCGCGGCCCTCTCCACGTGTGCGCCGGCGGCGGGCGGCGCTCCGCACCATGACCAAGACGCGCGGCTTCTGGCATCGAAGGCGTTTCGCGCGGCCGTGGCCAAGGTCCGGCCGTCCCTCGTCCGCATCGAGACGTACGGCGGCGTGTTCGACCCGGCGCGCGCAGCGCCGCAGCCCTCCGGCCGCGGCGGCCGTCCGGGACCGCGGCCGCGCCGCGCTCGCGCCGTCGGCCGGCCCGGCGAGGGACCGACGACCGGCCTGATCGTGTCGCCGGACGGCCTCATCCTGACGAGCACGGTCGCGTTCGTCCGCGAGCCGCCCATCATCACGGTGGCCCTGGCCGACGGCAGCCGGCACGTGGCCCGCCTCCTCGGCCGCGACGAGACGCGGCGGCTGTGCCTCCTGAAGATCGACGACGTGGACGGCCTGCCCGTGCCGCAGTGGGTGCCGCGCGACCGCCTCCGCGTGGGCCAGTGGGCCGTGGCCGTGGGCGTCGGGTACGGCGCGGAGCAGCCGGCCCTCTCCGCGGGCATCGTCAGCGCGGTGCATCGCCTCTTCGGCCGGGCCGTCCAGACGGACGCGAACCTCTCGCCGGCCAACTACGGCGGGCCGCTCCTCGACATCGAAGGGCGGGTCATCGGCGTCTGCGTCCCCCTGTCGCCGATGCCGCGGGCGGGGGGAGGCGGCGGCATGCGGTGGTACGACTCCGGCATCGGCTTCGCCGTGCCCGTGGCCGACCTCGGGCCCGTCATCGAGCGGATGGCCTGCGGCGAGGTCATCCGGCCGGGCCGGCTGGGCGTGCGGCCGGTGCCGGTTGACGACGGCGCCGGCGCCCGCATCCAGGAGGTCATCGAGGATTCCCCCGCCGCCAACGCCGGCCTCCGCAAGGACGATATCCTCGTGGCGGTGGACGGCGAGACCGTGCGGGACGTCTTCCACCTGCGGCTGCTGGTGGGCCGGCACGTGGCGGGGGACGAGGTGACGCTCACGGTGCGCCGCGGCGATGAGGAGAGGGACGTGACGGCGACACTGGACGCGGGCGAGGAGGCGCAGGCGCCGCCCCGGCCGTTCGACCTCGGCGGCCGCGGCCGGCCGGAGCCGCCCGGCTGAGCCGTCGCGCCGGGCGGAACGCCCAGGTTTTTTTCACGGAACTTTTGCATCGCCGGGGGGTCTGAAGGCGTATACAAGGACGAATCGCCTTGACAGCGGGCCGCCACGTGCTATTCTAATAGCGACGGCGGTACTCTGATGTATGCAGGGTGAGGGTAGAGGTACCCGCCCACCATCGGACGGCTCGGCAAAAGGAGCCGCATCATGCGCCGAACGGCAATTCTCGTTGGCCTGCTCGTGGTGCTGGGCGCCGGCCTTGCCGTATGGGCCGGGCCGACGGGCAAGGTCAAGATCGACACGCCCGGCATGGTCGTGGAAGTGGAGATGTACGGCCAGAAGGTGGCCCTGCCGCCGCTGCGCGAGGTGCCGGTGGCCAGGGGCACGCTCGAGACCAAGGGCATCAAACTCCACGCCAAGGGGCGCGACACCAAGAACCGGCCCGCCATCTGGCGGCTGGACGGCACGGGTCCGTTCGGCGACCTGAAGGAGATTGAGGTCAAGACCGACGAGGTCACGACCGTGGAAGGCGGCGCGCCGCTGACCGTCCTCACGCCGACCGGCGTTTCCACAAAGGGGGGCCGGCGATTGACCGTCGGCCTCCAGTTCGTCGGGAAGGCCAAGGAACACTACCGCACCGTCGTGTACATGGGCCGCCGGCGGGCGCCGGCGCCCAAGATCGCCCTCGTCGACGAGAGCGGCAAGGTCCTGGACACGGGCAACTTCGAGTACGGGTGAGGTGGGACCTGCCGGTACTCATGGCGAGTACCACCCGGATTCAACGGCAAGGTCCAGATCAAGGTTCAGCCGAACCTCGGACCGTTCGAGTGGAAGCACAAGGAAACCTGGGTCACGCTCGACTGACCTTTCTTCGCCGTATATCCGATCCGGCGGGCCGCCACGCGAGCGGTCCGCCGGCTTCGTTTGCGCCGGATGCCGCGGCGGTCCGACGCTTGTCCGGCCTCCGGTTCGCCACGGCCGGCGGCGCTTTCCAGCGCGATTTCCGCGGCCGATCGTGGCCCGGTCCCGTCATCCCGAGGCGTCACAGAACGGAGGCCACCGCATGATCCCCGACGACTGCAAGGCCATGTTCACGGGCGGGAGTCTGTTCTTCATGGGCACCGCGGGCGCCGACGGGACGCCCAACGTCGCGCCGATGCTCCAGGCCTGGTGGGCCGACGAGACGACCCTCGTCATCGGCGACATGATGATGAAGGCCACCGCCGCCAACGCCCGCGAGACCGGCAAGGTCTGCCTCAGCGCCTACGACGCCGATAGCGACAAGGCGTACAAACTCCTCGGCACGGCCGTCTACGAAACCGAGGGGCCCCGCTTCGACACGGCCCAGGCGGAACTCGTCAAGACGAAGCCCGACAAACGCTTCAAGGGGGTGGTGGTCGTTACGGTGAACGCGGTCTACGACCAGACGCGCGGCCCGAACGCGGGGGCGCTCGTGGCGGAGGTGGACTGAGCGGCTCGACGCATCTTTGGCGCGGTGGTTCTCCGTAACCACCGCGCCGAAAGCAACCGCGTGGCACGCGTTCGCGCTGTCGCGAAAGCGCGTGCCTCGACTCGCAGCGCATGCTTTCGCAAAGGCGCGAAAGTTCACCCGCCGGAGGCGGGCATGCCACCCGGCGCGGCGGGTGCGGAGACCCGCCGCGCACAAGTCCGCCCCGTGGGAACATCTGCGGCACGGAAACACACATGATCGACACCGAAAAGCGCAAACGCGTCATGCAGCGGTCGATACGACTCGGCCACTGCATCTGCGATCCCCAGAAGGCCTGCCCGTGCGACCTCTTCCGCGAGAAGGACGTCTGCCTGTGCGCGGGCGAAACGCTCGAGGCCCCGACCGGCCCGGTCCGCCTCACGACCCTCGTCGAGAAGGCCGGCTGCGCCTCGAAGATCGACCAGGCGTCGCTGAAACGCATCCTGAAGGACCTGCCCGAGACGGACGACCCGAACGTCCTCGTCGGCTCCGCGGCGGCCGACGACGCCGGCGTCTACCTCTTCGACGGCGACACGGCCCTCGTGCAGACCGTCGACGTCTTCTGCCCGTCGGTGGACGACCCGTACACGTTCGGGCAGATTGCGGCCGCCAACTCCCTGAGCGATGTGTACGCCATGGGCGGCCGGCCGATCACCGCCCTCTCGATCATCGGGTTCCCCGTCCGCGAGGTGCCCGACGCCGTCATGCACGACATGCTCCGCGGCGGCATCGACAAGATGGCCGAGGCCGGCGTCCCGGTCGTCGGCGGGCACAGCATCAAGGACTCGCAGATCAAGGCCGGCTTCGCCGTCACGGGCCTCGTGGACCGCAGCCGCCTGCTCACGAACGCGGGCGCCCGCCCCGGCGACGCCCTCGTCCTGACGAAGCCGCTCGGCACGGGCGTCCTGTCGTTCGCGGTGCAGATCGGGCGTGCGCCGGACGGGGCGGCGGAGGCGATTGCCGCCTCCATGACCGCCCTGAACCGCGACGCCGCCGACGCCGCCGCCGACCTCGCCGCCCGCGCCTGCACGGACGTGACGGGCTTCGGCCTGATGGGGCATTTGGCCGAGATGGCGCGTCTGAGCGGCGTCGACGTCGAGGTCGTCTGGGACGACCTGCCGCTCTTCGACGGCCTGCTTCATTGCCTCGCCGACGGCGTGGTGCCGGGTGGCATCGAACGGAACCGCGAATCCTCGGCAGACGCCGCCGACGCGGCTGACGGCGTGACCGAGGCGATGCTGGACGTGTGTTTCGACCCGCAGACGAGCGGCGGCCTGCTCGTCGCGCTCGCGCCGGAGGCGGCGGAGACGTTCGTCGCCCGCCTGCGCGAGGCCGGCAACGAAGTCGCCTGTGCCATCGGACGGGTCACCGGCAAAGGCGCCGGCCGCGTCGCCGTCCGCACGACGGGCCGCCGCGCGATGCCCGCGCCCGCCGCGTCCGAAACGAAGGAGACCGTCATGGCAGGTGCAAGCGAGAACCCGTTCCGGATGAGCCCCGACATCGGCAAAGCCAACCTGGAGCCCTGCTGCGCGGAGCCCGTGGCGGCCGACGACGCGTGCTGCCCCCCGCCGGAGGCGTCCGGTGCGGCCGCGCCGCGAAACGTCGAGGCCGAGGGCACCCGCGGCATCGAGCAGGCGTTCAAGGCGTTCATGGGCAAGGCGGGCAAGCCCGGCGCCCTGGACGTGGCGACGAAGCAGGCGCTGAACGTGGCCCTGTCGGTCCTGGCGAAGTGCGAGCCCTGCCTGAAGACGCATATCAAGAAGGCCCGGGAAATGGGCTTCACGCAGGAGGAGATCGACGAGGCGGCGTGGATGGCCATTGCCTTCGGCGGCTCACCCGTTATGATGTTCTACAAGGACGTGCTGAAGCAGATGGAGGGGTGAGCGGAGGTGATCGGCGGCTGGTGCCGCCCCTGGTCTTCAAAACCAGTGTGGGGCTCAACCAAGTCCCGGGTGGGTTCGATTCCCATTCGCCTCCGCCATGTTACTGAACCGAAGCCAGGGAGTGCTCGGGTTGTCATTCTGAGGAGGCCGTACGGCCGACGAAGAATCTCGCCTTGGCCGTTGCCGTTACGGCAATCGCACGGCGAGATTCCCGTTCGACTCGGCTTCGCCTCGCTCAGGGCATGCTTCGGCTCCGCAAGCGGAGCCTCAGAATGACAGCGGAAAACCACGAGATCCTATGATGGCCGAATCCAGGGACACGCGCGACCGCACGCCGCCGGCCGGCAGCCGGCGCAGTCCCCTGTGGCTGCCCATGGTGCTCATGGCGGCGGGCGCAGCGTGTCTCGTCTACGGCTTCGCGTTCCACTCCGTCACGGTGCAGCCGAAGGCGGAGGCGGCCGACGCCGCGGCCGAGGAGGCGCCCGCCGACGACGTCCCGCCGGAGATCCTGCCGGACGAGGAACCCGTGTTCTCGCCGGACGTCCTCTTCGGCGAGGGGCCGGCCGAGGCCGTCCCGATGCCCGTGGAGGAACCCGAGGACGCCGAGGAGGCGCCCCCGCCCGAACCGTACGATTTCAGCGAGGCGCGGGTCGTCCAGGAAGTGACGATCGGCGGGCTGCATCGGCTGCCGACGGGCGAGATCGCCCGGACGTACGGACCCAACGAGAAGGCCCCCACCTTCTGTCCGACCTGAGTGCACTAGCCGCGGGCCATGGAGGCCATGGCCAGACCCACGTTTCATAAGAATCCGCCCCGGTTCGTCCGCGCCCGGCACCTGGTGCAGGGAGCGTTTCTGCTGGCCTGGCTCGGGCCGTTCGGGCTCCGGCTGCACTACATCTGCGGGCCCGTCTTCCACTGCTACGCGTGCCCGCTGGCGACGTTCGCGTGCCCGATCGGCGTGCTGGCGAACTTCAGTGCGCTGTCGGTCTCGCCGCTCATCGCCCTGGGGACGCTGCTCGTCGTCGGGGGGCTGCTGGGCGGCGTGATCTGCGGATGGGTGTGCCCGTTCGGCCTCGTCCAGGACCTGCTCGACAAGATCCCCCTGCCGAAACTGCGGCTGCCCGTGTGGGCGGGCTACTCGCGGTACGCCGTCCTGGTGGGGCTGGTGCTGGTCATCCCGTACCTGTTCGGGGAATCGCACCCGCTGTTCATCTGCCGGGTGTGCCCGGCCGGGGCGCTGGAGGCGGGGCTGCCGCTGGCGGCCGACGCGGCCGCCCGCGGCGACTCGTTCTGGACGGGCATGAGCGTCGTGAAATGGGTCGTGCTGGGCGTGTTCCTGACGGCGGCGGTGGTGAAGTACCGGCCCTGGTGCACGCTCTTCTGTCCCCTGGGGGCGATCCTGGGTCTCTTCAACCCGGCGGCGGTCTTCCGCCTGCGGGTGGACGAGGCGAAGTGCACCTCGTGCGGGGCGTGCCGGAAGACCTGCAAGATCGGCCTCGCGCCGCACCGCCAACTCCGCGACCCCCTCTGCATCCGGTGCATGGAGTGCACCCGGTGCGAGGCCATCGGCGTGACCAGCGCATTCGGCAGACAAAAGGAACCGCAGGGCGACGAGGCCCCAGAATTGTCACTCTGAGCGAGGCGAAGGGTCTCGCCGCCGGCCACGGCACGAGCCGTACCCGTGCCAGGGTGCGAACAGCAAGACGGCAACGACCACGGCGAGATTCTTCGGCCCGCAAGCGGGCCTCAGAATGACAACACTAAACCCGATTGCCGGGCAAGGCCGGCGGCCAAACGTACTGTTGCCGCGTTCCGCCTTCCGCGTTCCGCCTTCCGCGTTCACCCGAGCCGCTTCTTCGCCTCGGCCCCCGGCGTGCGGCGGCTGCCCTGGCGCACCGTCAGCCGCAGCGTGTCGAAGTAATCGAGGAGCGGCACCGCGAACTTGCGGCTGGTGCCGAGGGCGTCGCGGAACTCGACCGTCGAGAACCCGCCCGCCCGCGCAAAGAGGTCCAGCGCCACGCCCTTGGCCTGCTCGACCGCTGGCGCGTGCATGACGAGGTCCTCGCCGACCGCGACGAGCGTCCCCTCGTCGACGAGCAGGCGCACGAGGCCCGTCACGCGGTCGGCGTCCTCGCCAAGGTCCGCCGCCAGGTCCGCGACGGCGGGCGGCTCCAGGCCGGCCGTCTCGAACGCCCCGGCGATGCGGCCCTTGAGCGATGCGTCCGCCTCCGTCAGCCGGGCCCCCTGCCCCGCCATCCCCAAGACCGTGCCGCGGCGCTCCAGTGTGCCGGCGGCGAGCAGATCGTCGCGCGCCGCGCGGAAGACGGCGGCGGCCACGTCGGCCGCGCGGGCCAGGTCGGCCTCCTCCATCCCCTGCCGCAGCGGATGGTCGGCGTGA
The DNA here is from genome assembly GCA_046483505.1 of Phycisphaerae bacterium. Taxonomy (GTDB): domain Bacteria; phylum Planctomycetota; class Phycisphaerae; order FEN-1346; family FEN-1346; genus BS750m-G62. The sequence goes on from JAWODB010000204.1 coordinate 7,941, forward strand.
AACGCCGCAAGCGCCTCGGCGAGGCGCTCGGCCGCCGCCTCGATGACCGCCCGGTGCAGGAAGCGGCCGCCGTCGGCCTGCCGCACGGCGCCGTCTTCGCCGAGGCGCCCCAGCGCCTCGTCGACGGCGTCGGCCTGAAGGCCCGTCCGTTTGGCCAGTTCCTCGCGGGAGAGCGGCTCCCCCGCCTCCTCGAGGATGACGGCGGTCCAGGCGTCGGGCGAGTCGAGGGCCTCGCGACGGGCGGCGAGACGCTGGAGGGTCCACGGCCGCTGCCGCCGCAGACGCACGTCGCTCGTGCCGAGGATGCGGCCGCCGCCGAGCGTCGTCACCTGGCCGCCCGCCAGGCCGGCCATCGACCCGCGGACGATGAAACGGTCGCCCGGGGCCACGGCGAGCGGGGCGTCCAGCCGCAACTGCACAGGCCGCGACTCGCCCGGCGCGATCGCCTTCCCTTCCAGGATGGCCACGTGCGCCATCGCCTCCGCCGTGCCGACGTGCACGTGGACCTCGGCGTAATCCTCCAGGGGCTGCGGCACGCGGGGGAGCACCTGGAGGTCGGCCTCGGCCATGGTGACGGCATCGAAGGCGGCGCCTTTGGTGAGCACCCGGCCGCGCTCCGGCGCGTCGGCCGGCAGGTCCGACAGGTTCACCGCGACGCACTCGCCGGCCCGGCCGACCTCGGCGTCCTCGCCGTACACCTGGAGGCCGCGCACCCGCCCCGCCTGCCCGCCCGGCACGACGCGGAGGCGGTCGCCGAGGTGCACCTCGCCGCTCGAGGGAATGCCCGAGACGACCGTGCCGATGCCCTTCAGCGAGAACGCCCGCTCGATCCACACGCGGAACGTGCCGCGGGTCTCGTGCGGCTCGCACGCGCCGACCACGGCGTTCAGGGCCTTGAGGAAGGCGTCGAACCCCTGGCCCGTGACGCTCGAGACCGGGCAGACGGGGGCGTCGGCCAGGAACGTGCCCTGGAGGAACTCGCGGACCTCCACCTCCACGAGGTCCCGCAGTTCGTCGCCCACGAGGTCGATCTTCGTCAGGGCCACCAGGCCCCGTTCGCACCCCATGAGGGTGAGGATATCGAGATGTTCGCGCGTCTGCGGCATGACGCCGTCGTCGGCCGCAATGATGAAGATGACCACGTCCACGCCGTGCGCCCCGGCCACCATGTTGCGGATGAAGTCGACGTGGCCGGGCACGTCCACGATGCCGACGATGCGCTCGTCGGCCATGCGGCAGGGGGCGAAGCCGAGTTCGATCGTCAGGTGCCGGTCCTTCTCGGCCTTCAGGCGGTCGGTGTCGCAGCCGGTCAGCATCTTGACGAGGGCGGTCTTGCCGTGGTCCACGTGCCCCGCCGTGCCGAGCGTGATGTTGACGTGTTGGGTGGGCATGGGTTTTCATACGCGCCGGGCAAGCCCGGCGGCTAACTGTGGCGGGTGGCATGGCCACGCTTGTCGTGGCCATGATGCTCGGCGCACATGGTCACCCAACGGCGGGTGACGATGCCACCCGGCGCGCCAAGCGCTTATACCGTTTCTTCGGCGAGCGCGCGGACGAGCGCCCCGACGACCACGTCGTCCTCGCCCTCCTGGAGCGTCCGGGGATCCACGAGGACCCGCCCGTCCTTGATCCGCGTGAAGACCGGCGGCGACCCGAGGCGCAGACGCCGGGCCAGGTCGTCCGCGGAGCCGTCCTTCGGGGTGACGGCGACCACGCGTGTCGGGATGTCGTGCGTCGGCAACGAGCCGCTGCCCATCTGCGAGAAGCCGTCCGCCACCTCGACCGCGGCGGCGTCCGTGCGGCCGGCGACGGCCTCGGCGATGCGGCCGGCCTGGGCGTCCAGGTCGTCCAGGCTACGCAGCAGCATGCGGTTCGTCGGCACCTCCCGAAGGGCCGTCTCCTCGTCCAGGAAGAGCGTGAGGGTGGCCTCCAGGGCCGCCAAGGTGAGTTTGCCGACGCGGACGGCCCGGGCCAACGGGCTGGCGCGGATGGCGTCGACCCACCGGCGGCGGCCGAGGATGATCCCGCCCTGGCTGGCACCGATGAGTTTGTCGGCCGAGGCGGTCACGAGGTCCGCCCCGTCGCGGACGGACTCCGGCAGCGTCGGCTCCTTCGGGAAGCCGTATTTCGCCAGGTCGATGAGCGGCCCGGCGCCGAGGTCGTCGATGAGCGCCAGGCCGTGGCGGTCGGCGATCTCGCGGAGCGTCGCCAGCGGCACTTCCTCCGTGAAGCCATAGATCTTGTAGTTGCTCGGATGGACGCGGAGGATGGCGGCCGTTTCCTCGGTCACAGCCGTTTCGTAATCGCGCGGGTGCGTCTTGTTCGTCGTGCCGACCTCGACCATGCGTGCCCCGCTGGCGGCCATGACGTCCGGCAGGCGGTACGAGCCGCCGATCTCCACCAGTTGGCCGCGCGACACGATCACCTCTTTGCCCCCGCCCGCCACGGCGTTCAGGACGATGAGCGTGGCGGCGGCGTTGTTGTTGACGACGGTGGCGGCCTCGGCGCCGGTGAGGCGACACAGGAGGTCCTCAATGCGGCGATCGCGGCGGGACCGTTTGCCGGTCTCCGGGTCCGCCTGGAGGAGGGAGTAGCCGGCGAGTTCGTCGGCGATCTGTCGGCGGGCCTTCTCGGCCAGGACCGCCCGCCCCAGGGCCGTGTGAAGGATGATGCCCGTGGCGTTCACGACCTTGCGGTAATGCGGCCCCGCGAGGTCGCGGAGGCGGCGGCGGGCGTCGGCCAGGATCCAGGCCCGCAGGCCGTCTTCAGACCCCACGGCCTCGGCGCCGGCCAGGAGCCGCTCGCGCGCCGCGTCCACCGCCTGCCGGACGGCGTCGACGACGACCTGGCGGGGCGCGGCGATCGGCTCCGACGCCATCGCCTCCAGGAGGCTGTCCACGCCGGGAATCTTGCGAAGCAGGTCCTTGGCCGAAGGCATGGCGGCGTCTCCTGTTCAGGCGGATGCGGGCGGCCGGGCGGCAACCGGCCGGCGAAGAGCCTCCGTGCCGCCATTCTAACGGTTTCCACCGGCTGTGCCAAGCAGCGGGCCCGTCGAAATCCGCGGTCACAGTTTTATACTGAGGTGAACCATTTTACACTTGGCGCGTCTAAGCGGGCGGGCTAGAACTGGCCGACCTTTGTGGGGAACCTGCCATGTGCCGACGATTGCTCCTGCTGTGCCTTGGGACCCTCCTGGCTGCCGCCGCCTCGTGCGACAGCCCCTCCCCGCCTGCGGCGCCCCCGACCGACGAGGCCGCCACGCCGCCCGAGAGCACGGTCCCGCCCGAAGCGGCCACCCCGACGGAACCCGCACCGGCCGACGACCCGCCGGCCCCCGAAGCGGCGACGCCGCCGGAGCGCCCCAGCCCGGCCGGGGGCACATTCGCGCTCACGCGCAAGACGGCCACGGCCGGCGAGATGCCGGCTCTCCGCATGGGCACGCGCTTCTGCCCGCGCCGGAGCGGACCCAACCAGGGCCTGACGGGCGTACCGCCCGACGCCGCCGAGGCCGACGCCTTCTATACGCTGCACCTCGACGAAGGGCTCCGCTGGGCCGTCTGCGTGCCGGGCGACCCGCCCCGCCTGCTCGTCGACACCGACAACGACAAGGACTTCGCCGACGAGACGCCCATCACCGGCGAGGTCCAGCAGACCAGCATCGATTACGGCACCGTCGACCTCGCGCTGAAGGACGGCGGCACGGCAACGGTGCGGCTCATGGGTAACGCGATGAAGCCGGGCGACCCGCCCCGGTACATGCTGATGATGCCAGGGGCCTACTGCACCGGCACCGTCACCCTGGCGGGCAAGGAGTACGCGCTGGCCGTCATCGACGGCAACATGAACGGGCGCTTCAACGACGCCTTCGCCGGAGAAGTCCGTTACAGCGACCTGGACGGTCTGGCACTCGACCTGAACGGCAATGGGACGTTCGACCTGCCGCGCGGCATGGAGGGACCGTTCGAGACCACGCCGCTCGGCAAACGCCTGCGCGTCGGCGAGGCGTTTTACGACGTGACGCCGGCGCCGGACGGTTCCCAGATCACCCTGCAGCCGGTCGAGCCGGGTTTCGGTACGGTGGACGTGGGGACGGCCGAGGCGGCGCTGCTCGCGTACTCCGACTACGGCATCTGGCAGACCACGACCTCGGCCGAGGGGACGGTGCGGCTGCCGGCCGGCCGGTACGCGGTCATCCGCCTGGCGGTCAAGAAGAAGGACGCGTCGGGCCAGGTGTGGCAACTGACGATGACCGAGCCCCCGAAAACCCTCCAACCGCTCGTCGTCGAACAGGGCAAGACCCTTCGCGTGGCGGTCGGCCCGCCGCTCGTGGCCGAAGTCGACGTCCAGCAGCGCAACCGGCAGGCACGGCTGAACCTCATGCTCCGCGGCGCCGCCGGCGAGCGGTACGTGCCGGGCGTCCAGAAGGGCAACCGCCGGACGCCCCCGCCCACGTTCGAGATCCTCGGTGACGACGACAAGGTCCTCCACACCGGCAAATTCGAGTACGGGTGAGGCGGGTCCTGCGGGTACTCATGGCGAGTACCGGACGACGTGAAAGGGACGTTCCGTGTCCGTGTCAAGATGGACCTCGGTCCGTTCGAGTGGCGCCAGGAGCCGAAACGGCACGCGCTCAAGTAGCGCGCCGAGTGACTTGGGTTGTTTTTGGGGAGGCACGCCGATGCGTGCCTCCCTTTTTCATTGCGCCGCAGGCAGACTGCACGGAAAGGAGGCTCCATGACTCGCGTGCGACGGGTGGTGTCGATCACAACGGTTCTGGTGCTGTTGAGTGCGGCCGCTGCCGCCCCGGGGGCGGAGGAGGCAGCGGACGCGTACCGCAAGGAGGGGCCGGGCAGCCGTCCCGTGCCGACGGACATGCGCCTGCCGGAGGCGGACCCCGGCGCCAAGCCGAAGCCGGCGGACTGGTACGCGCCCCTGAAGGACATCCCCCTGGGGCCGGGCACACTCGACATCGACTTGCAGTTCCGCACCCGGTACGAGCACTACGACGGCTACAACTTCCCCCGCTACAACGGGGACGAGAACGACGACCTGCTGATGCTGCGGACGTGGCTGGGCTTCGACTACAAATTCACCGAGGAGGCTCACGCGTACGTGATGTTCCAGGACTCGCGGTCGTACCTGAGCAGCCTGAGGCGCGACACCTACGCCGTGACGAGCCCGTTCTTCGACCAGGCGGACGTGCGGCGGGCGTACGTGGAGTGGAAGCATATCGGCGGCTCGCCGTTGGGCTTCAAGATCGGCCGGCAGGCGTGGGCGTACGGCGGGCGACGGCTCCTCGGCCCGTCGAACTGGGGCAACGTGGGCGGGTTCTGGTGGGACGCCGCCAAGGTCTACATCGATACCGAGCCCGTGCAGGTGGACCTCTTCTTCGGCCAGCGGG
>JAWODB010000218.1:0-16313 GCA_046483505.1 Phycisphaerae bacterium
CGCCACTCCCGCCGCGGGAACCCCCATGCCCGGTTGGCGATGACGGCGAAGATGCCCACCTGCAGCCCGGCCGCCTCGCGGACGAGGTGCGGCGGGACGACAAACTCGCCCTCGTCGGTCCGCACGTTCGCGCAGACCAGCGGCAGGCCGTACTGCCGGCCGAGGTCGCGGAGCCGCTCGACGCCGAGCAGGAACTCGCCCTCGCCGAGGCCGATGGCGTCGTACTCGGCCCGCGCCAGCGCCCGCGCCAGGTACTCGACCTTGACGGGGTTGGCGTGGTCCGGCATGAGGTTCCCCGCATCGAGCATGAGGACGTGTCGGCGCGTGCGGCGGTACTGTTCGAGCAGGCCCTGGCGTTTCGCCAGGCCGCCGCTCGGGTTCGACGGGCACCCGCAGGCGGCGAGGACGCCCTGGTTGTCAGCGGCGTAGAGGATGACGGGGCGGGCGTCGCGCCCGGTGGGCTCGCAGCCGGCGACGAGGGCCACGACGGCCACCGCGGCGTGAAGCGGCAGTTTCAGAACACCCTCTCCCATCAGGGGAGAGGGACGGGGTAAGGGTGACCGCCTTGAATCCATGCGCAGCGCCTCTCACCCTACCCGTTGAGCCGGCGGCCGGAGGCCGCCGCGAATTCGCGGTTCGCCTCCGGCGGGTGTGAAGACTTACCCGCCGGAGGCGGGCCCACCGCGCTTACGCATGTTCGGCCCGCCGAACAGCCGGCGACGTGCCGTCGCCGGCTCAACGTGGCGATGCCAGCGCGGCTGTGCTACGCCGGTTCGCTCTGGAGCGGCGGCAGGCTCACGTGCTGGACCCGCTTCATGAAGTCCTTCGCGCGCAGGTCCTCCAGGAGATTCTTGGGCGGGACCTTGTCGAGGGTCAAGGCCAGGCAGGCCTCCTCCGTGTCGAGTTTGCGGCCGAAGGTCATGCTGGCGATGTTGATGCCCCTCTTGCCGAAGGTGGTCCCCACCTCGCCGATGACGCCCGGCCGGTCCTCGTTGAACGTGATGACGAGGTCGCCGGCGGGGACCAGTTCCATGTAGAAATCATCGATGGCGGTCATGCGGACGTACCGCTGGTGGAAGACCGTGCCCTGGATGGAGTGCGATTCCTTGTCGCCCTCGGCCACGACGCGGACGCGGGAGACGTACCCCTGGCCGTCCGTCTCGGTCTGCTCGCTGATCTGGAGGCCTTCCTCCTTCGCCACGACCATGGCGTTGACCATGTTGAGCGGGGTGCTCGAGACGCGCTGGAGCATGCCCATGACGACGCTGACGGTGATCTGGCGGTAGGGCTCCTTGGCGATCTCGCCGGCGTAGGTGACGATGAGGCGTCGGAGGCGGCCGTGCATCAGGGCCGCCAGGATCGCCCCCGCCCGGTGGCCGAGTTCCGCGTAGGGCTTCAGTTCGCCGACGGCGGCGAAGTCGATGGCCGGCACGTTGACCGCGTTGCGGAGTTCGCGCCCGGCGAGATAATCGATGAGGTTGTGGCAGGCGTCGATGGCCACGTTCCGCTGCGCCTCGACGCTGCTGGCGCCGAGGTGCGGCAGGCAGAGGACCTTCGGATGCTCGACGAGGGCCCGGTTTTCGGGCGGTTCGGTGGGGTAGACGTCCAGGGCCGCCCCGCCCAGGTGGCCGGACTCCAGCGCCTCGAGCAGGGCGTCCTCGTCGACGATGCCGCCGCGCGCCGCGTTGATGACGTAGGCGCCCTCCGGCAGCCGCGCCAGTTCCTCTCTGCCGATGATGCCGCGCGTCTCGTCGCTCATGGGCGTGTGGACGGTCAGGTAGTCGGCCTCGGCGATCAGGGCGTCGACGTTGTCGACGAGGCGGATCTCCTTGGCCAGGTCCGGCGGGGTGCCGGCGATGAACGGATCGTACCAGACGACCTTCATCCCCAGGCCCAGGCACCGCTTGGCGACGGCGGTGCCGATGCGGCCCAGGCCGATGATGCCGATGGTCTTGCCGGCCACCTGGTTGCCCTTGTAGGCCTTGCGGTTCCACTCGCCGCTCTTCAGGCTGTTGCACGCGGGGACGACGTTCCGGCTGACGGCCAGCATGAGGCCGATCGTCAGTTCGGCCGTCGAGAGCGTGTTGCCGTCCGGCGCGTTCATCACCACGATGCCGTGCCGCGTGGCCGTCGGCAGGTCCACGTTGTCGACGCCGACGCCGGCACGGGCGATGGCCTTCAGGTTGCCGGGCTCGGCGAGGACGTCGGCGGTCAGTTTCGTGCCGCTGCGGACGCAGATGCCGTCGTACCGGCCGACGACCTGCTTGAGGTCCTCCGGCGAGAGGTCGGTGTTGACGTCGACGTCGGCGCCCGGTTCGGACCGAAGGATCTCGATGCCTTCGTCGGCGAGTTTGTCGGAAACGAGGATCTTCATCGTCTGCCCCTTGCTGCGTGCGTCTCGGGGGAGCGCCACGCCCATGCCAGGGCTCCAAGGCCCTTTTGCGCGGTGGGTCTCCGCACCCACCGCGCCGAACACACACACCGTCTTCCAGCGCGGCGGGTACGGAGACCCGCCGCGCTCAGGACGCCTTCGTGCTCACTGCGCCAATGCAGGCCCGCCCCGTCAGGTGCCGCCTGCCAGAACCTTCTGGGCGGCGGCGACGCCGGCGCCGAAGTCCACGTCCGCCCCCAGGCGCGCCAGGGCCATCTCCAGGGCCGCCACCGCCGCCAGGACGTCGAACGCGTCCAGGTACCCCATGTGCGAGAACCGGATGATCTTGCCCTTCAGGTGCGCCTGCCCGCCGGCGATGCGCGTGCCGAACGCCTCGGCCATTGTCGTCGGCAGGGCCGCCCCGTCGATGCCCTCCGGCACCTTGACGGCCGTCACGCTGTCCGACGGGCTCGACGAGAGGAGGTCCAGGCCGAGGGCCCTGGCGGCGGCGCGGGTGGCCTCGGCCCGGCGGCGGGTCTCCGCCCACACCGTCTCGATGCCCTGCGACCGGATGAGCCCCGTGCTCTTCAGCGCCGCCCGGACCATCGCGTTGGCCGGCGTCCACGGGTTATCCCACTTGGCCAGGCTCTTGCGGTACGCCTTCAGGTCCACGTAGTAGGCGGGGGCGTCGGTCGCATCGATCTTTGCCCATGCCTTCTCGCTGCACGCGATGAACGCCAGGCCGGCCGGCAGCATCAGCGCCTTCTGGCTGCCGACGACCGTCACGTCCACGCCCCAGTCGTCCATGCGGTACGGCAGCGCGCCGACGCCCGTGATGCCGTCCACGACGAGGCAGGCGTCGGTCTCGGCGACGGCGGCGGCGATGGCCTCCACGTCGCACGCCGTGCCGGTCGAGGTCTCGCAGTGCTGGATGAAGACGGCCACGGTCTCCGGGTTGGCCTGGAGGGCGTCGGCGATCTGGTCGGCGGTGACGGCGGTGCCCCACTCGACGTCGAGGGTGACGACGCTGGCGCCGAAGGCCTGGCCGAGGTCGGCCCACCGCTCGCCGAACTTCCCGCCGCGGACGGCGATCATCGTCTCGCCCCGGCCGACGAGGTTGCCGACGGCGGCTTCCATGGCGGCCGAGCCGCTGCCGGTAATCGTGTACACCTCCCGTCCCGTCTGGAGGATGTACTGGAGGTCGCCGGTGAGTTGTTCGAGCATCTTCCGGTACTCGCCCGTCCGATGGTGGAACATGGGCCGGGCCAGTTCCAGGAGGGTCTCCTCGGGCACCGGCGTGGGTCCGGGGGCGAACAGGCGCTGCTTGTACATCCGGTCTCCTTTCCTTCCTCGCGGCACACTGCAACCAGGTGCGCGACGGGTCGCCGAACGGCAACGGATTATAGCCGGCGCCGGGGGTGATTCAATGCAAAAGCCCGCCTGGCGGCCGGTGGGTGGCATGCTTCCGCGACGTTGCGAAAGCATGTCACCCGCCCGGCGAAAAAGGTTGCGTCCGACGCCGCGTTCGGGTGAAGTGGCACGGCCGAAACGTCCGATAAAACGGGCAGTCCACCGACCGGCGAGGGGCACGAGGGCCGTCTGCGCGGGGAGTCCAGGCCGTGACGGCGTTCACGATATCGCGCGTCCATGCCCGCGAGATCCTCGACTCGCGCGCCACCCCCACCCTGGAGGCCGAGGTCGAACTCGACGGCGGCGCCGTGGGCCGCGCGGCCGTCCCCAGCGGCGCCTCCACCGGCGAGCACGAGGCCATCGAGTTCCGCGACCGCGACCCCAGCCGCTACCTCGGCAAGGGCGTCACGAAGGCCGTCAACCACGTCCGGATGCTCATCGGACCGAAGGTGACGGGCCTCGACGCCCGCGACCAGGCCGCCGTGGACGATACGCTCATCGCGCTGGACGGCACGCCGAACAAGACGAACCTCGGGGCGAACGCCGTCCTGGCGGTCAGCCTGGCGGTCGCCCGGGCCGCGGCGGCCCAGGCCGGCCTCCCGCTTTACCGGTACCTGGGCGGACCGACGGCCCGGACGCTGCCCGTGCCGATGTGCAACATCCTGAACGGCGGCGCCCACGCGGGGTGGAACATCGACCTCCAGGAGGTCATGGTCGTGCCGGTCGGGGCCCCCTCCTTCGGCGAAGGGCTTCGGACGGCCGTCGAGACGTACCACGCCCTGAAGGCACTGCTCGCCGACCGCGAGTACCCGACCGGCATCGGGGACGAGGGCGGCTTCGCCCCGCCGCTGGCCGAGGGCAACGAGGAGGCCCTCCGCCTGGTCGTCGAGGCCATCGAGAACGCCGGCTACGAGCCCGGCCGCGACCTCGCCCTGGCGATGGACCCTGCCTCCAGCGAGTTCTACGCCGCCGGCCGGTACAAACTGACCGCCGACGACCGCGACCTCTCCGCCGACGAGATGATCGACCTCCTGGCCGACTGGACCGAGCGGTACCCGATCGTCAGCATCGAAGACGGCCTCGCCCAGGACGACTGGGACGGATGGACGCGGCTGACGGAGCGCCTGGGCGGCGCCGTCCAACTCGTCGGCGACGACCTGTTCGTCACGAACACCCGGCGGCTCGAACGCGGCATCGAGGCGGGAGCCGCCAACAGCATCCTCGTCAAGGTGAACCAGGTGGGCACGCTGACCGAAACGCTCGGGGCCATCGAGACGGCGCACCGGGCGGGGTACACGGCCGTGGTCAGCCACCGGTCCGGCGAGACCGCCGACACGACCATCGCGGACCTGGCCGTGGCGGCGGGGTGCGGGCAGATCAAGGCCGGCGCCCCGTGCCGGGGCGAGCGCGTGGCCAAATACAATCGGCTCCTGCGTATGGAAGAGGAACTCGGTTCGTCCGCCGTCTACGGGAGGGTGCCGTGGAAGAACGCCTGAGGCCGTCGGAGTGGGTGGCGCGAATCCTGGGCAGCCCGTGGGTGTTCTGGCCGATGTGCCTGGTGGGCGTGGGGCTGGTGGCCCTGGCGGTGCTCGGGCCGGAGGCGCGGCGTCGCATCCGCATTGAGCATCACTGCCAGGTGATGGAGGCCGAGGTCGAGGCGCTGCGGACGACGCAGGAGGAGTTGGCGGCGTCGGCGCAGGCGTTGGAGTCGGACCCGGCGTACGCCGAACGGGTGGTCCGGCGGGACCTGAAGATCGTGCGTCCGGGCGAGACGCCGCTGCCGGCCCCCGGCCAGCCGACGCGGAAGAGCCGGGCGAAGGGCACGCTGCATTGGGAGGTGCCGCCGCTCATCGCCCTCCTGTCGCCGTGGGCGGACCGGCCGTGGCGGATGGGCGCGCTTGCGGCGGGCGTGTGCCTGGTGGTGGCGGCGGTGGTGTTCAGTCTGCCGGACCGGCGGAAGCGGGCCGCCAATCGCCGCGACTAATCCATAACGACCAATCGCCTGACTTGTCATTCTGTGGACTTTAGCCGTTTTCGGGCCCAATTAAGGTCATAATAAACATGCCGACCATCCGATGTGATAGGTGTCAAGGCCATCACACGGGAGGCCGGCATGGATACGGCATCGTGGGTATCGGCATGGAACGCCCTGCTTCTTCAGCTTTGCTGCGTGTTCACCGCGCCGACGGCCGAGGTCTGGCGGCAGATCGCCCTCGGCTGGGTCCTGCACCGCGGGCCGAACCGCCAAAGAATCCCTCTTCACCGTGCCGGGGAAAAGTGCCCAGATGCTCCGGGCCGACCTCCGTAAGGCACGGGCGTGGTGGATTCGGGAGACACGGGACCGGAAGGAACGGCGGGAACGGAGGAAGTCCGGCTTCCTTGCCACGCCCGACGCCTCGGGTCGCGTCGTGGACTTCCACGCCCTCCGGCACACCTTCATCACGCGGCTGGCCCGCTCGGGCGTCGCCCCCGCCGTGGCGAAGAGCCTGGCCCGCCACTCGACCATCACGCTGACCATGGACCACTACACCCACACGTTCATCGAGGACGAACGGTCGGCGCTGTCGCGGTTGCCGGGGCTTGTTCCCGGTACGACCTCTCTCCAGTCCCGGCAGCCGGAGAAGGCCTGATACGACCTCCCTTCGCCCCAAATTCAGGCCGTCTCAGGCCACACGGGAAGTCGATTCGGCGGACCGGGCCATCGTCCAGGCGTCGCGTGCGAGTTTGGCCGCGCTGGCCAGGACGACGAGGAACTCCAGGCGGCCAAGGAACATGCCGACGATCTCGGCCCACAAGACCCCCACCGGCGCCGACGCCGACGTCACGCCGACCGACAGGCCCACCGTGCCGATGGCCGAGGCGTATTCGAACAGCGCGTCCTTCAGCGCGTAGCCGTGAGCCGCGAGGATGGCCGTCCCGGCGGCCAGGGTGGCGAGATAGAGGAATACGAAGGTGCCGATCTGGCGGAGGCGGGCGTCGGTCACGGTGACGCGGTGGTCGGCTTCCCAGACGGTGTTCTCGACGACGGCGGCCCGCGGCAGAAGCCATCGCCGGAGTTCCCACACCAGGCTCTTGACGAGGAGGTAGACGCGATACTGCTTGATGCCGCCGGCCGTTGAGCACGTGCCGCCGCCGATGAGCATCAGCACGATGAGCACCACCCAGCCGAAGGCGTTCCACTGGCCGTAGCCGACGGTGGAGAAACCGGTGGTCGTCAAGGCGGTGACGGTTTCGAAGACGGCGACGCGGACGCTCTTGCCGAGGGCCGGGTACAGGCCGCGGCAGGTCAGCAGGAACAGCAGCAGGGCGACCACCGGGATCAGGACGGCCGCGAGGCGGACCTCGCCGCTGCGGCGGGCGTGGCGGGCCTTGCCCCGAAGCAGGAGCCACGCGGTCGCAAAGTTGAGGCTGCCGAGCAGCATGAGGGGAAGCGTGACAGCCTCGACGGCCACGGAGTCCCAGTGGCCGATGCTCTCGGGCTGCGTGGAGAACCCCCCGGTCGAGACGGCGGCGAAGGCGTGGTTGACGGCGTCGAACCAGCCCATGCCGGCCGAGGCGAGGGCGAGCACACCGACTACCACGTAGCCGGTGTAGATCATCAGGACGAGTTTGGCCGACCGGCGGACGTGGGGCACGAGTTGCTGGCGTCCCTCCGCCACCGACAGCGCCGGCCCCGAATGGCCGGTCAGGGCCGAGAGCATGATGATGGCCAGTCCCGCCCCGCCGGCCAGTTGCATGATACTCCGCCACAGCAGCACGAAGGGCGAGGCGCGGGTCACGTCCACCACCGAGAGGCCGGTCGTCGTCCATCCGCTGACCGCCTCGAATACGGCCTGGGTCGCGCCCAGGTCGGCGACCTCCAGAAACGGAACCGCGGAGAAGAGCGAGACGAGGACCCAACTCAGCAGGACGATGACGCCGCCTTCCTGAACCGACAGGACGACTTGCCGGCGCGGTCGCAGCAGGCGCCAGGCTGCCAGCCCGAGGGCGGCCATCGCGCCGGCGGGCAGGAGGAAGGCCCACGCCTCGTCGATTCGCCGCGGGTAAGCCGGCAGGGCCAGCAGCGGCGCCACCATCAGGCCGGCGCCGAGGAGCAGGACCACTCCCGTGTAGGAGAGGATGGCACGGTATCGTTGCCTGAGTTCGTCGGTGCGCGGCACGAGCGGTCCCCGTCAGGTTTCCTCCCCGGTGATGGCTTTGAGCACCGCGCCGTGGTTTTCCGGCAAGGTGATGACGACGATGCGGTCGCCGACCTGCAGTTGGGTGCCACCGCGGGGAATGATGGCCTCCTCGCCGCGGATGACGCAGGCCACGAGGGCATTCTCGGGAAGGGCCACCTCGGCCAGTTGGTGGCCGGCCAGCGGGGAGGCCTGCTTCAGCGCGACCTCGCTGATGTTGACCTTGCCCTCGGCCGCCGGAATCAGGTTCGTGATCTCGTCCAGGGCGGCCCGCTGCTCGATGAGGCTGGCCATGGTGTGCGTGGTCGACACCGCCGGCACGCCGAGGCGGCGGAACGCCTCCTCGTTGTCCGGGTCGTTGACGAGGGCGAGGACGCGCGGCACGTGAAACGACCGGTTGGCCAACTGGCAGACGACGAGATTGTCCTGATCGTTGGGAGTGACGGCGATAAGGGCGTCGGCGGCGTCGGCGCCGGCGTCCTCGAGGATACCGGAATCGCTGCCGTCGCCTTCGACGATGGTGGCCTTCAGGTGCCGGGCGAGCCAGACGCACTCGTCGTGGTCGCGGTTGATGACGGTCACCTCGTGGCCCTTGGCGATGAAGGTGCGGCAGAGGAAGTACAGGACCTTGCCGCCGCCGATGACGAGAACAGTCATGGGGTGCTTTCCTCCGCCGCGGAATCGGGCGCGGACGTCAGCGATTCCAGGAACAGGCCGGCCGCCACGGAGGTGGGGCAGATCGTATCGATGCCCAGGGTGCGATAGAACTGTTCGCGACTCGGGTCGAACACCCGGGCCATGACCCGCGGGACCCCGTGCAGTTTCAGGGCAAACTGGGCGACCATAAGGTTGATGTTATCCTCGCGGGTGGTGGCGATGACCAGGTCCGCCTGGTCCATCTTCGCCTGCTTCAGGACCGAGGGCTCCGTGGCGTCACCCTCCAGGCGAAAGCCGCTGAACTCCGGCGAGAGGGCGCCGAAGGAGGCCCCCTCCGCGTCGATGACGACGACGCTGTGGCCGTGGTGGCTGAGTTCGTTCGCCAAATGCGACCCCAGCCGGCCGCACCCGACGATGATGATGTACTGGTGCTCGGCCATCTAGAGGTTCCCCAGAGGCTCTTCCGGCTCCTCGTCCTGGTCCGGTTTCTCCTCCAGGACGAACTTGCCGTCGGGGTGCATGCTGGCGGCGCGGTCGAGGTTCTGGTCGGCCGGCTTGTAGGTCGGGTCGATGGACAGGGCCGCCCGGTAGCTCTTCAGCGCCTCGAGCCGGTCGCCGCCGATTTCCTGGAGGACGCCCATCAGGTTGAAGGCCTCGGCCTTGGATGCATCGATGGCAATGGCCTGTTTGACGTGTTCGCGGGCGGCGCCGAACTCGCGCTCCGTGATGCACCGCTTGGCCAGTTCGATGTGCGACTCGTAATCGTCGGCGGCCTCGGCCTCCAGGCTCTCGCGGTCCAGCACCTTCTGGACGAGGTCCCGGATGTCCTTCGGGGCGAACGGTTTCTCGATGAAGTCCACCGCCCCGAGTTTCATCGCCTCCACCGCCGACTCGACCGTCCCGTAGGCCGTGATGATGATGACCTTGATGTCCGGCCGCATCTCACGGACTTGCCGCAACACCTCCATGCCGTCCATGCCCGGCATCTTCAGGTCCAGCAGGATCAGGCCGAACGGCTTCTCCTCCAGTTGCGCCAGGGCCTCCTCCCCGTTGACGGCCGTGGCCGTCTCCAGGTCCAGGCTCTCCAGGGCCTGGGAAAGCGTCTGGCGGATGTTCTTCTCGTCGTCCACGATCAGCACGGGCTTGGCTTCCATGGCGAGGCTCCTACTCTTGGGACGCGACCGGCAAGGTGAACGTGAAGGTGCTCCCCTCGCCGGGCGTCGAGTCTACCCAAATGGTGCCCTTGTGGGCACGGATAATCTCCTTGCAGATGGCCAGGCCCAGCCCCGTCCCCCCGACGCTCTTCTCGCCCTTGACCTGGACGAACTTGTCGAAGATGCGGCTCTGGTATTCAGGCGGAATGCCTTCGCCGTCGTCGGCCACCGACACGTGGACCCACTCGCCCACCGGCTCGGCCGAGATCGTGATGTGCCCGCCCTCGCCCACGTAGCGCAGGGCATTGGAGATAAGGTTCGTGAGCACCCACGTCACCTTGTTGGCGTCGGCGCGGACCTCCGGCAGGTCGTCCGGCACCTCGGCCTTCAGGTCCACCTGCTGCTGCTCGGCCTGTTCCTTGAAGACGCCGACGGCCTTCTGGGCGAGGGCCGAGACCGGCAGCCGCTCCACCTCCATCTCGACCTTGCCGGCCTCGATCTTCGACAGGTCCAGCAGATCGCTGATGAGGGCCTTGAGGCGCTGGAGTTCCTCGCGGGCGGTCTCCAGGAGTTGCCGCTCCTTTTCCGTGAACTTCTCGGCGGCGCCTTCCTGGAGCAGGTCGATGCTCATGCCGAGACTCTGGAGGGGGGTCTTGAGTTCGTGCGAGGCCGTCATGACGAATTCGCTCTTGAGGCGGTCGAGCTGCTTCAGCCGCGTCACGTCGCGGAGCATCAGCACCGCCCCCGCCAGGCCGCCCTCCTGGCTGTGGACCGGCGTGATGGAGAAGAAGTAGTGTCGGGCCTGGTCGCCTTCGCCCACGCTGAGGATCCGCTTCTCGTCTTCCACGGCGGGGGGCTGGCCCGTCTCGACCGTCTTCTGGAGATACTCAAACAGCCGCTCGTTCTTGACCAGTTCCAGGAAGTGCCGCCCCTCGGCCGCGTCCGTCTCGGCGCCGAGCAGGTGGGCGGCCGCGGCGTTGATGTTGGTGACCTTGAAGTCCAGGTCGACCACGATGATCGGCTCTTCGATGCTCCGCAGGATGGCCTGGCTCTTGCGCTGCTCGGCCACCATTCGTTCCATGTTCAGGTTGTGATACGCCTTCAACTTGGCCGCCATCGTGTTGAAGCCGGTGGCCAGCGTACCGACCTCGTCCGAAGAGCCGGCCGGCACGCGGACGTCGTATCGCCCCTCGGCCAGTTCCTCGGTGGCGGCGATCAGTTGCCGCAGCGGTCGCACCAGCAGGCGCGACAGCACCAGGCTGAACGCCAGCCCCGCGATCACCGCCGCCGCCCCCACGCCGACCGTGGACCAGATCGCCCGGCCGGCGACCGTCCCGGCCCGCTCGCTGGCGGCAAACATGGTCTCCTGGTTGATTTCGCGCAGCCGCGCGCACTGGTCCCGCACCGTCTTGAACGCGGGCAGGACCGTCTCGTGGTAGAACGCCGCCGCCTCGCCGGACGGCTCCCGCCGCATCTGCCGCAGCCGCGAGAACGATTCCAGGTACTCGGCATAACCGCCTTCAATGGCCTCCAGGATCTCGCGTTCCCCGGCAATCGTGATGTTGTCCTGGGCCCGCCCCAGCCACAGAAGAAAGTGCGTCTCGTTTTCCTTGAACTGCTTGAGCCCTTCGTCGGCGTAGTCGAGCATGACGAGCAGCGTGGCGCTGTCCTGCCGCTCGATGGCGTCGATCATGTTCTCGGCCGCCAGGATGGACCGGTAGTTCTCGCGCAGAATGGCGTCGCTCGCCTGGCCCAGGCGCACGAGGTTGAAAACGGCCCACCCCAGCACCACCGCCGTCAGACTCAGGGCGATGCCGTAGCCGATCAGGATTTTGCGGGGAAGTGTCACGGCGACCCCCTAACGAATGCCGGGACCATTATGCCATTGCTCCGGGACGAGGGCAACCGATTACACCATGGCCTGTCCCCAGGTCGTCATCCGCTTGCCGCAGTGCCAACACTCCCGCCGCCGCACCGTTCGCCCACGCTAGACAGATCGACTGTAGATCACGAGGAAGCGACGGTGGCCGCACAGCCCAAATGGTGCCGCCGAGCCCTGAACCGGCCCCGGTTCTTTCAGCGCATTTTCAGCGCGCAGATACCCCGGTACGCCAACACTTGTCATCACTCGCCAGGATCGAGTGTTAGGTAAGGGGAGCGGCGGAAGAACCGTAAGTGGCGCAGGTGTCGCCACTTGGCACGGCTTGTCATGACCTGACAATGGTGGAGCCGAGGGGATTCGAACCCCTGACCTGCTGATTGCGAACCAGCCGCTCTCCCAACTGAGCTACGGCCCCACAGGTTGGCAACAACGCATTATAAGACGAAACGGACCGAGTTCAAGGTTCAACGGCCGTCCAAAGTCGAACGGCAGTCCAAGGTCCAAAGTCGAACGACAACGAAGGAAAGCCGCGAGCCGCGAGCCATGAGCCAAAGCAAACGGCAACGGCGGCCTCACGCAAAGCCGCCAAGACGCAAAGGACGGCAAACGACAACGGCGGGAAACCAGGGAAAACGGCAACGGCGACAAGCCACGGGCTGCGAGCCGCGAGCCACGGCAAACGGCCCACGGCGAGATCCTTCGCGGCGCTCAGGATGACAAAAGGACCCGCCGGCTGCCAAACACACAGGGCGAATCAACACACCCGTACTCAGGTACTGGCTTCAATCCAGCGGATTCATCACCAGGCCCGAGAGGGCCTTCGGGTAGAAGTAGGTGGACTTGGGCGGCATCCGTTCGCCCGTCCGGGCCACGTCCTGGAGGCTCTGGACGGGCAGCGGCTTGAGGAGGACGGCGGCGTCGGCCCCGTCCTCGTGGACGGCGTCGAACGCCTGCTGGGCCAGGTGGACGTATCGTCGCTCGAGGCCGGTCGTGTCGGCGACGGCCTCGGGCAGGTCCTCGCCGAGGAGGACGCGTTCCAGGATGGCCACGTCCAGCCGCCGCCACGCCTTCGACATCTCCGGCGCCAGGCGGTCCATCACGTCCAGGCGTTTCAGCGTGAGGAGGAACGCCTTGGAGGCGTCGCGGGTCCAGAGGCCCATGGAATGGGCGGGGGCCTGCTGGAGCCGCTCGCGCAGGCGGGCGCTGGTGGCCTCGGCCCCGTCCAGTTCCTGCCACTCGAAGTGGCGGCCGCTGGTCTCGCGGAGGCGGTCGGCCTCCAGGTCCGGCACCCCCTCGAGCACACGGTGGGCCGGCAGCACGGCCAGGCCCGGATGGTGCATCGAGACGCACAGCATCAGGACGGCGCCCGCCGGATGGTCCGGCCCGACGTCCTCGCCCTCCTCCTGCAACTGGCGCCGGTACGCCTGGGCCACTTCGTAGCGATGATGGCCGTCCGCGATGTAGATCGGCGCCTCGGCCATGACCTCGGCCACGCGCTCCGCCAGGCCCGGGTCGGACGAGGCGAACAGCCGGTGCACCACGCCGTCGGAGTCCACCGTCTGCGCAAGCGGCTCGCCGCGGACGACCTCGTGGAACAGGTCCGGCACGAGGTTCTCCGGGTCCGGGTAGAGCGAGAAGATGGGCGAGAGGTTCGCCCGCACCGTGCGGAGCAGGCGGAGCCGGTCGCGGAACGGCGCCTCCATGGTCTCCTCGTGCGGGAAGACCTTGCCCGTGCCGAACTCCTCCAGCCCCACGCGGGCCAGGACCCCCTCCCGCAGGTACGACCGCCCCTCGATATGGAACTCCTGCTGGTACAGGTAGAGGGACGGGTCGGCGTCGCGGACGAGGATGCCGGCCCGTTTCCACTTCTCGATGAAGTCGGCGGCCCGGGTGTAGCGGTTGTGGGTGTCGTCGTCGCCGGGCTCGTCCTTGCCGAGGATGAGGCGGACCACGTTGTGCGGATGGGTACGGTGGAGTTCGTCCCGCTCCTGTTCGTTGATGCAGTCGTAGGGCGGAGCCGTCACCAGCGCCAGGCTGAGGGGATCATCGGTGTTGTACCGGAGGGCGCGGAACGGTCGGACGTCGGCCATGGGCGAGGTGTCCTCCTGCTTACGCGCCGGGCAAGCCCGGCGGCTAAATGTGGCGGTTGCGCAATCCGCAATCGTTCGCCTTACGTGCCGGACTCGCTCGACCGCAGGTACTTTTCCTGTTCGGGCGTCAGGGTGTCGATCGCGATGCCCATCGTCTGGAGTTTGATGGCGGCGACCCACTCGTCCACCTCGCGGGGCACGTCGTGGACGCGGATGTCGAGGTCGCCCTTGTTCCCCACGACCCACTCGCTCGTCAGGGCCTGGACGGCGAAACTCATGTCCATGACGGCGGCGGGATGGCCCTCGGCGGCGGCGAGGTTGACGAGCCGGCCCTCGGCCAGCAGGTAGATGCGCCGCCCGTCGGGCAGGTCGTAGGCGTCGACCGAGCGGCGGACGTCCTTGCGGACGCCGGACGCCATCTTCTCGAGGCCCGGGATGTCGATCTCGACATTGAAGTGCCCCGAGTTGCAGACCACCGCGCCGTCCTTCATGACCTGGAAGTGCTCGGCGCGGATGACGTCCTTGTCGCCGGTGGTCGTGATGAAGAGGTCGCCAACACGGGCCGCCTCGGCCATCGGCATGACCCAGTATCCGTCCATGGTGGCCTCGATGGCGCGGAGCGGGT
This sequence comes from Phycisphaerae bacterium, assembly GCA_046483505.1. Taxonomy (GTDB): domain Bacteria; phylum Planctomycetota; class Phycisphaerae; order FEN-1346; family FEN-1346; genus BS750m-G62. The sequence continues at coordinate 14,368 of JAWODB010000218.1, forward strand.
CGACCTCCGTCACGATGACGACGGCACCCATGCCGGCGGCCCGCATGGCGCAGCCCCGGCCGCACCAGCCGTAGCCGGAGACGACGACGCGCTTGCCGGCCATCAGCATGTCGGTGGCCCGGATGACGCCGTCGATCGTCGACTGCCCCGTGCCGTAGCGGTTGTCGAAGAGGTGTTTGCAGTCGGCGTCGTTGACGGCGATGACGGGGAACTTGAGTTGGCCCTTGGCCTCCATCGCCCGCAGGCGGATGACGCCGGTGGTCGTCTCCTCCAGGGAGCCGATGACGTCGGCGGCGTCGTCCGGCCGCTCGCTTGTCAGGGTGAACACCAGGTCGCAGCCGTCGTCCATGGTGACGTTCGGCTTGTGGTCGCAGGCGGCGATGATGTGGTTGTAGTACGTGTCCTTGTCCTCGCCGTGGATGGCGTAGGTGGGGATGCCGTACTCGGCCACGAGGGCCGCCGCCACGTCGTCCTGGGTGGAGAGCGGGTTGGAGGCGCAGAGGAGGAGGTCCGCGCCGCCGGCCTTGAGGGTGCGGCAGAGGTTGGCGGTCTCGGTGGTGACGTGCAGGCAGGCGCTCATGCGGAGCCCGTCGAGGGGTTTCTCCTTCTCGAACCGCTCGCGGATGCTCGCCAGGACCGGCATGTTGCCCTCGGCCCACTCGATGCGTTTCCTGCCCTCCTCGGCCAGGCCGAGGTCCTTCACGTCATGCGCCACGTGAGCCATTCGGTGCTCCTTGGTTTGCGCGCCGCCCGGCGGCGGCGCTGTGCGATCGCAAGAAACCCTCTATTCTGAATGCGTCAATAAGGCCAGGTGAATGTCATTCCGAGCGAGCGAAGCGAGCCGAGGAATCTCGTTTTTGGGCCCAACAACGAGGTTTCTCCGCTCGGCGTCGCCGCCGGCGACGCCTCGGTCGAAATGACATGTTACCTTTCTGTTGTCGCACCCGCCGCCGCGAATCGTCTTACGCCGACTCGTCCGCATCGCGGACGGCGTCGACGAACGCCCGGATCTTCTCGGGCGACTTCTCGCCCGGTGCCGCCTCCGTCCCGCTGGACGAATCGACGCCCCAGGGACGGACGGCCCGGACGGCCTCGGCGGCGTTCTCCGGTCCCAGGCCGCCGGCCAGAATGAGGGGCGCGAAGCCCTCCCCCTGCATGCGGGCGGCCAACGACCAGTCGGCCGTCCGGCCGGTCCCGCCTTTCGGACCGCCGGGCACGCGGGCGTCCACGAGCCAGGCATCGGGGACCCGGCCGGCCGCCTCCGCCGCATCGCGCCAGCGGCGGGCGGCATCGAGGGCCTGCCCCGGTCCCGCCGAAGGCTCGGCCTCCGGGGCCACGCCCAACACCTTGATGACCTTCACGGGGCCGAGGTCGGCCGCCATCTCGGGCGGCTCGTCTCCGTGCAACTGGACGGCCGCCAGATGAAGCCGGTCGACGAGACACCGCACCTCGGCGGGCGGGGTATCGACGAACACGCCCACGGGGGCCACCCACGGGGGAAGGGCGTCGATGATCCCGGCCGCCTCCTCCGGCCCGATCCGGCGGGGACTCTCGGCAAAGATGAGGCCGACGGCATCCGCCCCGGCCTCCGCCGCCGCGCGCGCCCACTCGGGCCGCGTCATGCCGCAGATCTTCACCCGAGTCCGCACGTGGAAGCCCCCATCCGAGACGTATAGCGTACGGTCCGCCCGGCGGCCCGTCAACGCTTTTCGCCGCGAGGCCGCCTTCGGGGCGGGTGCGCGACAGGCCTGTCGAACCCGCTGCCGTTCGAGCCCGCCGCGGGAGCGGCGGGTTATCCTCATCCGCGGTGTCGCATGCCCTGCCGGATGGTGATGTCCGGCTGCTCCCGCAGCCGGCTCGAACGGCGCCGCTGCTTAGCCGCTCTCGCCGTAGCCCCGTCGAACGGGCCTGCCGCGATTTGGCTTGCAGGGCCGGCCCGAGGGTGG
>JAWODB010000226.1:0-44597 GCA_046483505.1 Phycisphaerae bacterium
AGACTTGGCCGATCCGGCCGCCGACGGTAATCTTGTCAACGACGTAGCCGGGGAAGCGAAACAACCGGCGAATGCCGTGCACGTACATGGCTCAACCTCCCGCCGACAGCGAGTTCCTGGTAAACCGCTGTCAAAGCAGAGGTTGAGCCTTTTTTCAACCGCTAAATCCTCCGCAGAAGTGAAAGGGAGCCGAAAAATTGAGGGCCCCTCTTGTCAGGGCAACGCGAACAGTATTGCCCATCGCTATTATATATGCGCTATTCTATGCTGGTCTCATGTTTTGGCTGCAGGGGAAACTGCGTGAACTTCAGCGGCAGAGCACGCAACAGAAGGACAAAATCGCGGATCTTGAGAAAGATATTGAAGCCGCTGAAACACGCCGGCAGCAGGGGATCAGAGAAATGCGCAGAGTAGGCGGAAAGATCAAGCTGCAGCTACTATCCCAAATCACTGATTACGAACGCGAGCTGAATTTCTGGCGCGACACGTTGCGCAAATTCCTTTACCAATGTGGCAGGTCGGATGCCGACGCGGAGAGATTGCTGCAAAGCGTGACGAGTAATCTTGAAACCTACAAGACCCGAGGTTCCGCGGCACCAGCGTTTGAGGCTGCCAAGTTTATGTCAGAGACGTTCTTGAATCACGAAGATGACGAGTCAGAACCGGGGCCCTCTGAAGCATAGCAAACAAAGAGCTCTATTGTTAGAGTTATGCGAAAGGGCCCAAGCCTGAGCCACGGCGAGATTCCTCGACTCGTCCCGGCAAGCCGGGACTCGCTCGGAATGACAGCGCGCCGGTGCCCTGCGCAGGGTGAAAGCCCGTCGCGCCTGCGCCTCCGGCGCAGGCAGTCTCTCTCCTTTGCCTTTTGGTTTTTTCTTTTCTCTATCTTTCCTCTGCGCTCTCCGCGGTCTCTGCGTTAAGAATCGCTACGCCAAAACCACCCGCTCGGCTGCGCCTCGCGGCTAAAAGGGCGCGCGGGCACCCCATTCGTGCGGCACCGCCCCCCGGCGCCTGCGTTACTGCGTTACTCCGTCACTTCGTCACTGTCCGGAAGCGACCGTGCCTTGTCGATGGCCTCATCGATCCGGTCGAGGCATTCCCGGCGGCCGAGGATCTCCATCGTCTCGAAGAGCGGCGTCGAGACCCGCCGGCAGGTCACGGCCACCCGCAGCGGGGCGAAGAGTTCGCCCGCTTTCCAGCCGAGCCGCTCGGCCAGGTCGCGGAGGGCCTGTTCCAGGGCCGCGGCGTCGTACCGGCCGGTGCCGGGCGAGGTCGGCGAGGACGGCGTGCCGACCTCCGCCCCGAGGAGCGGGTTCGCGATCGTCTTCTTCATCTCCTCCAGGGCGGCGAGCGTCTCGGGACCCGTCCGGGTGGGTTTCTTCTTCTTGCCCTTGGTGGGGATGAGGAGGTCGGCCTCGTACGGCTCGCGCTCGACGAAGAAGCCGACGCCGGGGGCGAACTCCGACAGCCGCCGCATCCGTTCCTGCATCAGGGCGACGATGGCCGTCAGATGCGCCTCATCGTACCTCGCGTCGAGCGCCTCCGGCAGGAACGTCTCGGCGCGCAGGCGCTCGAGCAACGCCTCGGGCGTCAGCCGGCGGATCCACCGGCCGTTCAGCCACTCGAACTTATCCAGGTCGAACACGGGGCCGGAGGTGACGAGCCTTTCGGTCGAGAACGCCGCCAGGAACTCGTCCTTCGAGAAGATTTCCCGCCCCTCCGGCATCGAGTGGCCCAGGAGGCCCAGGTAGTTGACGACGGCCTCCGGCAGGAACCCCTCCGCCCGGTACCACGCCACGCTGACGGGGCTGGCGCGCTTCGAGAGTTTCGACTTGTCCGGGTTCCTGAGCAGCGGCAGGTGATGGAACCGCGGCGGTTCCCACCCGAAGGCCCCGTACAGCAGGACGTGCTTGGGCGTGGAGACGATCCATTCCTCGGCCCGGACCACGTCGGTGACGCCCATGAGATGGTCGTCGACGACGACCGCCAGATGGTAGGTGGGGTAGCCGTCGGACTTCAGGAGGACCTGGTCGTCGATCTCGCGGTTGTCGATGACGATCTCGCCGCGCAGGCCGTCGGCGAACCGCGTCTGGCCCTCCATCGGGACGGCGAGGCGGACGGTGTGCGGCTCGCCGTCGGCGGCCCGTCGGTCGGATTCCTCGGGCGGCAGGGTGCGGCACTTGCGGTCGTAGCCGGTGGCCTGGCCGGCCTTCTGCCGGGTCTGGCGGACCTCGGCCAGCCGCTCCGGCGGGCAGAAGCACCGGTACGCGTGGCCCTCGGCGAGCAGGCGGTCGACGTGCTCGCGGTAGACGTCCAGCCGCTCGCTCTGCCGGTACGGGCCGGCGGGCCCGCCGACGTCCGGCCCCTCGTCGTGGTCGAGGCCGAGCCAGGCAAGGGCGTCCAGGAAGACCTGCTCGGCCCCCTCGACGAAGCGGGCGCGGTCGGTGTCCTCGATGCGGACGAGGAACCGGCCCCCCGCCTGCCGGGCGACGGCCCAGTTCACCAGGGCCACGTACAGGTTCCCGATGTGGGCCTCGCCGGTGGGGCTCGGCGCGATGCGGGTGCGGACGGTCGTACGGTCGGACTCACTCATCAGAGGGGCTTCCTGCTGGAATCGCTAGACGGAGCGCCTTTGGCCGCGCGGCCGTGAAGATGCGTGCGTTTTCAACACACTGGCGGGCAAGCCGCCAGTGGCACCCGGCGCGTCAAGGCACCCGGCGGTTACGGCTCGGGCGAATCCTTCTTCGACTCGCCCTTCTTGGCGCCGCCGAACGCCTCGGGGTTCAGGAAGAGGTCCCCGGAGCCCTCGTCCTTCTCGGACTCCTCCTCGCCGAGGATGTTCTTGGGGATCTTGAGTTCGGGCTTGGCCTGGCCTTGCTCGTTCTTCTCGGGGGCGGCGTCGGGTTTCGGCTCGTCGGGCTTCTCCGGTTTCTCGGCGTCCGGCTTCTTCGCGGGCGGCTTCTCGGCCTCGGGCTTCTTCTCGGCGGGCTTCTTTTCGGCGTCCGGTTTCTTCTCGGCCTCGGGCTTCTCTTCGGCGGGCTTCTTTTCGGCCTCCGGTTTCTTCTCGGCCTCCGGTTTCTTCTCGGCGGGCTTCTTCTTGGCGTCCGGTTTCTTCTCGGCCTCGGGCTTCTCTTCGGCAGGCTTCTTTTCGGCCGGTTTCGTTTCGGCGGGCTTCTTCCCGGCGGCGGGCTTGGGCGCCCCCTTCGCCTCGGACGCCTTGGCCTCGGCCGCCGGGGCCGGCTTCGGCGCCACGGGCCTGGCCCACTGCGTCACCTGGCGGCGGATGGAGGGCTGGTCGGGATTCGTCTCCAGGCTCTTGTGCCATTCCTCCAGGGCGCTCAGGCGGAGCCGGTCCTGGTCCGGGTGCCGAAGGTACAAAATCATGTAGATGGCGGCGAGACTGTTCCGGACGTCCCAGGCGTCGGGGTCCTGTTCCAGGATCGGCTGCAACTGCTCGATGGCCGCCCCGTACCGCTTCTGCTTGCTGTAGACGAACGCCAGCCGCTTGCGGACGATGGGATCGTCGGGGGCGACCTCGGCGGCCTTCTTGAGTTCCTCCAGGGCCTCCTCGTAGCGGCCCTGCTTCAGGTAGGCCGTGCCGAGGTTCACGTGGACGGGGCCCTGGTCGTCGTCCAGGGCGATGCTCTTGCGGTAGGCGCCGACGGCCTCGTGCATGCGGCCCTGGGCGTCGTAGACGGCGCCGAGGTTCGACCACGCGAAGGCGTGGCTGGGGTCGAGTTGGGTGGCCTGCTCGGAGTGGGTCTCGGCCTTGGCCAGGTCGCCCAGGCGGAAGTACACCACGCCCAGGTTCACGCGGGCCGGCACGTAGTCCGGGTTCAGGTCGACGACGTTCTCGTACGTGCCGGCCGCCTCCTGGTCCTGCTCCAGGGCCTGGTACACCCGGCCGAGGCGGTAGTGGAACGTGTACTCGCGGGGCTGACGCGCCACGGCCGTCCGGTACGGATCGAGCGCGTTCTCGAAGCGGCCCTGCTCGCGGTAGGCGTCGCCGAGACCGACGTAGGCCAGGGCCAGCCGATCGTCCAGTTCGATGGCGGACTCGAACTGGCGGATCGCCTCGTCCAGGTGCCCCGCCTCCAGGTGCAGGTACCCCGTCCCGTAATGGCGCATGGCGTCTTCGCGGTGGCAGCCCGTGGCCAGGCCGACCGCGCACCCCGCCAGCAGCACCCACATCGCCGTCCGATTCATTCGCGCAGACCTCCCCAGCAGACATTTGCGGGCGGCCATTCTACGGGGCCGCATGGCCGCCTGTCAAAACAAAGCCTGAACATTCGGTTCAACTCCCCTTACCGGGGAGAGGACCTCTGCCTCGGCTCTGAGGCTGCCAGGGGGCGCCCCTTTCGCCCCGTCGCCTCGGCGCCGGCCCTCCAGGCTTCGGGCCGCGGGTGAGGCCGACGCCGACGCGACGGGGCTCCAGGGGCTTAAGGGGGCCGCCGATGGGGGGCTTGCCCCGCTTGCGTTGGGCATGGGCCGAGGGGGGCTGGGGGAGAGGGCATCTCCCCCAGGGTGTGCCTCGCCGCAGCCACGCCGAGGTCCAGGGTGAGCGACCCCGGAATTGGGTGTTGAACCAAAGATTCCGTGCAATCCGCCGCGAGCCCGACCGTTGTACGGGGTGAGAGCGAGGGGAGAGTCCGCGCGCCGACGCCGGACCGCCCCTGCCCGTGGGCGCCATTGCATTTCCGGACGAACCCGGTACAATCGGCCATTTGGACCGACGCTCCCACAACGGACCCTGGCATGGCCAAACGAACCATAGCCCTGCTCCTCGGCCTGGCGGCACTGCTCGCCGGCTGCTCGGCCGACTGGTACACCCACGACGCCGACCGCGAGGTGTACGGCATCGTGGCGGAGAAGGAAGCCGACACGCTCGGCCGGGTCCGCCCGTTCAACGTGCGTCCGCGGCCGGACCCCGTCAAGGTGCTCGGGGAGACGCGCGACGCGGGCGCCCCCGCAGCCGACGCCGCCGCGCCCGCGCCTCAGGACGATGCGCCCGCGCCTCCAGACGATCCCGCCGCGCCGAATGAAGCGGCCGGCGCGGGCGAGGTCGCCCCCTCGTCCGTCGCGGCCGAAGCGCCGGCACCCCCGCCGCAGGACCTGCCGCAAGACCCGGCGGACGCGGACGGCCCGGCCGGGATGCCGCCGGCCGTCCCGGGCCCGGGTGTGCTGCCCGCGGCCGCGGACGGGCCGGGGGCCGAGGCGGACCGCCTTCTCGACCAGCCGCCGGCGGACCTCGAGGACATCATCCCCGAAGACCTGCCGCCGCCCGTCCCGGAGGCCACCCCCGACGCCGTCCACCTGACGATGGCCGACGCCCTCCGCGTCGCCGTCGCCGCCAGCCGACGGTACCAGGCCCAGAAGGAGGACGTCTACCTCTCGGCGCTGGCGCTGACGTTTCAGCGATACCTGTTCCGCCCGCACCCGACCTTCACCGGCACGGTGGATCACATGAGCGACTTCCAGGACGGCACGGGCCGGGTGCGGTCGTGGGACCCCGGGGCGGAGGTGGGGGTGTCGCAGCAGTTGGCCGACGGGGCGGTCGTGGCGGGGAGCCTGGGCGTGGCCGCCCTGAAGTACCTGAACAAGGAACTCGGCGACACGGTGGACGCGGCGCTGGACTTCTCGCTGGCCCAGCCGCTGTGGCGGGGCGCGGGGCGGCAGGTCGTCCAGGAGAACCTGCTCCAGGCCGAGCGGAACGCCGTGTACGCCATCCGCTCGTTCGCGCGGTTCGAGAAGACGTTCGCGGTGCAGGTGGCCTCGGAGTACCTCCAGACGCTCCAGGCCCGCGACGCCGTCATGAACGCCTGGAACAACTACGAGAGCCTGCGGCGGGGCCGGCAGCAGTCGGAGTGGCTGGCCAAGGCCGAGCGGCTGGCGGAGTTCGAGGTCGACCAGGCCCGCCAGAGCGAGTTCACCGCGTACAACAACTGGATCGTGGCGCGCGAGAACTACATCAACGCCCTCGACGCGTTCAAACTGACCCTCGGCATCCCGGTGACGACCGAGATCGCCCTCGTGCCGGACCAACTCGACCGGCTGCGCGCGGCCGGCCTGGAGCATCCGGAGCAGCCCCTGCCGGAGGCCACCGCGACGGCACTGGCCACGCGGCTCGACCTGGCCAACACCGAGGGGGCCCTCGAAGACGCCGGCCGCAAGATCATGGTGGCCGAGGACGGCCTGAAGGGCGACGTGGACCTGGTGGCGAGCATCGGCTACGCGCCCCGCAGCGACACGGTCCAGTCGGCCCGGATCGCCCTGGCCCGGGGCGATTACAGCATCGGGTTCGACATCGACCTGCCGGTCGACCGCCTGTCGGAGCGCAACGCCCTCCGCGAAACGCAACTGGCCCGGCAGGCCGCACGCCGCACCCTGGAGGAGGCCCGCGACAACGTCGTCCTGGACGTCCGGCAGGCGCACCGGCGGCTTCAACAGGCCCGCGAGAGTTACGACATCCAGAGGCGGAGCGTGACGCTGGCCCAGCGGCGGGTGGAGTCGACCCGCCTGCTGCTCCAGGCCGGCCGCGTCGAGCAGCGCGACCTCCTGGACGCCGAGGCCGCTCTGCTCGACGCCCGCAACGCCCTGACGCGGGCCCTGGTCGATCACACCATCGCGCGCCTACAATTCGCACGCGACCTCGGGACCCTCCGGGTCGACGAGAAGGGACAGATTCATGGATGGGTCCTTACCGACAACGGCCCCTAGCGCGGCAGCGGCGTCGGCCGAGACGGCGACGTGGACGTCGCGGTGGTGGGTGCGGCTGGCGCTGGCCGGCGGCGCCGTCCTGGCGCTGGCCGCCGGCATCGCCGTCTGGGCCGGGATGGGCGGCGGCTCCGGCCGGCCCGCCGCCGCCGCCGCCAAGGTGGCACCCGCCGTGCGCGAACCGCTCATCGTCAGCATCACCGAGAGCGGCGAGGTCGACGCCAAGCGCTCCACGGTCGTCCGGTGCGAGGTCGAGGGCGAGAGCACCGTCGTCTGGGTCATCGAGGAGGGCACGCTGGTCCAGAAGGGCGACGAACTGGTCCGGCTGGACTCGGCCAACCTGGAGGAACGACTCCGCTCGCAGGAAATGACGTACAAGACCGCCAAGGCCGCGTTCGAGAAGGCCGAGAAGGCGTACCTCATCGCCCAGAGCACCCGCGAGAGCCTGCTGGCGGAGGCCGGCCTGGCCGTCAAGTTCGCCCTGCTCGACCTGAGGAAATACCTCGGGGCGGACCTCGCCGACGCCGTCATCGGTGCCGGGGGCGAGGCCGGTTTCGAGGACCTCGTCAACGACGAGCGTCTCGGCGGCGAGGCGCTCCAGCAGAAACTCAAACTCCAGAGCGATATCGACCTGGCGGAGGAAGAACTCAAACGCGCCGACAGCACCGTCGAGTGGACCCGCAAACTCGAGAGCCGCGGCTACGTGACCGGCATGGAACTGGAGGCCGACGAACTGAAGGCCAAGCGCATGGACGTGGCCCTCGGCCAGGCCCGGACCGCCCTCGACCTCTTCCTCCGCTACGAGTTCCCCAAGATGGCCGAGCAGTACTACACCGACTGGCTCGAGGCCGGCCGGGAACGCGACCGCGTCGACGCGCGGACTCAGAGCGACGTCGACACCGCCGAGACCGACCTGGAGAACAAGCGGGAGGCGCTCAGGCTGGAGGAGACGAACCTGGAGAAGGTCCGCGAGCAACTCGCCGCCACCACCATCACCGCCCCCCAGCCCGGCATGGTCGTCTTCGATACCGGCCGCGGCCGGCGCCGTGACGATGAGCCCCTCGAAGCCGGCTCCACCGTGCGGCACCAACAGGAACTCATCAAACTGCCGGACCTCTCGGAGATGAACGTCGAGGTCCGCCTGCACGAGTCGGTCGTCAAGCAGGTGGACACCGGGGACCGGGCCCTGGTGCGCATCGACGCCCTGCCCGAGGCGCGCCTGATGGGCAGCGTCACGAAGATCGCCGTCATGCCCGACCGCACGAACTGGTGGCTGAACCCGGGCCTGAAGACCTACACGACCGAGGTTACGCTGGACGAAACGCCCGAGGGGCTGAAGCCCGGCATGAGCGCCCAGGTCGAGATCCTCATCGACCGCCGCGACGACGTCCTCCAGGTGCCCATCTCGGCCGTCCACATCGAGAAGGGGTTCCAGGTGGTCTACGTCGACGGGCCGAGCGGCATCGAGACGCGGCGCGTGACGGTGGGCCTCTCGAACCAGCGGCGGGCCGAGATCGTCGAGGGCCTGAAGGCCGGCGAGCGCGTGTACCTCTACCGTCCGACAAACGCCCCGGCCCTGGACGTGCCCGAGGGCGCCGCGCCGGCCCACGGCACGACCTCCGAGGACTGGAACGCCGCCGCCCCCGCCGGCAAGGGCGGCGCCGACCGTCCGGACAAGCCGGCCGAGGCCGCCGAGCGCAAGCGCGGGATGCCCGACCTCAAGAACCTGACCCCCGAGCAGATGAAGCAGATGCGGGAGCATCTCAAGAACCTCCCGGAAGACCAGCGCAAACGCATCCTCCGGCAACTCCAGAAGGCCCGGCAGGACGGGGAGTCGGCCCCCGAACGGAAGGGGCCCGGCAACCGGACGGGCAGCGACGGCCGCGGCGGCGGGCGCGGACGGCGCAACTCCTCCAACGCCGGGCGGTCCCCATGAGCCTCGCCGAACTCATTGACCTCACGAAGACCTACCGCATGAGCGCCGACGTCTCCGTCGACGCGCTGCGCGGCGTGAACCTGACCGTCGAGGAGGGCGACTACCTGGCCGTCATGGGCCCCTCCGGCTCCGGCAAGAGTACCCTGCTGAACCTCATGGGGTGCCTCGACCGGCCGAGCGGCGGCCGGTACGTGCTGGGCGGCGAGGACGTCTCGCGCCTCTCGGACGCCGCCCTCAGCGAGGTGCGGGGCCGGCGGATCGGCTTCGTCTTCCAGTCGTTCAACCTGATTCCGCAACTCTCGGCCCTGGATAACATCGAGGTGCCGCTCTTCTACCAGGGCATCCAGCGCCGCGTGCGCCGCGAGCGGGCGGCCGACCTGGCCGACCGCGTCGGTCTGGGCGACCGCGCCCGGCACCGGCCGGCGGAACTCTCCGGCGGGGAACAGCAGCGGGTGGCCATCGCCCGGGCCCTGGCCAACGACCCCCTTATCCTCCTGGCCGACGAGCCGACCGGCAACCTCGACTCCCACACCGGCAGCGACATCCTCGACCTCTTCGACGCCTTGGCCGAGCGCGGCCGGACGCTCATCGTCGTCACCCACGACCCGCAGGTGGGCGAGCGGACCCACCGCGTCGTCCGCATGGCCGACGGGAAGGTCGTGAATGGCGAGGCGTGACGGCGCCTGAGGCCCCGATAGGGTAATCGGAGGTTCCAGGGCCGAGAGGAGCGCGGAACGCGGCCAATGTTCGCCGGCCCGCTTGCGGGCCGCGCCGTCGGGAGCGCGGCGGGTCTCCGCACCCGCCGGGCGGAAGCGAAATGGACGATCCGGGCGCGGTGGGTACGGAGACCCGCTGCGCACAAGAACCTGCAATCCCAACGCACTGACCGAGTGAACGCGAGATGCTCTCCTTCAAATCCACCGAGATTCTCCGGCTGGGCGTCCGAAGCCTGCTCGTCCATCCCGGGCGCAGCATCCTGACGATGCTCGGCATCCTGTTCGGCGTGACGGCCGTCATCGCGACGCTGGCCGTGGTGCGCGGCATCGGCGAGAAGATGAAGGAGGAAGTCCGCCGCATGGGCGCCACGAACATCATCGTCGAGGCCGTCAAGCCCGCCGAGAGCGAATCCACCACCGAGCAGGACACCTCGAGCGGCGTGGCCATCAATTACGGCCTCACCTACGAGGACGCCGAACGCATCCAGTCGTCCATCCCGACGGCGGAGGTGGTCGTCCCCGCCCGGCGCATCCCCGTCGTCGCCCGGTACCTGACCAGCCGCACACGGGCCGAGGTGCTCGGGACCGTCCCGTGGTACGACGAGACGTACGGCATCCGCGTGGCGCGGGGCCGGTGGCTGACGCCCGTCGACCAGCACAAGATCGACAACGTGTGCGTCCTGGGGGCCGGCATCGCCCGCAAACTCTTCCCCCGCTCCGACGCGGTCGGCCGGAACCTCTGGCTGGGCGAGTACACCTACCGCGTGGTCGGCGTGATGGAGGAGCGCGGCACGACGTCGGGCGGCGGCGAGGACGGCGACTACGACCGCACCATCTACATTCCGCTGACGGCCGCCCGGCACCGGTTCGGCAAGACCCTCATGGACCGCTCGGCCGGTACGCGAAGTTTCGAGATTTGCCAACTCCACGAGATTACCGTCAAGGTGCCCGAGCCCGAGCAGGTGCGCCCCGCCGCCCGCATCATCACGGGGCTGCTCGAGCGCTTCCACGACCCGAACAAGAAGGACTGGAAGGTGGGCGTGCCGCTGGAGCGCCTGGAGGCCCTGGAGCGGACGCAGTGGCTGTTTGCAATCCTGGGCGTCTCGATCGCCGCCATCAGCCTCATCGTGGGCGGCATCGGCATCATGAACATCATGCTGGCCACCGTGACCGAACGGACCCGCGAGATCGGCATCCGCCGGGCCCTGGGGGCCAAGCGGAAGGATATCATCAGCCAGTTCCTCGTCGAGACGGTGGTCCTCTCCGGCGTGGGCGGGGCCGTCGGCGTCCCGGTCGGCGTCCTCTTCGCCGTCGTCATCCCGCAACTGCTGACGAAGGCGGCGACGATGCTGGGCGTGGGCGGCGAGGCCGCCCTCTCCACGCTCAGCCGCACCGTCGTGACGCCGGGCGCGGTCATCCTCGCCCTCGGCACGAGCATCGCCGTCGGCGTCGCCAGCGGCGTGTACCCCGCCTACCGCGCGGCGCAGATGGACCCGATCCGGGCCCTGCGGCACGAGTGAGGTCGGCTGCAAGCGGCAGGCTGCAAGCCGCAAGCCAACGGCGAGAAGGCGGACGCGTAGGCCGCGGCGTGCCGCGGCAAGCATCGTAACGCCGTGACGGAGTAACGAGGTAACGCAGGCGGGGCGATCCACGGGGCGTTTGAAGAATGTCATTCCGACCGAGACCCTTGGGGGCCGAGCGGAGGAATCTCGCCTTGGCCCTTGCCGTCTGCCACACCAGGGTGACCGGACTGTGGCCGCGGTCGCGACCCCCTGGAAACGCTTGCCCTCTGCGGTTGTGCACCGCTACAATTCACCCGCAGGAGGTCGACCCATGACGAGCAAAGAGCAGGCCGTTGACATCATCTCGAAGATGCCGGACGACGCCACCGCTGCCGACATCATCGCCGAGTTGTACGTGCAGATGAAGATCGAGGCCGGTCTTCGGCAACTTGACGACGGCCAAGGCATCCCGCACGAGCAGGTCAAGGAACGGCTCGGCAAATGGCTCGCCTGATCTGGTCGCCCCAGGCGGCTGCCGACCTGGAAGCCCTCTGTGATTACATTGCGCGCGATTCGCCCGAGTACGCGCGTATCTTTGCGGCAAGAGTCGTGGCGCTGGTCGAGGACATCCCTGCTCATCCCGAGGCCGGACGCATCGTGCCCGAGATGGAAAGGGCCGAACTCCGCGAGCGGCTGCTGGGCAATTACCGCATCATCTACAGGCTCAAACATGAGGCGGTGGAAGTCGTCACCATCCTCCACGGCGCCCGGCTTCTGCGCGAGACATGATCCCGTGCGCTTGATCCCCTGACGGGGCTCATTGATTCGCGGGGCTCGGACGGTCCACCGGGCTCACGCCCGGTGCTACCCTCTTGCCGTCCCTGGCGGGGGGACATGGGGCACGGGCGCGCAAGTTTACCCGCCGGAGGCGGGCCGCCGGTGACACCCGGCGCGTTCAACGAGGGGTCGGCACGCGGCCCGCAAGCGGGCCGGCGAACGCGGGCGGGCCGGCGCGGGTGGGGGCCTCCCCGGAACCTTCGCGCCGCGGCCTACCGCTTCCGCGCCACCTTTACGACGTACCACGTCGCGGGCGGGGTGCCGAGGCGCAGGCGCGGGCCGCGGTCCGTCGCCTCGGCTTCGAGCGGGTCGCCGAGCGGCCGGCCCTCGGCCGTCAGCGGCTGATAGGTGACGGCCCCGCCGCCCTTCAGCCCCGTCAGCGTCACCGTGCCGCGCACCGGTTCGATGACCGTCGGGAACCGGCCCCACTGCTTCACGGTCTTGCGGTCGGGGTTCCACTCGAAACCCGTGTGGGCGGCGGTCGCGGTCGCCGCCAGGAGCAGCCGGCGGGCGGATTCAATCGGCCCCGCGTCCAGAGACGTGAGATACACCGTGGCGAACGGCGTCTCGATGGCCGCGGACAGGTTCGCCGGGCTCCGGGACGCCTCGCCGACGAAGCCGACCAGGGCCTGCGTGTGCGGTGAGTCGACGACCACCCGCCCCTGCTTCTCGTCGGCCCCGTACCAGCCGAGTTGACCCGTGTCGGCCTCGATGCGGCCGAGCGGCGCGGCCTCCGGGTACGGCGTCGCCTTGCCGTCCGGCGTCCAGCGCGTGGCGTGGACGAGCGGCGTCGACCGCGGAAAGGCCGGGTCGAAGAACGGCCGCGCCTTCCGGTCCATCCGCAGCCCCTCGATCATCTCCGTTTCGGTGTAGGCGCGGACGATGCACCGCCTGGCCGTCGCCAGGTCCTTGCGCTGCCACAGCGGCGCGCACGCGGCCAGGTGCGTCATCTTGACCGGATCATTGGATATCTCGAAGTATCGGCGATAGGTCCGCTTGCGGTCCTGGAGCCGCCCGGCCCCCCACGTGAACCAGTAGATGCCGTCCCAGTCGTGGAAGAGGGCGTAGGCCGTGAGGATGGGTATGCCCTCCGAGGCCCACTCCGCCGGGTACGGGTGATTCGTCTCGCTGATCGTGTACGGCCGGCCGACGACCGGCGTGCGGGCGAACTGGACCACCGTCGAGTCGAGCGGGTCGTTCACCATCGGCGTGTTCCGGATGCGGAACTCGCCGTGCGTATGCGGGTGCTGCCAGTACCCGTGCCCGTCAATGTAGTCCAGGATCAGGTTGCTGCGGACGTGGGCGTAAGCGCACGTGCGGTCGCTGTGGTCGGCCGTGCCGACGACGGGCATCCGCACGCCCAAGTCGTCTTTCAGGAGGCGCCGCATGCCGCGGAAAAACGTCTCCTCCAGGTGGATGTAGAACCGCGCCTCGGTGCGGAACCGCAGGGCGGAGGCCTTGGCGAACCGGTCGGGCTTCAGGCGCGGCACGGGGTCGGCGCCGGCCTCCTTGCGGATGGCCGCGAGGTCCGCGGCCGGCACATGCTCGGCCAGCCAAGCGTTGTACCGGTCGGTGAGTTCCTCGGCATACGAAACGGGGATGGGCGTCCACGTGCCCGGTTTCTCCACGTTCTTGCCGACGAGCCGCCAGTTCACCCACCCTTCGAGCACGGAGTTCTCGTTGACGAGTTCGACCGTGACGACGGCCGGCTCGTGCCGGTACTCGTTCCCCGTGTACGGATTACGATGCGTGAGGAGTTTGCGGGCGTAGTCGTGCTGGAGTTCCACCAGGCGCGGGTTGAAGTACGTGGCCGATTTGCCGTAGCCCAGGTACTCGGCGTCGCGGACGCCGTCGGCGGCCGTGAACCGCCGGCCGACGTTCAGGTTCAGGTTCGAGAAGATGCCGCGCTTCGCCAGTTCGGCGACGAAGAAGTCGAGGCGGTCAAGCACTTCCGGGTCGAAGTGCTGCGTGTCCTTGCGGGACTTATCGAGCAGCGGGCTCCACGAACTGTCCATGTGGTGGAACCGGACGGCGTTGATGCCGTATCGGGCGAGGTCGTCGGCGACGGCGGCGGCCACGTCCTTGGGCGGGAAGGCGTTCGGCCCGCACACGTTGATGCCCCAGATACGGAGCCGCTTCCCGTCCGGCCGCACGAGATCCTCGCCCTCGACCCGGACGAACCCGCCCTTGCCGGCCGGCGGGTCGAGGTAGTGGGACATGTCGACGACACTCTCCCCCGCCTTGGCCCAGTCGATGGTGTAGGGGACCATGTCGGGTTCGGCGGCCTCGCCTGCCATGGCAGCGGCCGCGATCACGCAGGCGAAGAGAACGAAGGCGGGTAACATGCGGCACAATCGCAAGGTCATGGGCTGCCTCCAATGGAACAGTCGGAGCGCGGCCTTCATCGCCGACACGTGCCACGGCCGGTCTTGTCCGGCCGTGCGGCGCGCCGGGACGCGCTCGCAATGACAACGGGCCGGACCCGCGGCGGGTACGGAGACCCGCCGCGCTCATGTTTCCTCCCTGCCACGGCGACGCCCCCCGGCCGGGCCACGCAATCTGCTTCACCCTCACCCCATCCCTCTCCCATCAAGGGAGAGGGGGTCTTCGCTCGCGGCTTGCGGCTTGTCGCTTGTGGCTTGCCGCTACTTCACCACCAGCACGGGGCAGGTGGCGCGGTCGATGATCTGCTGCCGCTGGCGCGCGAGCAGGTCGCGCGAAACCTTGCTCGACAGGAACCCGCCCAGGGCGATCAGGTCCACCTCCCGCTCGCGAACCTCGCGCGGCACGATGGTCTCGGTGTTGCCCGTCAGGAGGACCTGCTCGGCCACGACCTTGCGGTCGGCGGCGCGGTCGACGACCTCGGCCAGTGGCCGGCGCGAGGACTCTTCCAGTTCGCTCTCGAACTCGCCCATCTCGGCATCGACGAGGATCCGGGCCGACAGCAGTTGCCGCAGCGTCTCGGTATCCACCACCGCCATGGCCGTCAGGCTCGCCCCCAGGTCGCGGGCGAGGTCGATGGCGGCGTCGGCGGCGTGGTACGAGGCGTCGGTCCCGTCCACGAGGACCAGGATGTGCCGGATGCTCGGTTTAGCCATGGCGGCTGCCCCCTTCGCCTTCGCCGGCGAGGCGCTCCTTGACCATCTTCATGATGACGAGCGATTCGCGTTCGCGTTCCTCGAGGCTGTCCACGATGTAATCGATCGTCTCGCTATAGTTCGGGATAAATATCTTGGAGAGTGCGTTGACGCGGCGCTGGGTCTTGCGGAGTTCGCGCGCGAGGCGCAGGACGGCGTTTTCGAGTTCGGCCAGTTCCCCGAGGACCTGGAGGGCCTCGGCGAACCGCCGCATCGCCGCATCCGTCGCCGCCCCCGTCCCGACGACGCCGAACTGGGGCCCCGGCTCCTCGCTGGTGACGGCGACCTCGGGCAGGCGGATGCCCATGAGGCTCTGCTCGTCGATCTCGGCCTCGTGCGCCACCGAGACCCCCAGGGCCGCACGGTCCAGGGCCTCGGCGCCCACGGCGAGCACGGCCTCGGCGACGGCGGCGTGGGCGCGCGCCATCGCCTCCTCGGCCCGGCGCTGGGCGTCGCGGGCGCGGCCGAGGCGGCTCATCAACTCGAAGATCAGGATCTGCCGCTTCTGCTCCAGCAGATCGTACCCTTCCTCGGCCAGTTCGAGCCGGCGCGAGAGGTCCAGGTAATTCGACTTGGTCGGCGCGATGTTCAGTTTGGCCATGGTGCGGCTTTCAGGTCATTCGTTGCCATGCGCAGCCTGCCATGCTGAGCGAAGTTCACCCGCCGGAGGCGGGCCAAGCATCTCGCCGCGGTCGTTGCCGTTTTGCCGTGCGCGCGGCGAGATTCTTCGGTCGCTTCGCTCCCTCAGAATGACAACGCGCCCAGCCGGGCCGAAGGCCGGGCCTGTTCGTCATTCATCATGTATCATTCCCTGTTCATCATTGTCGTCTTGCCGTTCCCCCTCGCCTTCCTCCCGATAATGCGCGTCGAGCATCGCCTCGCTGACGCGGTGGAGCTGGTCGCGCGGCAGGATGGAGAGCACGTCCCACCCGAGTTCCAGCGTCTCCCGGATGGACCGGTTCTCGGTCTCCTCCTGCGCCAGGAACCGCCGCTCGAACGCCTCGCCGAACTCCAGGTACGTCTTGTCCAGGAGGCTCAGTTCCTCCTCGCCGATCACGTCCGCCAGGCCGCGCACCCGTTTCACGTGGGCGTAGGCGGCGAACAACTGGCTCGCCAGGACGGGATGGTCCTCGCGGGTGTATCCCTCGCCGACGCCGTCCTTCATGAGGCGCGACAGGCTCGGCAGCCCGGCGATGGGCGGGTAGATGCCCCGCTGGAACAGGTCCCGCTCCAGCACGATCTGCCCCTCGGTGATGTACCCCGTCAGGTCCGGTACGGGATGGCTGATGTCGTCGGACGGCATCGTCAGGATGGCCATCTGCGTGATGGACCCGCCGGAGCCCTCGATGCGCCCCGCCCGCTCGTACAGACTGGCCAGGTCCGAGTACAGGTACCCGGGGTATCCCTTGCGGCCGGGGATTTCGCCGCGCGCGGTGCCCACCTCGCGGAGCGACTCGCAGTAGTTCGTCATGTCGGTCATCAGCACGAGGACGTGCCGGCCGAGGTCGAAGGCGAGGTGCTCGGCCAGGGTGGCGGCGGCGCGGGGCGTGAGGAGCCGCTCCACGCTCGGCGCATCGGCCAGCGACAGGAACATCGCCGCCCGCGCCAGGGCCCCGGACTCCTCGAACGTCCGGACGAAGTACTGGGCCACGTCGTGCTTGACGCCCATGGCGGCGAAGACGACCGCGAACTCCGACTCTTCCTCCAGCAGCCGGGCCTGCCGGACGATCTGGGCGGCCAGGCGGTCGTGCGGCAGGCCGTTGCCGGAGAAGATCGGCAACTTCTGCCCGCGCACGAGGGCGTTCATGCCGTCGATCGCCGAGATGCCCGTCTGGATGAACTCCCGCGGATACTGCCGCGCGTCCGGGTTGATCGGCAGGCCGTTGATGTCCCGCCGGTCGGGGGCGAGCGGCGGCGGGCCGCCGTCCATCGGCCGGCCCAGGCCGTCGAAGACCCGGCCGAGCATGCGTTCCGAGACCGGCAGGCGGAAACTCTCGCCCAGGAACCGGGTCCGCGTCGTCTCGCCCGCCAGGTTCGTCGTGCCCTCCAGCACCTGGACGACGACGCGCGCCTCGGAGACGTCGAGGACGCGGCCGAGGCGGCGCCGGCCCGTGGGGTCGGCCACCTCGACGACCTCGTCGTAGCCGGCGCCCGCGACGCGCTCGACGACGAGCAGCGGCCCGTCGAGGCGCGACGCGCCGACGTACTCGAGGCCGCGGTCCTGGATGGTCTGTGGTTCGTCAGTCACGGCTTGCCTCTCATTGCACGTCTCATGCGTGCGGCGCCCTCGCGATGTCATGCTGAGCGAAGCGAAGCATCTCGCCGTGGTCGTTTTCGTTCTTGCTGTTCGCACGGCGAGATTCTTCGGTCACGTCGCTCCCTCAGAATGACAACCTCCCCACCCGGGCCGCAGGCCCGGTCCGCTCATCATTCAGCATTCTTCATTCCTTGTTCATCATTGTTGTTTGGCCGTTACTTCGCGTACTTCTTCTCGAACGCGTCGAGGTCGGCGGCGACGCCGGCCTCGAAGGCTTCGAGTTCTTCCAGTTCCTCGTTGCCGTAGGCGCTCTTGGCCCGCATGACGCCGGCGATGCACGGCAGGGCGCGGAGTTCGGCCAGGGGCGCCCCCGCCTGGATGGCCTCCCGCCCCCGCCGGTACACCATCATGATGATCCTCAGCAGCGCCACCTGCCGCTTCGGCGTGCAATACATGTCCTTCTCGTCGAACGCGCTCTGGGTGAGGAATCCGTTCTTCAGCATCTCGGCCACCAGCAGCACGAGCCGCTGCGTGTCGGGCAGGACGTCGGGGCCGACGAGTTGGACGATCTGCTGGAGCCGCTCTTCCCGCTGGAGCACCGCCATCGCCTCGCCGCGAAGCGTCTGCCACTGGGGCGCCTGGCGGTCCCACCACTCGGCCACGTCGTCGGTGTACTCGCTGTAGGAGCGGAGCCAGTGGATGGACGGGTAATGGCGGGCGTTGGCGAGTTCGGTGTCCAGGGCCCAGAAGCAGCGGATGAACCGGCGGGTGTGCTGCGTGACGGGCTCGGAGAAGTCGCCGCCCGGCGGGCTGACCGCCCCCACGATGGAGACCGAGCCGGGCCCCGCGCCGAGCGTCTCGACGGCCCCGCCCCGCTCGTAGAACTGCGCCAGGCGCGCCGGCAGGGAGGCCGGGAACCCCTCCTCGGCCGGCATCTCCTCCAGGCGTGCACTGAGTTCCCGCAGCGCCTCCGCCCACCGGCTCGTCGAGTCGGCGAAGACCGCCACGTTCCGCCCCTGGTCGCGGTAATACTCCGCCAGCGTGATGCCCGTATAGATGGAGACCTCGCGGGCCGCCACCGGCATGTTGCTCGTGTTCGCGATGAGGATGGTGCGTTCCATGAGCGGCCGGCCGGCCCACGGGTCCACCAGTTCCGGGAACGAGCGCAGGACGTCGGTCATCTCGTTGCCGCGCTCCCCGCACCCGATGTAGACGATGATGTCGGCGTCGGACCACTTGGCCAACTGGTGCTGGGTGATGGTCTTGCCGGTGCCGAACCCGCCGGGGATGGCGGCCGTCCCGCCCTTGCC
Source organism: Phycisphaerae bacterium (assembly GCA_046483505.1). Taxonomy (GTDB): domain Bacteria; phylum Planctomycetota; class Phycisphaerae; order FEN-1346; family FEN-1346; genus BS750m-G62. The sequence continues at coordinate 18,410 of JAWODB010000226.1, forward strand.
CAGGGGGAAGAACGTGTCGATGATGCGCTGGCCCGTGACGAGCGGCTCGGCCACGCGCAGCCGCTCGGTGATGGGCCGGGCGGTGCGGACCGGCCAGGACTGGACCATCCGGACCTCGCGCTCGCCGGCGGCGGTCTCGACCCGGGCGACGGGGTCCTCGATGGTGTAGGCGCCGGCCTCGGCGAGCCAGGCCAGGCGGCCTTCGACGTCCGGCGGGACGAGGATGCGGTGGGCCACCAGGCCCGACTCGGCCACCTCGCCCAGGACCGTGCCGGGCCGGGCGTCGGCGCCCGCCTCGGTCTTGGGCTCGAACGGCCATTGGCGGTCGGTGTCGAGCGGGGGCACCTTCTCGCCGCGCCGAATCCACGCCCCGTGCCGGTCGTGGATCGCCCGCAGCGGCCGCTGGATGCCGTCGAAGATGTTTCCCACCAGACCCGGCCCGAGACGGACCGACAGCGGCGCCCCCGTCCGGCGGACGGGCGCCCCCGGGCCGAGCATCGACGTGTCCTCGTACACCTGGATCGTGCCGACGTCGCCGTCGATGCGGACGACCTCGCCCACGAGGCCCTTCGGGCCGACCTCCACGACCTCGTACATGCCGGCGGCGCGCAGGCCGGTGGCCTGGACGATCGGCCCGGCCACCCGCGTGACCCGCGCTTCGGCCTGCTGGAGGTCGGTACTCATGCCGCGCGACTCCCTTCGGCGTTTACTGGGCGGGGCAAACCTCATGCCCGCGTTTGTCATTCTGAGGTGTCGCTTGTGCGTTGCGACGTCGTAAGATTGTCATGCTGAGCGGAGCGAAGCATCTCGCCGTGGCCGTTGCCGTTCTGCCGTTTCGCACGGCGAGATTCTTCGACTCGTCCCGGCGCGCCGGGACTCGCTCAGAATGACACCCCACCCGGGCTGAAGGCCCGGTCATTTCATCATTCAGCATTCATCATTTCTTGTTCATGTTTGTTGTTTTGCCGCCGGCCGAGCAACCCCGTATCCGCCGCCACGCGGCGCCGGAGCGCCCACCAAAGGCGCGCCAGCCGTGCCGCGAGGCTGTTGTCCCACCGCTGGCGTCCCTCGGCGTCGCGGACGATGACGCCGCCCGCGATGTCCGCCGGCTCCGCCGCCAGCGCCACATCGAGCCCTTCGCGGCCGTCGCGGTCGCGGACGGCGGCCGCCACGTCCGGCCCGAGGGCGTCGCGGTCGGCCCCGGATAGTTCCAGGACGAACGTCCGGCCCTCCATGGCGGCGAGGGCCTCGGCCGCGAGGCGCACCAGCGCCGCGCGGTACTCGTACCCCTCGCGGGCAAGGAGCCGCTCCCGCGCCGCCGTGCGGATGTCCTCCAGCACCTCCTCGATGCGCGCGGCGCGCATGCGGCCTTCCTCGACGGGGACGGACGCGAGGGTCAGCCGGCGCCGGCGGTCGGCCTCGGCCCGGGCCTTGTCGAGGCGTTCGCTGCGGTCGGTCTCGGCCTCGCGCTCGGCCTTGTCGATCGTCGCTTTGGCGTCGCGTTCGGCCCGTCGGCGCAGCCGGTCGGCCTGCCGGCGGGCGTCGGCCAGGATCTCGTCCGTCAGGACCTGCTGCGGGTCCGCGCCCTCGTCCGTCACGCCCTTGCCTCCTCCTGCTCCTGTCCGATGCGGATGCCGACCGCCTCCTGGACGAACTGGCGGAGGGTCTTGCGGCCGGGCAGGCGACCCTCCGGGCCGGGCACCTCGACGATGAGCGGCCGGGCGCGTTCCATGCGATGCGCGTCGACCGCCTCGCGGATGCCGGCCGCCACCTGGTCGGTCAGGATGAGGATGCCGAGGTCCGGCCGCCGGGCCGCACGCTCCAGCGCGTCGGCGGCCTCTTCGTCGGACTCGACGGCCTCGCCGGCCACGCCCGCCAGGCGGAACCCGCGGACGGTGTCGGCATCGGCGATGCAGTAGAACTTCACGGCGTTACCTCCCGTGCGCTCGCGCCGCCACAGGCACGCGCGGCGCAAGCGCCGCGGCGAACACCAGCGCCCTGGTGCGCCGAACACATCGCGACCTTTCGTCAGGCGCCCGCCTGCGCGAAAAGGCCCGTGTTCGCCGCCCCGCGCCGGGTAACACATGCTTTCGCGGCAGCGCGAAAGCATGCCACCCCTGAGCGCGGCGGGTCTCCGTACCCGCCGCGCGGTCGGTACACAGACCGACCGCGCTCCGCCCTCGGCGTTACATCTTCCCCAGGAGCACCATGGCGACGGCGACGCCGAGGACCGCCAGGCCCTCGGCCAGGGCGACGAACAGCAGGCTCCGGGTCAGCAGTTCGGGCTTTTCGGCCGCCGCCCCGATGGCCGCCGCTCCCACCTTCCCCACCGCGAAGCCGGCGCCCACGATACTGACCGCCGTCAGGAACGAGACGGAGGCGGCGATGGCGACGGTCTTGTAGACGTCGGCCATGTCGGCCTCGCCGGTCTCGTCGGTCCCCGGCGTCTGGGGCGGCGCGGCGCGGGCCGGTCCGGCCGCCACGGCCGCCAGCAGCGCGAGGCCGGCCATCAGCAGTATCCCACGGCAAACGTGCATCGGACTCCTCCTACCTGTGCGTGTGCGATTCGGTGTCGGTGCCGGCCAGGCGGAACGGCTCGAAGGCCCGCCCGCCGCCGGTGTGGAACTTGCTGAAGAACTCGTACCATTCCAGCCGCAGCGCCTGGACGCCGGCGATGATGCCCTCCAGGGCAATCGCCAGCACGTTGCCCAGGACGATGACCAGCACGCGGACGGGCCCGCCGACGGCGCCGGCGGTCTTGGCCACCTCGTCGGCCAGCATGAACGTGGCCACCAGGATGGCGGTATGGCTCATCGCGTACGCCGCCAGACGGACGAAACTGACCGTGTTGGAGAAATACGTGAGGACGGTCTCGAAGACCTCGACGACCGATTCGATGATCGTTTCCACGAGGCCGCGCTCGGGCGCCTCGGCCCCGGCCTCGCCGGCGTCCTCGCCGGCGCGCTCGCCTCGCCGATGGTACAAGGCATGCAGGAGGGGCTCGCGCACGAGCAGCGCCACCAGGGCCCCGACGATGAGGACGGCGAAGAGCCAGTTCAGGTCCGACCGCTGCTGGACGCCCCACCGCAGGAACAGGGCGACCGACGCCCAGTAGAACACGCCGCCCACCACGCCGGTCCGGTCGAGCAGCCCCTGGAGCCACTCGCCGCGGCGGAACCGGTTCACGATGTTCAGCACCAGGCCGAGCGTGATGACGCCGATGCCCACGATGATGGCCGCCCAGATGAACGCCATCGTGCTCTCGGGGTCGAGCGGGCTGTGCCAGAGGGCCAGGCCCTCCAGTTCGAAGCCGAAGCACTCGCCGTAGACGAACCCGAAGACGATGCTGGCGGCGCCGGCGGCCGTCAGCAGGACGCCGCCGTCGCGAACCTTCCGCGACGTGCCGTAGAGCACCCCGAGCAGACCGCCCACCGCCAGGACGCCGCCGTGGCCGATGTCGCCGAACATCATGCCGAACATGCCCAGGAACGTGACGGCGACGAAGAGGGTCGGCTCCAGGTCCCGGTACCCCGGCAGGCCGTACACCGCCACCAGCATCTGAAACGGCCGCAGCAGCCCCGGATGCTTCAGCAGCACGGGGATCTCGCGTTCCGGCACGTCGCCGGCGTCGGCGGTCTCGATGACGCAGCGGTTGCCCACGAGGTCGCGGAGGCGGCGCTCGACGAGCGACACCTCCTCGGCGGGCACCCACCCGGTGATGAGCGAGGTGGCATGCGTCCGCGGAAAGTGCTCCTCGGCCTCCAGGATGCGGCGTTCGGTGCGGACGACGGCCCGGATCTCGCCCAGCACGGGGGCGACCTCCTCGGACAGGCGGTCGAGCGTGGCGGCGACCCGTTCGAGTTCGGCGGCCAGGGCGTCGCGGCGTCGGCGGAGACCGTCGGCGACGTCGGCCAGGCTGCCTCCGCCCTCGGCCTCCGGCGTCCTGCGGGCGAAGCCTTCCTGCTCCAGGGCGGTCTCCAGGGCGAAACGTCCCTTGCGGCTGGTGACCGCCACGAGCCGCTGCTCGCCGCCCGCGGTCGCGAGGGGGACGAGGACGACGTTCTCGCCGACCTCGTCGGCCAGGTCCGCGAGGTTCTCCTCCGGCAGACTGCCGATGGCGAAGTGGAGAAAGGAGAGGCGGCCGAGGTCCTCGACCGGCACGTCGAGCGTCTCGAACCCCTCGACCTGGCCCAGCATGGCCGCTACCTCGCCCCATTGCCGACGGAGCGCGTCGCGGCGCTGGAGCGGGTCGCGGGCCCGGCCGTCGACGGCCTCGAGGCGGCGGGCGGCCTCCGCCAGGTCGATCTCCGGGACGGCGTCGGGCGGCGGCTCGGGGACCTGGACCTCCAGCGCCCGGCCCAGGGCCGCGATGCGGTCGAGCATCGCGTCGCACCGCGCGAGGTCCTCGCTGCGGTCGGGCGGCGGCTCGGGGGCGGTGTCCGGCCCCGGTCGGCTCCGCACGAGATGGACCGCGCCCAGCCGGCCCAGGCCGCGCAGCACGTCGTGGCGGTCCTGGTCGAGGACCACGACGCTCAGCCGCTTCATTTCCGCGGGGCGGAACAACGGGCGCCTCCTTATGCTTCGCCCGAAGGGGCGCGCCGAGCGCCACCCCCGAGCCCGCCGCGGAAGCGGCGGGTCATCACCATCCGCACATGTCATGTGCCGCCGCCGATGAGGATAACCGGCTGCTTCCGCAGCCGGCTCGAACGGCAGCCGGCTCGAACGACGGCACGCGCGGCGCAAGCGCCGCGGCGAACACGAACCCGCCCGGCGCGCTCGACACCCCCCTCCACCCTACGCCACGTCGCGCGGGATGAGGCGGTCGCGGAGCCGCTCCGGCGCCACGCCCAGCCGGATGCCTTCCGAGACGCGAATCAGGTTCGCCAGTTCCACCCGCCGAAGGGCCGTATACGCCACGACGGCCCCGAGTCCCATGTGGCTCCGGCGGAAGGCCGTGTTCGCCAGCCGGGCGTACCGGTCCCAGCCGAGGGCCTCCAGGTCGGCCGGGTCGACGCCGCCCTCGCCGGCCGGCATCCGGTCCATGGCGTGGCCGACGGCGGCCCGGGCCAGGTCCTCCAGGTCCTCCGCCGCCAGCAGGGGCGCCAGGGCCGCCGGACGGACGGCGAACGGTTCCAGGTCGGCGGCGTCGAGGCCGAAGACGAACCGCCCCCTCGCGGCCAGCATCATCTGGAAGAGGTGCACCTCCTGCGCCACGGGCCGGCGGACGTGCTCGCGGTCGGGGGCGGCGCCCGCGCGGGCGAGGAGTTCGCGCAGGTATCCGGCGTCGAGGCCGGCCTCCAGGGCGAAACTGCGCGGATGCCGCGCGTACACGTCCGTGCCGCGCGCGGCCCCGTCGCGCAGCGGGCCCTCCGGCAGGAGGGCGACGAACGCCTCGACGTCCGCCGCCGCCACGAACGGCGCCGGCTCCGGCGGGGGTCCCGCGACGGCCACGAGGTGCGGGCGGACCGCCTCCGGCCGGAGGCCCGCCACGAATCCCCGGGCCAGGACCTTCAGGTTCTCCACCTCCAGGCGGGTGCCGAGCCAGTCGAGCAGTGCCCCGCCGGCCCCGCCCACGCCGGCGGCCAGGCCGGCGAGTTCCCTCGCCTGGTCGCGGATGAGGCGGCGCTGGAGGCCCGCGGCCGTGACGGCCGGCTCCATCGTCGGGTACAGCGCCCGCGAGAGGTCCGGGATCGACCGCAGCCGGACGAGGCCGCGCAGGCGGTCGCCCTCGGCCATGCGGCTGCGGCGGGCATGGACGCCCGCGGCCAGGTAATCGAGATCGGTTGGCGTTTGCAGGGCCATGAATCTGCCAGTGGCTGCGTTTGCCCGCCCGGCCGGCGACCGCAGGTCGCCGCGACGCGCCTGCACCTGCCCGCGTCACGAACGACCGGCGACGTGCCGTCGCCGGCTCAACAACGACCCGCCGCGCACGCGCGTTGCAGACTCAGGCGCCGCCCGCCGATTCCCCCACCACGGTGCGGACGACCGTCTCGACGGCCTCGCGCCGCGCCTCGGGGTCGATGCCGACCTCCTCGTCGATGCGTTCGGCGGCGCGGCGGAGGGCGCCCTCGCGGTCGCGGTCGGCCTGCTCGCCGGCCTCGGCGAGGAGCCGGTCGGCCTCGGCCTGGGCCTCGTGGCGGGCCGATTCCAGGAGGTGCTGGGCCCGGCGGCGGGCGTCGGCCCGGATGCGGTCGGCCTCCGCCTCGGCCTCCGAGACGAGACGGTGGGCCTCGGCCTCCGCCTCGAGCATCTTCCGGATGACGTCGCGCATGGAACGTCCTTCGCGGCTACTCCTCGGCCTCGAGCAACTCGAGGGCCTCGGCGGGCGTGGCGGCCTCGGTGACCTTGCGGCAGAAGCCGGGCGTCTGGACGAGGCGGGCGATCTCGGCCAGCGCCCGCACGTGCGGGCCCGGATCGTCCACCGGCGCCAGCAGCAGGAACACCACCGTGACCGGCTCGCCGTCGGTCGCGTCGAACTCGATGCCCTGGCGGCTGGTGCCGAGGGAGGCGACGAGATGCTGGACGGAGGCGTGCTTGGCGTGGGGGATGGCCACCCCGCCGCCGATGCCGGTGGTGCCCTTGGCCTCGCGTTCCTCGATGGCCGCCAGCGCCCCGGCCCGGTCGTCGAGGCGTCCGGCCCGCACGAGCAGGTCGACGAGTTCCTCGAAGCACTCTTCCTTGTCCAGACTTTCGAGCCCGGTCTTGACGACCGACTCGTCCAAGAGGTCGCGCAGTCTCATCCGTCCACTCCTCGGTGGTCCCGCGGCATCGGGCGATGCGTGCTGACGGCGTTGAAAACCCCCATCGGACGCCCCTACCCAAAAAGATTCCGTATCCTAGACTTCCGCGGGAGGCTTTTCAAGAAACTCTTTGTGGACGGGCCGAGGGGCGCGGTATAATGACGGTCGACATAGCCGCTGCGGGGAGGACTCCGATGCAGCGTCACTTCAATGTCATTGTGCCGATGGCGTGTCCCCACTGCCGCACCGAACTGCTCCTGACGCTGGACGAAGTGCACGAGCAGCGGTCCATCTCGTGCGCGCTGTGCGGGACGACCATCCTCCTCCGCCCGGAGGATCTGCCGGCCCCGGCTGCGACCCCGCCGGCCGCCCCGATGCCGGACATCTTCCTGGAGGCCTGAGTCCGCCCGCCCGGAATCAGACCGTGTCGGAGGGGTTCGCGGTGCGCGCCCTGCGCGCCGCCCAAGGCATGCGCGGCGCAAGTGCCGCGGCGAACATCAGCGTCGCAATGCGCGGCGGGTCTCCGCACCCGCCGCGCGCTTCGGCTCGAGCGCGGTGGGTACGGAGACCCACCGCGCTCACGCGAATCCACTCGCTCACCCCTTGATGACGCCCAGCGGCCGGAGGCGGCAGACCTTCCGGGCCAGGCCCGCCTTCTCGACCACGCTTACGACGTTCGCCACGTCCTTGTAGGCGCCGGAGAACTCCTCGGCCAGTCCCTTGGCGCTGCGGCTTAAGACGTGGATACCCTGCTCGCCGAGGCGTCGCCGCACGTCCTCGCCGCGCACCGTCCGCCGCGCCTCGCCGCGCGACATCGCCCGCCCCGCCCCGTGGCAGACGGAGCCGAACGTCTCGTCCATCGCCTGGGCCTGGCCGACCATCAGGAACGAGTAGCGGCCCATGTCGCCGGGGATGAGGACGGGCTGGCCGACCTCGCGGTACGCCTCCGGCACCTCGGGATGGCCGGCGGGGAAGGCCCGCGTGGCGCCCTTGCGGTGGACGCACAGCCGCCGCCGGCCGGCCGGCGTCTCGTGCGTCTCCATCTTGGCGATGTTGTGGCACACGTCGTACACGAGGTGCATGCCGAGCCGCTCGGCCGACCGCCCGAACACGCCGCCCGTCGTCTCGCGCACCAGGTGCATGAGGGTCTGGCGGTTGGCCCAGGCGAAGTTGGCGGCGGCCCGCATGGCGGCCATGTAGCGTCGGCCCTCGTCGCTCTCCACCGGCGCGCAGCAGAGTTGCTTGTCCGGCAGGTCGATGCCGTACGCCCCGGCGGCCTTCCGCATCACCTTCAGGAAGTCGTCGCACACCTGGTGCCCGAACCCGCGGCTGCCGCAGTGGATCATGAACGTGACGGTGTCCCGGTCGAGGCCGAAGGCGTCGGCGACGTCGGCGTCGTAGACCTCGTCGACGGCCTGGACCTCCAGGAAATGGTTGCCGGCGCCGAGCGAGCCGACCTGCTTCCGGCCGCGCTCCAGGGCGCGTTTCGAGACGGCCGCCGGGTCCGCCCCGTCCAGGCACCCGCCGGCCTCGGTGCGGTCGAGGTCTTCGTCCCACCCCTGTCCGTGGCGGACGACGTAGGCGGACCCTTCCCGCAGGAGCCGCTTGAGTTCGGAGTCGGCGTAGGTCTTCGGGCCGCCCGTCCCCACGCCGCAGGGCACGGCGCTGAAGAGGGCGCCGAGGAGGTCCTCCATGCGGTCGGCGACGTCGTCGCGCGCCAGGTCCGACCGCACCAGCCGCACCCCGCAGTTGATGTCGTACCCCACGCCGCCCGGCGAGACGACGCCGCCCTCCTCCGGGTCCATCGCCGCCACCCCGCCGATGGGGAACCCGTACCCCCAATGGATGTCGGGCATGGCCATGCTGGCCCGGACGATGCCGGGCAGGGTGGCGACGTTGGCGACCTGCTCGGGGGCGTTGTCGCCGCGGATGGCCTCGATGAGGTCCTCGTCGGCCCAGATGAGGCCGTCCACGCGCATGCCGGGCTTGTAGGACTTCGGGATGCGGTACGTGTAGTCGCCCGCCGGTTCGAGCGGGCCGTCGAAGGCGTCAGCCGGTGTCATTGCGTTTCTCCTCGCGCTGCGGCACGTCGATAAGGTTGATGAGGATGGGTTTCAGGGCCAGGCGGGCCAGGCTGAGGGCCACGATGCCGATCAGGGGCACGACGAGGGCGACGGCGTCCCACTCGGCCAGGACGACGCCGAGCGCCAGGCCCCCCGCCGGCGGGTGTTCGGTGTTCGTGATGACCATCAGAAAGATCGCCAGGCCCACCGCCGCCGCCCCGAAGATCACCGCCCCGTGAATCGGCCACTCTTCCCAGGCGGGCGCGGCGAGGGTGCGGCCGACGAACTCCCCCAGCACCTGCATCGCCACGCCGGAGGCCATCCCGCACACGTACCCGCCCACCAGGTACCGCGGCCGGGACGCGTTGGTGTGCGGCATGGTGAAGGCGATGAAGGAACTGGCGCCCAGGGAGGCGGCGATGACCGCCTGGTGAATCTCGCTGAGGATCAGCAGGATGACCGCCACGGCGAGCATCGCCAGGGCGCACTGCGCCAGGTACCGCCCCACGTGTTTGTGGAACTTGCGGTCGAGGATGCGCATGCGGTCGGCCCTCCCCCGGTCGAGATTCGCCTCTGTTCGTGGTATCACAGCGCCGCGGCGTTATGCAAGGGCGCCGTTCCGGCCGGCTGCGCGGCGGGTCTCCGCACCCGCCGCGCACATCCATCGGGGCGCGGTGGGTGCGGAGACCCACCGCGCCCCAGCGCCGTGCACGCAGCGCTACACGTCAAGTATCACCCGGGCCCGCCACGACCCGTCCGGCGCCTCCGCCACCTCCAGGCCATGGTACGTCACGGCCTTGATCTCCAGCCGCGTGCCGTGCCGCTCGGGGTCGAAGCGGCCGAAGGCGACGCGGGCCCGCACGCCTTCGCCCGTCGCCTCCTCCACGTCGATGCGGATCGGCACGAGGCCCTCCGTCTCGAAACGGTAGAGGAGTTCCTGGAGCCACGCCACGAGGACCTCCGACGGGTCCGGCGCCAGGTCCGGGTCGCACCGCACATCGACCCATTCAGTGGCGGCGGCCTGCTCCGGCCGGTCCTCGAGCATCTGGTCGAAGACGGCGTCGGCGGCGGTGGCGAGGACGTCCGCGAGGTCCGCCCCGCGCACCTCCAGGCCCACGTCGGCCGTGTGGTCGAACGTCTCGTACGTGCCCATGCCGTGCCTTATGTCCGGAGGCCCGGCCTCACGGGCCGGCCAGACCGTTGTCTTCGGTTTCCTCGTGGCGTTTGCGGCTGGAGAGGAGGACGACGTCGCGCAGGCCCTGCTCGTTTCTGGCGGCCAGCCACCGCCGCTCGAAATCCTCCTCCTGGACGATCTGGGCGATAGCCGCCAGCGCCCGCAGGTGGAAGTTCCGCTGGTCGCGGGTGCCGGCCAGGAGGAAGATCGTTTTGACCTCCGGCGCCTCGTCCGACCAGCGGACGCCCCGGCGTGCCCGCGCCATCAGGAGGTCGAACCGTTCCTCGCCGGGGACGACGACGTGCGGCACGGCGAGCGATGAACTGAGCAGGGTGCTGCTTTCGTCCTCGCGGCGGCGGAGCATTTGCGCCACCTCGGCCGAGGACAGCGTCAGCCGCGGGCCCAGGTGCTCCGCCGCCAGCGCGAAGAACGCGTCCACGTCCATCGCCTCGTCCAGGTCCAGGACGACGGCCTGCTCGACCAGCCGGTCGAACCGGTCCAGCACGACGTCGTCCCGTTCGTGGACGATCTCCTTCAGTTCGTCCTCCAAGGACCCCGTGACCAGTTGCCGGTCCGTCAGACGCCCGATGAGGTGCAAGAGGGCCGACTCGCCCCGCACCCGCTTCCGACCGTAGAACCAGAACGTCAGGAACCCGACCAGAATGAGTCCGGCGGCAATCAGGTACGCCTCCACGCCCATCTCGAAGAGGACGAATCCGAGCCCCGCAATACCGCCGATCTGCAGCCACGGATACAGCGGCGCCCGGAACGCCGGCCGGTAGTTCTGCAGCCCGCTCTCGCGCAGCACGATCACCGACAGACACGCCAGCATGTACCCCAGGATGAGGACGGTGGAGGCGGCCTCGACCAGCACCTCGAGTTTCAAGAGCAGGCTGACGACGATCACGCCCCCGGTAATCAGGATGGCGACGTGCGGCGTCTGGAACCGCGCGTTCACGCGGGCCAGCGGCCGCGGCAGCAGGCGGTCGCGCGAGAGCGCCAGCAGATACCGGCTGGCGGCCATGATGCCCGCGTTGGCCGTCGTGATGAAGGCCAGGGCCGCCCCCACGCTCATCGCGATGTACCCGGCCCGGCCGAGGATGGCCCGGCCGCCGTCCGAGAGCGGCGTCAGCGACCCGTCCAGCGCCTCGCTCTCCACCACCCCGCTCGTCACGACGACCGCCAACGTATAGATCAGCGTGACCGAGATGAGCGCCAGCACGAGGCCCAGGGGAATCGTCCGTCCCGGCCGGCGGACCTCCTCCGCCACGCTCGCCACCTTCAGCAGACCGCCGTACGAGACGAACACGAACCCCGCCGTCGAGAAGATGCGGGCCAGCCCGTACGGCGCGAACGGGATCAGCAACTCCGACCGGACCTGCCCCGCCCCCACCACGATGTAGGCGGCCAGCAGGACAAAGAGGACGGTTACCAGCGCCACCTGGACGCGGGCCGCCTCCCGCACGCCCACCAGGTTCAGCCCCACGAACAGGACGCACAGCACGGCTCCCGCCGCCAGGCCGTGCAGGTTCACGATCAGGGCCGCAAACGTCGCCATCCCGACGATGGCGAACGCGCTCTTCAGCGACAGCGAGAACCAACTCAGGATGCCGGCCACGGTCCCCACGCCCGGGCCGAACCCGCGCATGATGAAGAAGTAGTCGCCCCCCGCCTTCGGCATGGCGGTCGTCAGTTCCGCGATGCTCAGCGCCCCCGCCGTCGCCAGAATCCCCGCCAGCACGTACGACCAGATGACGCCCGGCCCGGCCTGGGCATGCGCCATGCCCGGCAGGATAAAGAGGCCGCTCGATATCATCGCCCCGGACGCGATGGCGAACACGTGCACGAGGCCGAGACCCTTTTTCAGTTCCGTCGCCATGGTCCCGCCCTCAGAACTCAATCCCCGCCAGCGGCCCCTCGCCGCGCTCGTGGGGGTGCTTGACGCACCGCATCTCGGTCACCAGGTCCGCCCGCTCCACCAGCGCCGGCCAGGCGCCGCGGCCCGTCAGGACGAGGTGCTTCTCGGCCGGCCGCGCATCGAGCAGGCCCTCCACGGCCTCGCGCTCCAGCAATCCCAGCCCGACGGCCGTCAGGACCTCGTCCGCCACCACCATGACGGGCCGGCCGGTGGCCAGCAGCCGCCGGACCTCGGCCAGGGCCTCGCGGGCGGCGGCAAGGTCGGCGTCGGTCGCCTCGTCCGTCACCCATCCGGCCCCCATCCGCCGGATGGTCAGGTCGGGCGCGAGGCGCTCGGCGGCCGCGTGCTCGCCCGAGGGCCGGGCCTTGACGAACTGGACGACGGCGGCCGCGAGGCCGTGCCCCACGGCGCGCAGCGCCGTGCCGAGAGCGGCGGTCGTCTTGCCCTTCCCGTCGCCCGTGTAGACGATGACCCGGCCGCGCGGCGCGGCAGACATGGCGGCCCTCCCCGGAGGTGCGGGTCCGTTTCCGGAGCCGATTGTACGACGCGGCGCGCCGCGCCCGCAAGCGTTCGTACGCCGAGTAACCTTCGCGCGGCGGGTCTCCGCACCCGCCGCGCATCGCTGAGCGCGGTGGGTGCGGAGACCCACCGCGCTCCAGCGCAAGCCCGGCGCCGGGAAAACGGTTTACCCCTGCCGCCGACAGCGGTATACTCGCCGGCCCGTCACCTGGGCGCGGCCGCCACCGACCGTCGCACCGTGAGAGAACGCCGCCGGCGCGGCCGCATGGACCGGCTCGCCGCGACCCACGGAAGGAAGGTCGTACCGCCGATGCCGCTCGATTTCGCCGAAGCGCTCGCCCAACGGCTGACGATCGCCCCCGAGCGTGTCCGGTCCGCCCTGGAACTGCTCGAGGCGGGCCTGTGCCCCGTCTTCGTCGCCCACTACCGCCGGGCCGCCACCGGCGGGATGGACGAGGACACCCTCCTCCGCCTCCGCGAGGCGCGGCAGGACCTGGCCGACCTCGACGCCCGCCGCCGCGAGGCCCGCGCCCTGGCCGAGCAGCAGAACGCCCTCACCGACGCCCTGGCCGACGCCCTCGACGCCGCCCAGGACGCCGAGACCCTGGAGGACCTCGTCCGGCCCATCCGGCCGAAGCGGCGGACGGCGGCCCAGGTGGCGGCGGAGCGCGGCCTGGGTCCCCTGGCCGAGTACGTCCGCCACGCCCCGGCCGACGGCCCGGACCTGCGGACGAAGGCGGCCGAGTTCGTCGACCCCGCCCGCGAGGTCCGGTCCGCCGACGAGGCCATGACCGGGGCCGCCCACATCCTGGCCGAGCGCGTGGCCGACGCCCCGGCCGTCCGCCGGGCCGTCCGCGACTTCGTGTGGAAGCGCGGCAAACTGGTCTCGCGGCAGGCCGGCCCGCACGCCCGCCGGAACCCCGAATTCCGCCTCTACTTCGACTACCGCGAACCGCTGACCCGCATCCCGCCGCACCGCGTGCTGGCGATCAACCGCGGCCAGCGGGCCAAGGTCCTGCGGGTCACCGTCACCGTCCCGTTCGAGGAACTGCTGGACCACGTGCTGGCGCTGGCGAGCGGCAAGGGGCACCGGTTCGCCGACTTCCTGCGGCGGGTGGTGGCCGACGCCCTCCGCCGGCTCGTCCTGCCGGCCGTCGACCGCCGCATTCGCGAGCGCCTGACCGAGCGGGCCGAGCGGCACGCCATCGAGGTCTTCGTCGAGAACCTGCGGAGCCTCCTGATGGCCAAGCCCGTCCGCGGACGGACCGTCCTCGCCCTCCAGCCCGGCTACCGCACCGGGTGCAAGGCGGCCGTCCTCGACTCAGGCGGCGGCCTCCTCGCCGAGACCATCCTGTACCCCCTTCAGCCGCAGCGCCAGTGGGACGAGGGCCGACAGGCCCTGGCCGCCCTCGTGACGGAGCACGGCGTCGAGACGATCGCCATCGGCAACGGCACCGGCTGCCGCGAGGTCGAGGCCCTCGTCTCGGAGGCGATCGAGCAGCACGACCTCCAGCAGGTCCTGTACGCGGTCGTCTCGGAGGCCGGCGCCGCCGCCTGGGCCGACAGCCAGGCCGCCCGCGACGAGTTCCCGCGGCTGGAACCGGCCATCCTGTCGGCGGTGAGCATCGGCCGGCGGCTCCAGGACCCGCTGGCCGAACTCGTCAAGATCGACCCCCGCGCCATCGGCGTCGGCCTGTACCAGCACGACGTGGACCAGCGGCGCCTGGAGCAGGCCCTGGCGGACACGCTGACCTCGTGCGTGGCGGCCGTCGGGGCGGATGCGAACACCGCCTCGCCGCACATGCTCCGGTGGGTGCCGGGGCTCGGGCCGGAGCAGGTCGAGGCCCTGGTCGCGCGCCGGGCGCAGGCGCCGCTGGCGACCCGGGCGGACCTGGCGGACCTGCCCGGCTGGGACGAGCAGACGTTCCTCCAGGCGGCCGGGTTCCTCCGCGTCCACGGGCCGAACCCGATCGACGTGACGCGCATCCACCCCGAACGGTACGGCGACGCGGAGCGGCTGCTCGCCCACCTGGGGTACCGGACGGAGGACCTGGCCTCGCCGGAGACGGCCCCGGCGGTGCGGGAGGCGCTGGCCGCCCTCCCGCTCGAGGAGGCCGCCCGCACCCTCGACATGCCGCTGCCCGTCCTCCAGGCCATCGTGGGGGCGCTGCAGCGGCCGGACCACGACCCGCGGCAGGAGCACCACGGGCCGATCCTTCGCCGCCGCATCCGCCGCATCGAGGACCTCACGCCCGGCGAATGGGTCAAGGGCACCGTCCGGAACGTCGTGGACTTCGGGGCCTTCGTCGACATCGGCCTGAAGGAGGAGGGGCTCGTCCACGTGAGCGAGTTCTCGCGGCGGTACGTCCGGAACCCGCTGAAGTTCCTCCACGTGGGCGACGTGGTCCGGGCCCGCATCGTCAAGGTCGACACCGAGAAGCACCGCATCTCGCTCAGCCTCGTGCCCGAGAAGGGCGGCAAGCGGCGCGGGCCGCCCAAGGGAGACCGCAAACCCGGCAAAGGCCGACCGGCACCGAAGCAGACGGGCGACCGCCGACCCGCCGAGAGCCGCGCGTCCGACGACGACCGGCCGCGCGCCGCCGGCCGGACCGAACGCCGCGCCGGCGCGGGCCGAGGCACCGGCGAGCGGGGCGGACGCCGCACCGGCGGGCGCGACCGGCAGCGCTCCGGCGGCGGACCGCCCCGCGGACGGGGTCCCCGCGGCCGGGACCGCGACCGCCGGCGGTCGGGACCCCCGCGGGTCGTCACCTCGCAGTCCGACGGGCCCACGCCCGAACGTCCGCCCGACACCAAGGGCCGGCCCAAGATCCGCTGGGCCTACTACGATTCCGACTCGCCCGACGAACATCCCGGCACCGAGTACCTCGACGAGTTCCGGGAATACGAGGAGATTCAGCCGGAGACGGAAACGCAGGCGGAGGCCCAGGCGGAGGTGAAAACGGAAGCCGGCCAGGCCGAGACGGAACCTCCGGACGCGCCCGCCGACGAACCGCCCGCCGAAGAGAGGGTCGCTGACGAGGCGCCGGCCGAGGGGCACGCTGCAGATGAGGCGACTCCCGATGAGGGGGTCGCCGATGAGGCCCCTCGCGAGGAGGCGGCCGACGGGACGACGGCCGTTGCGACCCGCAACGTGCCCGAGCACGCCACAAGCGAGGCGCCGGAAGACGAAACGGGGAGGGAGTCGGAGGACGACTCCGGCATCGCGCCGATCGAGGAGGCCGACGAGGCGCCCGGCGCCGACGACTCGCCCGATACCGAAGACGAAACGCCGGACGCCGAGGCCGCTGAGAACGAAGGCGAGGCAGACGAGCCGCGAACGTGAGTTCGCGGGTACTCGCCGGCGGGGCGCGATTCTCGCGCGCCAGACTCGGGCCGCCCCTCGCGAGTATCCCGCTGCTCCCGCGGCGGGCTCGAACGACAAAAGCGTATGGCGCGGCGGGTCTCCGCACCCGCCGCGCCCAGCAGTGCAAGCGCGGTGGGTGCGGAGACCCACCGCGCTCCGGCGCGTGGCGCGCCGCATCGGGCACGACAGCCGAAAGGCACCACGATGACCGAGCCGCCGATCCCCGCGGGGCCCACGCCGCCGCCCGCCGGCCTATTGGCCGGCAAGACCGCCGTCGTCACGGGAGCGGGCAGCGGCCTCGGCCGCGGCATCGCCGAGGGCCTGGCCCGCGCCGGCGCGCGGGTCGGCCTGCTGGACCTCGACCTCGAGGCCGCCGAGGCCACCCACGCCCGCATCAGCGAGGCCGTCGGCCCGCACCACAGCCTGGCCGTCGCGTGCGACGTGACGGACGAGGGGCAGGTGGCGGCGGCGTTCGCCCGCGTGGCCGAGGCGATGGGCGGCCTGGACATCTGCGTGCCGGCCGCCGGCATCGCGCCGGCCCATCCGTTGCCCGAGTTCCCCGTCGACGCGTGGCGCCAGGCCCTGGAGGTGAACCTGACGGGGTACCACCTGGCGGCGCGGGCGGCGGCGCGGCTCCTGATCGCCCAGGGCCGCGGCGGGGCCATCGTCCTGGTCTCCTCGAAGAGCGGCCTCGCGGCCTCGAAGGCCAACTCCGCCTACAACGCCACGAAGGCGGGCGAGATTCACCTGGCGCGCGGCTGGGCGCAGGAACTCGGAGAGCACGGCATCCGCGTCAACGCCGTCGCGCCGGGCAACGTCTTCCAGGGCTCGAAGATATGGAATGAAGAGTATATCAAGGCGTGTGCCGAGAAGCGCGGCATCCGGCCGGAGGAGGTCATCCCGTATTACGTCGGGCTGACGGCGCTGGGCGTGGAGATCCGGCCCGAGGACGTGGCCGGCGTCGTCGTCTGGCTCGCCTCCGACATGGCCCGCGTCGTGACCGGCCAGGTGCTCGTCTGCGACGCGGGCCAGGTGTTCGTGCGGTAGGGCGCGCCGCAAAACGCACGCGCGGCGCAAGCGCCGCGGCGAACACGAGCGCCCCTGCGCGCGTGACCGTTCGTGTTCGCCGGCCCGCTTGCGGGGCGCGCGCCGTTTCGACCCGCGAACGCCCCCGGCCGCGATCGACAACCGAAAGGCTCCCCATGACCACGCTTGACGATTACCGAGGCGTCACCGGCACGTACGAGATTCCGGAAACCTCCCGCGCCTGGAACCTCTACGCGGCGGGCCTGGAGCACCTGCGGCTGGAGGCGGCGCCCGTCCCGGAACCGTCCGACGACCAGTTGCTCGTCCGCATCGACGCCGTCGGCATCTGCGCCAGCGACTGGAAGATGATCTCGCAGGGCGAGCGGCACGCCCGCATGCAGGGCCGCGACTTGGCCGCCGACCCCACCGTCCCCGGCCACGAGGTCTCGATGACCGTCGTCCGGGTGGGCGGCGGCCTGGCGGACCGGTACCACGTCGGCGAGCGGTACGCCGTCCAGGCCGAGATCTACATCGACGGCGAGAACATCGCCTACGGCTACAAACTCCGCGGGGCCGACCAGCAGGTCCAGACCATCGGCCCGGAAATCTACGAAGGGGGATATCTTCTCCCCGTGGATCCCGGCCTCGGCTACAGCCAGGCCGCCCTGGCCGAGCCGTGGGCGTGCGTCTACCACGCGTACAGCCACCACCGCGAGACGCAGAGCGTCCTGCCCGGCGGGACGGCGTGGTACATCGGCGCCGGGCCGCTCGGCCTCATGCACATCGAGAAGGGCATCCAGGACGGGGCGGGCCGGGTCCTCGTGACGGAGATGAAGCCCGACCGCATCCGCAAGGTCATGACGAGCCTCGCCCCGCTCGCCGAGGACAAGGGCGTGGACCTCGTGGTCGTCCATCTGGCCAACGACTCCGTGGCCAACCACCTGGACGAGGGCGGCGCCGACGACGTCGTCGTCCTGGCGCCCGTGGCGAAGGCCGCCGAGGCCGCCCTGCCGTACCTGGCGAAGAACGGGTATCTCAATATGTTTGCCGGCTTCCCCGACCGCGACAAGGCGTGGATGCAGATCAACCTGAACGACATGCACTACGGCCAGTGGACGCTCGTGGCGACGAGCGGGTCGCCGATCGAGGCGCTGCGGCGGGCCCTGGACGACGCCGCCGCCGGCCGCATCGATCCCAACAACGCCGTCGCGTGCATCGGCGGCATCGACGCCGTCCACGACGGCATCCACCACACCCACGAGGGGACGTACCCGGGGCGGATCGTCGTCTACCCGCAGATCGAGATGCCGCTGACGCCCGTCGACGACCTGACCGACGACGGCCGCTGGACCCGCCAGGCCGAGGACCGGCTCCTGGCCGAGCACCTGGGCGGGTAGGGAAACGATTTCGGATTGGGGATTTCGGATTTCGGATGGCGCGGCGGGCCTCCCGGTCCGCCGCGTTCGCGCATGGTCGCTGCGATGTCATTTCGACCGAGGCCTCGCGCAGCGAGGCCGAGCGGAGAAATCTCGTTTTGACGTTTGATAACCCCTCGCGCTTCGTTGCGCCACCGGAGCCGCGAACGCCCCCTCGAGCACCCCCCTGGCGCTTGTCTCGGCCATCGATAGCCGTATAATGGCCCCTTCGGCCGCTGCGGCGCGGCCGGCGCGTGGCGGCCGGCGCACTGCGGGAGCGCGTGGCAGCCCGTCCGGAGGACATCGATGATCGTGGCCAAACACATCGCCCAGGTCCGCAGCCAGGTGGACGAGGCCCGGGCCCGCGAGGAGCCGATCCGCCTCGTCCCCACGATGGGGGCCCTGCACGAGGGGCACCGCAGCCTCATCCGGGCCGCCCGCGCCGACGGCGGGTTCGTCGTGGTCAGCATCTTCGTCAACCCGACGCAGTTCGGCCCGAACGAGGACCTGACCCGCTACCCGCGGCCCATCGAGGCGGACCTGGCGGCGTGCGAGGAGGAGGGCGTCGACCTCGTCTTCCATCCGCCCACCGGCGAGATGTATCCCGAGGAACCCAAGACCACCGTCCACGTGGCCGACCTGACGGAGGGCCTCTGCGGGGCGTACCGTCCCGGCCACTTCGACGGCGTCTGCACGGTGGCGACGAAACTGCTGGGGATCGTGCGGCCGGACGCGGCCTACTTCGGCGAGAAGGACGCCCAGCAACTGGCGGTCCTGAGGCGGATGGTGGCGGACCTGAACCTGCCGGTCCGCATCCGGGCGTGCCCGCTGGTCCGCGACGCGGATACCCTGGCCACGAGCAGCCGAAACGCGTATCTTAGTGACGAGCAGCGGGCCCGGGCCCTCGCCTTGCCGCAGGCCGTCCTGGAGGCCGGCGGCCGCATCCGCGCCGGCGAGCGCGACGCCGCGGCCGTCGAGCGACGGGTCCAGGAGGCCCTGGAGGCGGCCGAGGGCGTCGAGCCCCAGTACGTCGCCGTCGTCGACCCGGACACGATGGAACCGCTCGAGACCATCGGCGAACAGGTGCTGGTGGCGGCGGCGGTGCAGGTGGGCCGGACGCGCCTCATCGACAACGTCCTCCTGCGGAACCTGGACGACGGCGGGGAGGGGTGAAACCGCTTCCAATACATGTCATTCTGAGGCCTCGCAGGCGAGGCCGAAGAATCTCGCCGTGCGAAAGGCATCGAGGCGAGGTTCTTCGTCGCGGCCCGCCTTCGGCGGGTGAACGTCGCCGCTCCTCAGCATGACAAAGAAGGGCATTGCAGAACGACCGCCGACGTGCCGTCGGCGGCTCAACGCAAACGATCGAAAGGCAGTCGCATGCTGGTCAAAGTCTTACGCGCCAAGATCCATCGGGCCTGCATCACCGAGACGCACCTGGACTACGAAGGGAGCATCACCATCGATGGGGACCTGCTCGACGCCTCCGGCATCCTGGCCGGCGAGGCCGTCCTGGTGGCGAACGTCAGTAACGGCACGCGGCACGAGACGTACGTCCTGGCGGGCGAGCGCGGCAGCGGGACGGTCTGCCTCAACGGCGCCGCGGCCCGTCTCGGCGAACCGGGCGACCTCGTCATCATCCTGGCGTTCGCGTACCTTGGGCCGGACGAACTGGCCGACCACCGGCCGCTGAAGATCCTCGTCGACGAGCGCAACCGTTACGTCCGCGAAATGACCTGACTCGCCGGAACCCGACCGTGCGCCAAGTCCTGCTGCGGATACCGATTCCCGGCACCGACCACGTGCTCACGCTCTACGGGTACGGCCTGGCGATGTGCGTGGGGTTCCTGCTGGCGATTCTGACGGCGGCGCGGCGGGCGAAGCGGGACGGCTCGCCGCCCGAGGTCGTCCACAACGCCGCCCTCGCCTGCTTCTTCGGCGGGGTGTTCGGCGCCCGGGCGTTCTTCGTCGTCCAGAACCACGAGCAGTTCGACGGCCTGCTCGCCCTGCTGCGCATCTGGGAGGGCGGCCTGACGTTCTACGGCGGGTTCCTGGTGGCCACCCTCGCCACGGTGGCGTACCTGCGCCTGGCACGCCGCAACGTCCTGTACTGGCTGGACGTCATCACGCCAAGCATGGCCCTCGGCCTGGCGGGCGGGCGGGTCGGATGCTTCCTGAACGGGTGCTGCTACGGCGACGTGGCGACCGCCGGGCCCGGCATGGTCTGGCCGGTCGGGTCCATTCCGTGGTACCATTACGCGGAGGCGCAGGTGCCGGCGCTGGCGGAGGCGGTGCGGCTGTTCGGCCGCCAGGGGGGACCCGCCCTCAGCGGCGCCGTGGGCGGGGCCGTGGCGGCCGCCTGGCAGATGCCCGCCATCCACCCGGCCCAACTGTATTCCCTGGTGAATGCGCTGGGGCTGGCGCTCGTCTTATCCGTAATGTTCCGGCGGCGCCGGCGGAACGGGCAGATCCTGCTCACCTTCGCCGTCCTGTACGGCCTCACGCGGTACCTGCTGGAGGCGATCCGGGCCGACGAGCCGGAGGCGTACCTCCTGGGCCTGCCGACGGTGCTGCGGCTCGTCGGGGCCCGCGAGGCCGCCGAGGCCCTGCCGGGACTGACGATCAGCCAGAACATCGCCGTCGTCATGGTCGTGGGCGGGGGGCTGTTGCTGTGGCGGCTGATGAGGAGCCGGCGGCCGGGGCTGGTCGTCGAACACGGCGCCGAGCCGCCATCGACCGAGCCGCGATCGTAAGATCGCGGGGACTCTTCGGTGCGGTGCGATGCCGGCACGCCAAACGCCGAAACGCAAGGAAGGATGGACCGATGTCTCGAATGCTGACCCAACTGTGTGCGCTGGCGGCCGCGGCGGCCGTGGCGGCACCCGTCTTCGGCCAGGCCGAACCGCTCCGGTACGACGTCCCGCCGGGCGTGCGGCGCGTCTTCGAGCGGAGCACCCGGACGGACGTCCGCGTCCGGTCGGATCAGAAGACGACCCGGCGGGTGACGGAGGTCTCGGCCCGGCGGGAAATCGTGGTCGTCGAGACGGGCGACGACCCCCCGCAGATGCGCGTCGTGACCCTGGAGACGCCCAGCGGCGAACGGCTCGTGGCGTACGAGGAGAACGGCCATGACCGGCTCGCCGACGTGCCGGAGGCGCAGCGGCTCCGGCCGATGGCGCCGCTGCTGTCGGCCCATCGGCGGGACCTGACGGGCCGGCCGCTGGACCCCCCGCCGCCGCCCCAGCAGCCGATGGAAGCCATCGACCGCGCCATCGCCGAACTCCGGTACCTGCCCCCCGGTCCGGTCGGCCCAAACAAGCCGCTGACCCGCGAGATGAACCTCGGGGTGGCGCGGCTGGCGTTGACCACCGCTCAGGTCGAGGCCGACGCCGCCGGCGAGACGAACGCCGTCGTCTATCAGACCACCGGCCGGCTGACGTTCGGCGGCGAGTTCGCCGACCGCATCACCGTGACGCGCCTGGAGGCCCGCACCGCCTGGGCCAAGGACGGCTCCGGCCTGCTGTCGCAGCGCGGCACGCTGGTGCTGGACGAGAAGGCCGACGAGGCCACCCAGCACCTGACCCGGACGTGGGAAGAGCGGCTGACGGCGTCCGGCCGCCTGACCCCGGCCGCCCTCGCGAAGGCCAAGGAGAACCTGGAGACCCTCGAGAAGGCGATGGCCGACGCCCGCACCGGCAAACTCGATGCCGCCGTCCAGAGCCTCCAGGGCTACCTGGAGGCCAATCCGGACGGCGCCTGGACGCCGGCGGTCCGCAGCCTGCACGCCGCCCTGGCCCGCCGGCGGCTGGTGGCCGAACCGGTCAAGGCGTCGCGGCTGCGGCTGATGCTGCGCGACCTCCAGACCAGCCGCGACCGCGCCGGGGCCCGCGGCCAGCGCGCCGCCCTGGACCAGATCGACGCCACCCTCCGCCAGGTCGTCCGCGTCAACGCCAAGCAGGTCCTCATGGACGCCGCCGACCCGGACCCGATTGTGCGGGACCTGGCGGCGTTCGCCCTGGCGTTCCTGGACGAGCCCGAGACGACGGAGCGGCTCCAGTCGCTGGCCCGCGACCCGAGCGCGCAGGTGCGGGGGACGGCCCTGGTGAGCCTGGCCATCCGCAACGAGGCCGTGGACCGCGCCCTGCTGCTGAAGCGCCTGGCCGACGAGGCCCCGCGCGTCCGCGGCGCCGCCGCTCTCCTGGCCGAACGCACCTACGAGCGCGGCAGCGAGGACGCGAAGGCCGTCCTGCCCCATCTGCTGGACGTCCTGGAGTCCGAGATGCCGTGGACGCGGACGAACGCGGCGTCGGCCGTCGCGAAGTTGGCCCCGAAGGGGTCGGTCCGGGCCGTCCGCGCCCTGCTGGCGGCCCACGAGACCGAATCGGAGGACCGCCTCAAACAACTCTACCGCGCCGTCATGACGGACCTGACCGGCGTGGAGGCCGACACCGCCGAGCCGTATCGGGCGTGGCTGAAAGACCAGGGCGGGGCGAAGGGGTAGGAACTGTCCTTTCTCCGCTCGGGCCCTGCGAGCCCTCGGTCGAAATGACAGTCGTTGCCCCCCGCCGCCTACCCGTCGTGCCGGGCGTGGCTGGGGGCGCGGGCGCGGAACTGCCCCTTCAGGCCCGGCACGATCTGCCGAAGGCAGTCCTCCACCCGCTCGACGAAGTGGATGGTCAGGTCCTGCCGCACCTCTTCCGGCACCTTCTCCAGGTCGTCGCGGTTCTCGGCGGGCAGGACGACCTCGGTCAGGCCCTCGCGATGGGCGGCCAGCACCTTCTCCTTGATGCCGCCGACCGCCAGGACCCGGCCCTGGAGGGTGACCTCGCCGGTCATGGCGACGTCGCGGCGGGCGGGGCACCCGCTCATCGCCGACGCCAGCGCGCACAGGACGGGCAGCCCCGCGCTCGGGCCGTCTTTCGGCGTGGCGCCCTCGGGGATATGGACGTGCAGGTCGACGGCATGACGGGCCGGCACGACGCCCGGCCGGCTGCACCGCGACCGGACCCACGACAGGGCCGTCTTGACCGACTCCTGCATCACCTCGCCGAGTTGGCCGGTCAGGGTCAGGTCGCCCTTGCCGGCCATGCACGAGCACTCGATGGCCAGGCTCCGGCCGCCCACTTCCGTCCGGGCGAGGCTGGTCACGGTACCGACGCCCTCCTTGGGGCCCGTGGGTCCGCGGCGGTACGGGGCCGGGCCGAGGTACGTGCGCAGCAGGTCGACCGTGACGGCGTGGGGCTCGGCGGGGGGCGTCTCGGCCGAGGCGCGTTCGGCGGCGATCTTGCGCAGGACCCGCGCCAGCCGCTTCCGCAGGTTCCGGACGCCGGCCTCGCGGGTGTACCGCTCGGCCAGGGCGAGGAGGACCTCGCGCGGCACGGCCACGTCGGTCTCGCCTAGGCCGTGGGCCTCGCGTTCGCGCGGCAGGAGGTGGTACTGGGCGATGCCGATCTTCTCTTCCAGCGTGTAGCCGGAGAGTTCAATTACCTCCAGCCGGTCCATCAGCACCGGCGGGATGTTCGTTGCCACGTTTGCCGTGCAGATGAACAGGACCTCCGACAGGTCGAACTCGACCTCCAGGTAATGGTCGCTGAAGGCGTGGTTCTCGTCCGGGTCGAGGACCTCCAGGAGCGCGCTGGCCGGGTCGCCGCCCATCCCCTGGCCCATCTTGTCGATCTCGTCGAGCAGGAACACGGGGTTGCGGACGCCGGCCTTGCGGATGCTCTGAAGGATGCGGCCGGGCAGGGCGCCGACGTAGGTCCGCCGATGGCCGCGGATCTCCGCCTCGTCGCGCACCCCGCCCAGGCTCTTGCGGACGAAGCGCCGGCCGAGGGCCCGCGCCACGCTGCCGGCCAGGCTCGTCTTGCCGACGCCGGGCGGCCCGACGAAGCACAGGATCGGCTCCCGCATGTGGCCGGCGGCGAGTTTCTTGACCGCCAGGTACTCCAGGATCCGCTCCTTCGGTTCCTGGAGGCCGAAGTGGTCCTCGTCCAGCACCTGCCGCACGTGACGCAGGTCCAGGGTATCGTCCGTCCGCTTCTGCCACGGCATGTGGATGAGCCAGTCGAGGTACTCGCTGACGACGACGGCCTGGGGCGTGAGGGGGAGCATGCGGCTGAGGCGGTGATGCTCGCGGAGGGCGATCTTGCGGACGGCCTCCGGCATCCCCGAGGCCGCAATCTGCTCCCGCAGTTCCGCCAGGCCCTCACCGGACTCGTGGTACCCGAGTTCCTCCTCGATGGCCTTGAGTTGCTCCTTGAGGAAGTACTCCTTCTGGCTCTTGTTCATCCGCGAGCGGACCCGCTGGCCGATGCGTTTCTGGATCTCCAGCAGCGAGAGTTCGTTCTCCAGGATGTCCGCCAGCGTCCGCAGCCGCGCCTCCGGGTCCACCATCTCCAGCAGGGCCTGCTTGTCGCTGTACGGGAGGGCGGCGTAGGCGGCCACGGTGTCGGCCAGGAGCGAGGCCGTGGCCGCCTGCGTCACGAGTTGCCCGACGCCCTCCGGCAGCGACGGCTGAAGGTGCATGTACGAGTAGAAGCGGCCGCGGACCGTCCGCATCAGGGCCTCCAGTTCGGGACCCTCCTCGTCGGGTTCGACGACCGGCTCGATCGCGGCCCACAGGCACCCGGCGTCGCGGTCGACGGCTGCCACGCGGGCCCGGCTGCCGGATTCCACGATGACCTTGTGCGTGCCGCTCTCGCCCCGGAAGCACTGGTGCACGCACGCCACCGTACCCATCTCGAAGAGGTCGTCGCCAGTGGGGTCGATACACTCGGCGTCGCGCTGCGCCAGGAGGAGGATGCGGCCGTCGCGGGCCAGGGCCTCGTGGACGGCCGTGACCGAGAGTTCCCGCCCCACCTGGAGCGGCAGGGCCAGGCCCGGAAACGCCACCAGGCCCCTGAGCGGCAGGACGGGCAGCCGGTCCGCCTCCGCCGGTGCTTCGGCCGCCTCCTCGGTCTTCGGCAACGGTGGTGCGTCGGTGGTCATGATGTCCCCTCTCGCGCCGTGAACGCCAGTCTGCAAGGTGCCACTAGTCCCGGCGTGCCGGGATCAGCCAGTGTTTTCCGAATGCCGAGGCACACTGGCGGGCAAGCCGCCTGTGGCAGCCGGCGTAATTGGGGCAGTCTGGCTCTCTCTTTTCTTTGCAAGGCGGCGACGGATGAAACCAGCAACGGCAGCCAATGCAACGAAGAACCCCCCAACCACCAACCACAACACAAAGGCTAAGAGGAAGGAGAGTACCGCTGGCTCATCTGGGAGACCGAATATTCTTCTGTGGGCGGCACCAAGACACGCAATACCCACAAGCATAAAGAAAGCGAAAGTTAGCCTGAGTATTAGAACTACCCTTCCAGAATGGAACCCTCGCATCATTGCTGCTGTTACCAAAACCAATCCGACGAAGGGGACCGAAGTCCCACCAACCATAAGACTCGCGCAGAGGAACCCCTCCTCCAGGGAAGGTGCTATAGCTTTGTCATGCGGCACTCCCGAGCTCCGCAAATCGTTGTAATGATTACCAGCCGAAACTTGATACCATTTATGGGCAGCACCAGGTGTCAACAAAATTAAGACCAAACTTATCGCTACGGCGCCAAGAAGGCACAGCCACGACCAAAGTCTTTGCCCGCGCATATTATTTGCCTCCGCCGGATGCGCCACTTACGTCGCGCCGCCCGTCTCGGCGCCGGCCTCGACGGTGGCGGCGTCGGTCGCGTCGCCGGCGGCCGTGTCGTCCGGCGGCGCGTCGCCGTGCGCCGCCTCGGGCGCCTTTCGAGCCGGCTGCGGGAGCAGCCGTTCATCTCCATCCGGGTCGGCACGTGCCGCGCCGGACGACGCTGCCCCGCCGCTCCCGCGGCGGGATCCGAGGGAGGCCTCGACCTCGACCGGCACACCCGCCACGACCCGCTCGCCGGCCGCGTCCCCCGCCTCCGCCTCGTCGGTCAGGAACCCCTGGGCGTGCAGGTCG
>JAWODB010000285.1:0-9462 GCA_046483505.1 Phycisphaerae bacterium
CTCGGCGTGAGGGCGGGATCCGACCTGACCTACGACGTCAGCCAACGCGCGGGACGGTTCGAGGCGTGGGCGGGGATCGACCCCAACGCGTCCGCCGGGCGTTCGGGCCGGTTTCGCGTTTATGCAGACCGTGACCTGGTGTTCTCCGTGTGCGAGTGGGGACGCGAGCGCCCCTGGCTGTGGGCGCCCGGTTTCAACGCGGAGATGTGGCGCACCACCTACGACGTGACCGCGATGAACGAGCAAACCAGGTCGATTCTGCTCAACAGGCAGGTGATCGCCGTCAACCAGGATCCCCTCGGCGTTCCGGGCTGGCGCGTCAAGAAGATGGATCAGGTCGAGGTCTGGAAGCGCCCCCTGGCAGGCGCCGACATCGCCGTGGCGTTTGTGAACCTTGATGAGAAGCCCCGCACCATCAAGGTCTCCTGGGCGCAGTTGAACGTCCTCGGCCCGCGGGAGGTCATGGATCTGTGGCGACACCGCAGCCTCGGCAAACACGACTCGCGGTTGACGTTTGAGAACATACCGTCGCACGGCGTGGTCTTCGTACGATTGTCGAAGTGACCGCAGGGAACGGACCATATCATCTGACGATCAACGCGACTGGCGGAAATCTGATCAAGAGCCGTTCATGTTCGTCCTTCATGGCCTAACGACTTTAAGTCAAGCGGAAGGGAACTCGATATGAACCGTGGTGCAAGGTGTTGGACGCGACGCAGGTTCCTCGGCTTGCTGGCCGGTGGAGCGATGGGCGCAACGATCCACAGGGCCGCGAGGGCTGCCGCGCCGAAGCCGGCGGCGAAGCCCAACGTCATCCTCTGCATGACGGACGACCAGGGCTGGGGCGACACGAGTTACAACGGCCACCCGGAACTGAAGACGCCGAATCTCGACGCGATGGCGGCGGCGGGCGTCCGCTTCGATCGCTTCTACTCGGCCCACCCGATGTGCTCGCCGACCCGGGCCTCCTGCCTTACCGGCCGAAGCCCGAGGCGATACCGCTGCGAGACCTGGGGACACGACCTGCCCTTGCGCGAGGTCACCATTGCCGAGGCCGTCCGAACTGCCGGCTACGCCACGGGCCATTTCGGCAAGTGGCACGTGGGCGGCATCCCCCATGCCGACGGAGGCACGGGCCGCGGCTTGCCCGAGAGTTTCTGCCCGAAGCCGCGGCACCCCGGCAACCAGGGCTTCGACGAGTGGTTCTCCGCCGGCAACTGGTACGACATCGGCCACGAGTACATCTACCACAATGGCCGGCAGGTGCCGCCGCGCGAGGGCGACACGGCGGACGTCCTTATGGACGTCGCGATCGAGTGGATCGGCCGCCAGGCGGCCAAGGGGAAGCCGTTCCTGGCGGCCATCTGGTTTCCCTCGCCGCACAGCCCTCATAAGGCGACACCCGACGACGCCGCCCCGTACGCCAAGTATGGCGAGAAGAAGGCAAACTACTACGGCGAGATCGCGGCGGTGGACCGCAACGTGGGTCGGCTGCGCCGGGCGCTGCGGGAGATGCAGATTGCCGACGACACGATGCTGTGGTTCTGCTCGGACAACGGCGGGGCATTCCCCGGCTCAACGGGCGGGCTGCCCGGCGGCAAGAAATGGCTGACCGAGGGCGGCACCCGTGTGCCGGGCATCCTGGAATGGCCCGCGCGGGTTCGCAAGCCGTTCGCCACCTCGGTGCCTGCCTGCACCATGGACTTCTACCCCACGGTCCTCGACCTGCTGGACATCGAGATGCTTGACCAGATTGAGCCCATCGACGGCATCAGCCTGCTGCCACTGATCGATGGCCGGATGGACCGACGGCCGAAACCCATGCCCCTCGTCTCCGGCCAGCAGGTGCGGCTCGTCGACAACGAGTATACCCTTCAGAAAGGCCGACTGTTCCGGTTTTCCGACGGTGGGCGGAAAGACGTCGACGTGACCGACGAAGAGCCGGAAGTGCACAAGCGGCTGACCGAGTGGGCGGCCCGCTGGCGCGAGACGGTCGAGAAAGACCGGGCTGCCTACACCATCAAGAAACGCTGATCCGCGAGACGTGTGTCGCCGCGGCCCCGGCGGAGCACACACCGCCGTTTGTCGGTGACCGCACGGTCCTGATCGTTGTGCCCGACACGGGGGGCGACGCCGGCCGCGCCGATTCATGCTTCGGTGGAGAGTGAGTCTTTCCCATAGATCACCTCGATGACGCGATCGACCTCCACCGCCCGAAGCGTCGTCGTGTCACCCCCTGGCCACAGTATCTCAAGGTCCACGGGTGCGACACGCGTGCCCAGACCGAAATGCAGACAGAGGGCGTTCTGATTCCCCTCGCCCGTGCCGGCCTCGACCTGCCGGGTCAGGGTTTTGTCTTCCAGTTTGATGCGCACCTGGGTACCGATGGCGGACCGGTTGACCGTGGCTCCGTCGCCCCGGAGGCGGACCTTCAGCCAGTGGTGGTCCGTGCCCTGGTTCTCGAAGAGCGCCCCCGCGGTGGCGAGGTCCAGATCGCCGTCGTTGTCAAAGTCGCCCCAGGCGGCCCCGATGGAATGACCACCCCCAAACCCCCCGGAGGTCGCCACGGCATTCTGGGCTCCTGCCACGTCCCGGAAGGTGGCCGAGCCGTCGTTCAGCCACAGGACGTTCGGCTGAAGACGATAGTTCGACACGTAGACGTCCAGGTCCCCGTCCCGGTCCAGGTCGCAGGCGGTGACCCCGCGGGCGCGGTGGCGGGTGTCGCTCCAGGCGAGGTCGAACCCCTTTCCCTTCCTGTTCATGAGCAGCACGTCCGGGTAGGTCAGCCCTTTCTTCCAATGCTCGTACCCGCCCACGTACAGGTCCGCGAACCCATCGGCGTTGAAGTCGCCCCAGCACGCGCCGCGGCAGGAACCCTTAGGCAGGTCGGGCATCGCCATCGGCGTGAAGGCCTTGCCCGCATCGCTACGGTACATGCGTTTCGACGACAACGAGAACAGGTCAGCAAACCCATCGTTATCGAAGTCAGCCGCGACGACCCGGCCAAGCCCGTCGGCGATCCGGGCGAAGCCCTTTCCCGCGTTGTTCCGCCAGACGACTCCGCCCGCGCACAGGTCCGCCCACCCGTCGTCATCCAAATCGGCCCAGCAGGCGGCCCCGTTCTTGAGGTCCAGACCGAGGCCGGCCGTCCGATCCACGAAGACGACCGGCTGCCCGGCAGCCGCCGGGACAGCGAAGAGCGCAAGGGCAGCGAGCGTTAGAATGGCCTTCATGCCGGATCCCGTAAAGAGCGAAGCGTTCCAGAGGCTGCACGCCCTTGCATGGATTCTAACACGGGCCGGCCGGTCGGCCTACGCCTTTCCGACCGCCCGTAGCCGCCGCTGCTGAGTTTGGTCGATTATCTGTGGCCGCTGTGTCGTCTGTTTGCTGTTCCGAGAGTGACTCTCCCAACGGCCCGGACCCGTCATCGATCGCCGGCCAGCGCTTCTATCGCAGGCGGGATCTTCTGCTCCTCCAACCACAGTGTGAGGTGCCCGCGGGGCGGATACGGTTTGATGCGCGGATGGTTGTACCGCAGGAAACTGGTCGCGGCGATCGTGACCGTGCCGCCCTTGAACTCGTCACGGAATTCGTTGTAGATATGAGCGCCGCGGGGCTGGCCGCCCTGTCGCCTGCCGACGCCGGCCTTCGATTCGGCCAACAGCCTGCCGTTGACGTAGATGGCATAACCCTCGCCGGCATTGACGTGACAACTGCCACCGACTACGATCCGGTAGCGGTGGCCCTCTTTCAGTGGCGGAATGTCGAACGTGCCGCGGACCAGCAGCACTTCCTTCTCCCAGAGCGTCCTCGGCTTTGTGCTGCACCCGCAGAACGGCGCGGTGCATGACTCGCTCAGAGGTTCGAGTTTGCCCCCCAAAGAGCCAAAGGGCGGAAGCCCTTTCTTCCAGCCCGCTTCGCTCACATCGAAGTCGGGCGCAAACCACTTTCCCATTCCCTCGGGGTACGTCACGTCGCGGTAGCGGCTGCCCTTATCCTTGGGCAACGTCTCATCCGGGTCGAAGCTGTAGTAGTCCCACTTCAGATCTCGGAGGTCCGGGCCGAAGACGTGCCAGTCGTAGTCGTGGATCCCGGCCGCACGATAGCAGTTGACCAGTCCGTACATTGCGCCGCGCAGGAATTGGTTGGCCCGTTGCGGCCGTTCCCCGTTTGCCTCTCGCATCAGTGCCCCGTTGTAACGCGGATTGGCCACGTAGGACGGCGCGATGCCGTCGAGGATGATCGGGGCCAGCGCGGCCTGTGCGGCAGCCTGTTCCTCTTCTGAGAGATCACGGCGTTCCTGCTGCGGCGCGCGTTTCGGCCTGGGGGGTGGCGGGAGCGGCTCAGCCTTGCCGCCGAGCAGTCTGACCATCGCGCGCCCGAGGGCATCGCCGACCCGCATGTACGTCTCGGCGTTGCGGTTGTAATGATACCCTTGGGCCCGCGGCGACTCGTCCACCTCCCGCCAGAAGTCGCGCGTGTCCACAGAGGCCACGGTGCCGGCAAACTCGGGATGTTTGGCCGGGTCGCCGACGGCCATCTGCGCCTTCAGGATCCCGAGGAACGTCTCATCCATGTTGCGGCCGCCGAATCCGACCGTCGCCACAACGGCCGGCATCTTCGGCACGTTGAACTCCTTGCGGACATCGTCGATCAGGTTGACGAGGTTCTGTTCGTACTCCGCGATCGACTGCGCCGTGCCACTGTCCTTGTGACCCTGCCACCAGACGAATCCGGCGATCTCGTAACCCTGTCCCCTGTAACCGGGCACGACCTTGTCGATCTTGTCCAGCGTTTCGCGGACGCCCTTGATCATCAACTTGTATTCAAGTGATTCCCACTTGCTGTCCAGGTCGGTGCGGCCGCTGGAGGGCGGACGGAAATCGAAGCCGAGCGAGCGGTTCCCCTGGGCGGTCTTTATCAGCAGGACCTGCGCATCGTGATACGTTCCCATGACGTGACCGAAGCCGAGTTCCGGGCCGATGGACTTGCCGTTATTGGAGGTGACGCTCAGGGGCGAGCCTCTTCCATCCTTCGCCAAGCGGGCCTCCTGGAAGTAAACGTCGTGGCGCACGGTCCAGTTGCCCTCGTTGTCGACCAACCACGGGAACTTCCCTTCCCGCTTGGCAACCGCCTCGAGGTCGCCGTGGCCCAGCAGGTCCGTCTTCTGCATCCAGAACCTCGGCGGTTGGCCCTGGAAGCCGGAGACCGTGAACGCGTAACGCCTGCCGGCCTGGAGGGTCACGTCCTGCTTGGCCGGCTTGCCACCGGCCACCCTGCGGTAGACCTGTTTTCCATCAAGTTCCATCACGTTGCAGGAACGCTCGCCGGAACCGCAGTGCACCTCGTAGACGCCCGTTTCGGGGACCTCGACCTGGCCCCGCGCGATCGGTTTCACCGCCGGCGTGCCGTCCGTCCGATAGACGGCCAGCGGCGCGATCTTGTACTTGCCCACCCGGTAGATGTCCATGGGGCCCGTGGGAGCCGCCGGGTTGGAGGTGAAGAAGACCCCGGTGTACGTGTTCCTTGCGCCGCTGATATCGCCCATCCCCACCATGTTGGATTGCCCGGCGAGGATGTACACCTTGACCGGCTTGTCCGTCGCGGGCGGCGTGGTGTCCGGGTCGGGCAGTACGTCGGGGACAACCTCTGCCGCCGCGTCCAACGCAACGGTGGTGAAGACAAGTGCCACGAGGACAAATCGTGTTTTCGATCTACTCCTCATCGCGCATCCTCGGAATCGTAATGGCGCCGCTTTCCGATTTCCGCCAACGTCTTGAGGCTCGATGGGATGATCTTGCCTTGCCTATCAGGGCCGACGTTGAGCAAGAAGTTCGAGTTTCGCGCGTGGGCCTTCTCCATGTGAGCAATGACGCCCTTTGCGGCACCGGCGCGGAATCCTTCCTGCCAAAACCACTTCGATTCCAGTTTCCAGCAGGTTTCGCCCGGCGCCGTGTTGTCTTTCGGAAAGTGCCGTAGTTCCTTCACGGCGATGTCGGCGTATGGAGTGCCCTTCTTGCCCCAGTCCCACCAATTGGAACTGGCGATGACGGTGGGACGAATCGAGCGGATGTGCGTCAGGATGTCCTCCGCGGGCATGATCCGGGGGTCGAGCGCATCATTCCAGAGATAGAAGACATCCGGGTACGTCTTCAGGAGTTCGGCGATCTGCTTCTTCTGGAACTCGATTTGCTCTCGCAGGGAATGGGTCGCAGGATCGCACTCCGGCGGCAGGACCTTGAACGTCCCCACGTTCTTCCCTTTGTCAAAACCGGGGTGACGCCAGCAGTAGTAAAGTCCCACCTTCAGGCCCCGGCTCTTGAACGACTTCACGAACTGCGCCACGACGTCTTTCTTGTAGGGGCAGTCCGGGTGCATCACGTCATAGGTCGTATGCTTGCTGTCCCACAGGCAGAAGCCGCCGACGTGCTTCGCCGTCAGCACGCCGTACGTCATGCCCGCCGACACGGCCGCGTCCGCCCAGGCGTCTGTATCAATCATGTCCACGCCCGGGGCGAAGGTGGAGGGGTCCGGGTAGCCTTTGACCCACTGGACGCCGTGGTAGGTGGCCATGTTGTAATGGATGAACATGCCGAACTCGAGCCGCCGGAACGCCTCCTGCATCGCCCGCACCGACTTTGTCGCGTCCGCGTCCGGCTGGCTCGCCGCCGGCGCAGCCGCCTCTTCCGCCGACGCAGCGACCGCCGTCGCCAGCATCACGGCCGCGAAGGCGGCCCATGGCAGGTGTTTCATCGCATGCGTCTTCGTCGGGTTCATGCTATTGCTCGCCCGCGGAATCCTTCTTGCCCAACGTCTTGAGCCGCTCGAGGATGTCGACGGCCTGCCTGGCTTCCTCCAGCCTGCGATGTTCCAACCGCTCGGCGGCCGCGCGGTCCATGGCCCGTTTCTTGCCGCGGGTCACCAGGCTCTCCGCGGGGTCCTCACTTTCGGGCCAGTCCCACTCGTCGGTTCGGAAACTCGGCAGCGGCAGCCACGGCTTTCCGTTGACCTTCAGGTTGCCCATGGGGCTTGTCGCCCATGCGTAGCGCACGGCGACCGGTTTCTCGACCAGCGGGCTCCATACCACAACCTTCGTGGTGTCGTAATTCTTGTTGGCCGTGTTCCAGATGCCGACATCCTTCTTCAGGGAAAACCTCGCGTGGCCGAGGTAAAACTCCCCTGACTTGTCCGCGATCGAGAAGCCCCTGGGGATCGTCGACATGTCGTCGGGCATCACCTTCTTGTCGAAGGTCAGCACCATGCAGTCGCCGTCCCGCTCGGCGGAAACGAGCGAGGCGGTGTCCCAGTCGACCTTCAGGCCGTAGATGCGGTGAAGCGCCCACCGTGCCGCCCGGACCCCATGGGCCCGCTTCTTGCGCGGATGCAGCCCCGGAATCTGGACGTCATAGGCCGGCAGGAAGGCCGTGTGCGTGGGCTCCGCAACGTCGCTCAGCCCCAGCCGTTGGGCCTCGCGGATATAGGCACCGCCCGAAACCGACCAGACCTCGAAGTTCTCGCGCGTCTGGGGGATGCCGCCTGCGCAGAAACCGATGACCCCGACCGGCAGCGTCGGGTCGTTGAAATCCTCGCGCCAACCGTCGACCATCAGCCTCATCAACACGCGATAGCGCCGCGGCCGGCAATTGCGCGATATCGCATTGTTATAGCCCTGGTGAAACAGCACCCCCTTGATGTTCAGGCCCTTGAACACGCCGAACATGCCGTTGTAGCACGAGGCGGCGTCGCTCGGACTGCGCCCCGGCACGCTCCACGAGCGCAGGTCCTCGCGGGTCGGCCTGGGCGGCAGGTCGTCTTCGGCCACGCCCTTCTTCCGCTGCTCGGCGACGCGTTTCTCCCACTTCTCGATGAGTTTCTGCACGGCCGCGTCCCAGTCGAACTCGGCCCGCCGCTTCTCGACCCACTCCGCATACCGCTTGGCCAGCGGGTCGTCATCGAACTTGTGCCGCGGAACGAGGCTCTCGATCGACGCCCCGCCGCGGGCGTTGTCGATGATCCCGATCGGAATCTGCAGCGCCCGCTGCACCCGGGACGCAAAGGCGTACCCGATGGCGGACATCCCACCCGCGGTCTCGGGCGTGCACACGTTCCACCCGTCGACCTTGTCGTCCGGCAGGTCTTTCTGGAGCGTGTACGACTCGTTGGGCCGGATGTCGACCTGACGCAGCAGCGGGAGGTGCGCGGTCGCCGTTTCGAGGTCGGCCCGGTAGGTCTTGCCCAGGCCGAAGGCCATGTTGCTCTGGCCGTTCATCACCCAGACGTCGCCGATGACGATGTTCTCCATCTCGACCGTCTCATCGCCGGACGTCACGGTCAACGTCTGACCGGCGGCGCTTGCCGGCCGGGCGGGGAAGGTTACTTCCCAACGGCCCGCCTCCGCACCGGCCGTGGCCTCGGCCTTTTCCTCGCCGAACCGGACGGACACCTTGCGGCCGGACTCGGCCCAGCCCCAGATCGCGATCGGCTTGTCGCGCTGGAGGACCATGTTGCTCGAGAAGATGCGGTGCGTCTTGAGCGCGCCGGCCGTCTCGCCCGCACACAACACGAGGGCTGGCACCAACAGTAACGAGAGGATGCGTTGTTCGTGGCGCATGGTTGTTCCGTTCGTCTCTAAAGTACAATGTTCGATGACCGAACCTGCCTCACGTACCCGCCCGCGTCATCGTGTATCCCGGCGCGTCTGCTCGCCTGCCTCGCTTCGACCTGGCGGGCGCCATCCCGGCGCGCCGGCACTCGCCGATCCGTGCTTGCCGCAGTGCCGTGCCGTCGCGCCCGAAGGGTTCCGACCAGACCACCCCGCACCCCCGGCCCGGCTCTGCTACTTCTTACCCGGAAGCAGTCTCTTCAGAAGGCCGGCATCCAACTCGGCTTTGGGGGCAAAAGCCGCCGAGTCAACATACCGCAACAGGCTGTGCAGCAGTTGGCGGGCCGCGGGTTTGTCCTGGTGGCCGAGCAGATCGATGGCGCAGATTAACATCTTCCCCTGGCCGACCCGTGTTTCAAAAACCAGCCCGAGCCTGTGGTTTCGTTCAAAGTTGTCGATCACCTGAACCGTCGGGCGATAGCCGTCCGGCGCGTCGTCCAGGACGATCGGCCGCGAGTGCTTGACCAGGTGCCACCACTGCCAGTTGCTATGGAACTCCGTCGGGAAGTCCGTCAGCGCCGGCGCGCCCGGATCGCAGAGAATGCCCAGCGTACCGGGCGCGACCTCGATGCCGCGGCGTTCGGCAGCGCGGCGGAACATGGGGAAACACCAGAAGTCGGTCTGGAACGAGCCTTTGATGCTGTGGGGGAGTTCGTCCAGATTCGGAAGCAGCAACACCTTGCCGCCCCCAGCCAGGTGCGCTTGCGTTTTTGCGGAGCCGAACCTGTCGGTCACCACCACACCGTCCGGCACGCGGGTGTCCACCCTCGGCGGATAGACCCAGATCGGATAGGCGTTGC
>JAWODB010000085.1:0-8632 GCA_046483505.1 Phycisphaerae bacterium
CCGCTAACATGGGAAGCCAATCCGGGGGGGTATAGCTTCCATAGAACAAATAGTAGTCCGAGAATGCCTGCGACGGATAAAACCCGCCGCCGGGCACGTCCACCTGGGACCATTCATCCGGATCGCCGGGCGAGTCGTTGGTGCCGTCGAACCACCAGTCCCACCCGTAGTACATGTTGCCGCCCTGGTCGGTCCAATGGTCCTGGAAGTAGGCGAACATGTCGTCGGCGGTCGTCATGCCTCCCGTCTTGCCCCAGCCGGTCCATTCGAGGAGGTTGGAGGCGACGGCGGCCCAGCACATGTAGTCGTCCGCCGTGCCGGGGACGTTAGGGTCCTCGCCGGGCCCGT
The DNA here is from genome assembly GCA_046483505.1 of Phycisphaerae bacterium. GTDB lineage: Bacteria > Planctomycetota > Phycisphaerae > FEN-1346 > FEN-1346 > BS750m-G62. Next base: position 349 of record JAWODB010000085.1, read on the forward strand.
CGTCGGGCGGGACCTTCTCCGCGTCGGCCCACGTGCCGCCCCAGTGATCGGTGAGCATGTACGTCTCCGTGGTCGCCGCGGCCGGAACGGCGACCGCGGCCAGACACACCATGGCCGTCAGAACTCGTAGGTTTCTCATTACCCCTCTTCCCCCCTGCTCAGCGGCTCCTTTTCTTTACGATAGGATTCGCTTTATGGATTCGCCCCGCCAGGGCCAGTCCCAGTCCGCCGCCCACGAGGGCGAGCGTGGCGGGTTCAGGCATCGGAATGAACGTGGTCACCATGCGGAGGCCGAAGTTCTGACCGGGAGCCACGCCCGTGAAGGCGGCGTCCTGCTGACCGGGGTTGTTCGAGTCCAGGAAGATGTACTCCTTTTCGTCCGGGTCGTAGCCGTAGCCCGCCACGTAGTGGTCGCTCGAGCCGTCGCCGTTGCTGTCGACCCGGAACACGACGGGGCGGCCGGCGTCGATCTCGGCCACGTAGGCGTCCCAGTAGGTGTCGTCGCTCCAGTCGATGTACGTTGTGCTCTCGGCGGTCGAGGTCGTGTAGCCGACGTAGACCGCGTAGCCCACCAGGCCGGGGGCGATGCGGCTGGCGGCCGTTTCGTAATCCGGCAGCGGGTCGACGGAGGTGTCCATGAAGTCCGCCAGGCAGTTGTCCGGATGAGGGTCCGGGTCGTCCGTGCCCAGGTAGTCCGCCTGGTGCTCCGGCGAGGCAATCATGTTCCGGATGGCCGCCATGTTCGTCGTCCAGTCGTTCGATCCGTCGATGAGATGGTCGAAGCCGTTGTCGTCCCAGAAGCCGACGACCATGCCGCCGGCTGCGGGCGCGCAGCCGCACTCGTTCGGGTAGTGCGGCACCCCGCCGAGGGTCACCGGGGCCCCGACGGCCGCCTGGGCCATGCAGACGACCGCGGCGACGGTCGCCGGCCAACGTGTAAGGCTGTGGGTCATCGCCTGTTTCCCGTTTTGCTTACGCTCCCCCGGCCTTGCGTTTGCGGATGTAGCCGACGAGCCCGCCGACCCCGAGGGCGAGTCCGGCCAGGGTCACGGGTTCGGGGATCATCTGTCCGCCCGTCTCGATGAGGACGGCGAAGTCCTGCGTGTCGCTGCTGGTCATGGCGTACATGAGGTCGGAGACGGGGCCGGTGTACGAGTCGGCCGTGATCTCGGCGAGCCAGGTGTTGATGGTCGTGCGGTCCACTTCGTTGTACGGCGCGTAGAAGTCGTGATCGGTATTGGTCACGTTGTAGCCGTTGGCGGGATCCTCGACGAGCAGTTCCCAGACGGCGACCTGGAACTCGGGGTACGGCCCGGACTCGAAGTACTTGCCCCACAGGCGTTTGAGCAGTTCGCCCCGTGCCGCGCCCATCGCGCCGGAGGTGTCGCCGCCGGGGCCGATGGGCGCGTCTTCCAGGTCCTGGATCTGCCACGTGCCCTCGTAATCCCAGTTGATGGTCTGGTTGATGTCGATGCAGTACCCGCCGAAGTTGGATTCGAGCCACCAGGCCGGGTTGTCCTGGTTGTCGGGCGAGAGACTCACCTTGTCGAACCAGTACAGGCCGGCGTAGACGTACATGTTTCCAGCCGGCTTGACCAGGTGGACGGCCTGCTTTTTGAGCACCGTCTTGAACCTGGCTTCGACCTCGTACGTGGTTCCGTACGCCGTGGCCGCCGACATCGCCACAAGGGCGGCGGTGGCCCACAGGGTTCCTTTGAGCAAACTCCGCATCGATCCGACTCCTTCGCGTGGTCTCCGGCTGCTACCCCTCTGCGGTCGTCCGCCCATCGGAGCGGACGCCGTTGACAGCGCGCCGGCGTCCGGAGACGCCCGCCGGCGCGGCCCTGCCAGCGCCTCGGCCGCGCCCCCGCCGGGGGCGCGCCCGAGACGGCACTGCGGCGACGGCGTGGCCGCGGTGCGCGGTGTTCGATTGTCAATCCCGCCGCCCCGCCGGCGCGGGACGGGGTCCTTCGGGCGGCCCCTCAGTGGGCCGTCTTGTCGTTCAACTTCGTGAGGGTCCCGGCCAGGATCCGCAGTTCGGTGCTCCAGTTGCGGCGTTCGATGTACTCCAGGTCCGCCAGGAGTTTGTCGCGGAACGCCTCGACGGAGGTATCGTACCCGTTGCGGATCTGCGCGAGGCCCGTGATGCCCGGGCGTACCTGGAGCCGCCGGCGGATCTCCGGATACACCTTCTCGAGTTCCTCGATGATTTCCGGCCGCTCCGGCCGGGGCCCCACCAGCGACATGTCGCCGCGGACGACGTTCAGGAGTTGCGGCAGTTCGTCGGCGTGGCACCGGCGCATCCACCGGCAGGCGGGGACGACCCGCGGGTCGCCTTTGGCGGCCCAGACGGCGCCGCTGGCCGATTCCGCGTCGACGTACATCGTCCGCAACTTGTACATCCGGAAGGGTTTGCCGTCCTGGCCGACCCGGATTTGGGTGAATACGACCGGCCCTCTGCTCGACAACTTGATAATGAGGGCGCAGACGGCCAGGATGGGCAGGGCCAGGGCCAGAAGGACCGACCCGGCGAGGATGTCGAAGACCTCCTTCGCCAGGTTGAAGAACCGGCGGGCCAGATGGGTGGTGAGGGCGGCCAGACCCGCCCCGACGCCGATAATCGTCACCGGTTCCGGCATAATCACCGCCCTCCTGTGGTTGGCGCGAAGGCCACCACACAGACCTTGACATCAGGGCGGTGCGCCGGGTACAATCTAACGTGTACGGGCGCTCGGGGCGCATATACTGCCCCCGGCGCACCGGCCCGGGCGGATCAGCCACCTTCCCTGGTGTAGTCCTGATCCGCCCTTTTTTACCTGTTTTTTCCGCCTTCACATCGTCTAAGCGCACCACGACTGTCGTCGGTGGCGCACTGAATACGCCTGGTCCTGCAGTGGGCCCCCCCTGTTGGAGGCTTGCGTTGGGATGAACGGACTACCTGCGATGGAACGAGGCGGTCTCGGTGCCGTTCCCCCCCCTTGCTCGTGCTCACCCCTCTACTCGGTTGCTCTCGTCCTCCATCCTGCAATCCCGCATGGCCTGCCGCGTGGGGTAGGGGACTTCCCGGCAAGGCCAGTGGTACTTACGTCCTAAGCATAGCACAGAAAACGGCTCTTGTCAACCAACTTGTCTATAAGAAGGTGCGAACAGGCAGGCTACCGGACGGCACGCCCGACGCGACTTTGCCTGTACTCGCAACTGTACGTGCAATCCGCCCGAAGTCAAATGGCCCCGGATTCGGGACGGCCTTCCCCGCGGCACAGGAATACTCGCAACTCCTTGTTGAGCAGTGCCTTACACTCTCGCGGCCCATTTTGCCCCAGGATTCTTTGGTAGCGTCCCAAACGTGTAGGAAGAGACGATCGCAGGAGGGCCTCGGCCTCGGCTCCGAGGCTGCCAGGGGCGCCCCTTTCGCCCCGTCGCCTCGGCGCCGGCCCTCCAGGCTTCGGGCGTCGGGTGAGGCCGACGCCGACGCGACGGGGCTCCAGGGGCTTGCGGGGGCCTCCCATGGGGGTTTTCCCCGCTTGCGTTGGGCTTGGGCCGAGGGGGTCTGGGGGAGATGGAATCTCCCCCAGGGTGTGCCTTGCCGCAGCCGTAGCGAGGTCCGGGGCGAGCGACCCGCCGAGCCCGCTGCGTAAGCAGCGGGGTACGCTCGATCGGCGGCGCACCCGGTGGCGCGCCGGGCGGCAAAAGCGTAGAATGTCATTTCGACCGAGCCCTCGCGCAGCGAGGGCGAGTGGAGAAATCTCGTTGTGGGGCTCAACAGCGAGATTTCTCGACTCGGCCCTGGCGGGCCTCGCTCGAAATGACATCGTGGGCCGGACGCGACGCTTCGCGGCTCGGCCGCCCCGCTCCCGCCTTGAATCCCCTCGCCCGCCGCTCCTAGAATACCCGCGTGAACGGCATCGTCACCGACATCCAGCGGTTCAGCGTCCACGACGGGCCCGGCATCCGCACCACGGTCTTCCTCAAGGGATGCAACCTGCGGTGCGCCTGGTGCCACAACCCCGAGACGCTCCGCCCCGGGCCGGAACTCCAGGTCCAGCCCGCCAAGTGCATCGGCTGCGGCGCGTGCCTGGAAGCGTGCCCGAACGGTGCCCACGAGGTCGGGCCGGACGGCGACCGCCTCTTCCACCGCGACCGGTGCACGGCCTGCGGGGCGTGCGCGGAGGTCTGCTACGCCGGCGCCCTCGTCCTGGTGGGCCGCGAGATGACCGTCGAGGAGGTCGTGGCCGAGGTCCTGGAGGACCGCCCGTTCTACGAGGAGTCCGGCGGCGGCGTGACCGTCTCGGGCGGCGAACCGCTCGTCCGTCGGGACTTCGCCGTCGCGATCCTCCGCCGCTGCCGCCAGGAGGGCCTGCACACGGCCGTCGAGACGAACCTCGCCGCCCCGTGGGAACACGTCGCCGATTTCCTGCCCGTCACGGACCTCTTCATGGTGGACGTGAAACTCGCAGGCAGCGAGGCGCACGCGCGGTGGACGGGGGCGACGAACGAGACCATCCTCGCGGGTCTCCGCCGCCTGGCCGAGGCGCCCCAGCCGCTCGTCGTCCGGACGCCCGTCGTGCCCGGCGTGAACGATTCGCCGGAGGAGATCGGCGCGGTGGCCGACCTGGTCCGCGGCTTCGCGAGCCTCGTCTACTACGAACTCCTCCCGTACCATCCGCTGGGCGCCGGCAAGTACGAGAGCCTCGGCATGACGTACGCGTTGCCGGACCTCGACCGCCCGCCACAGGAGATCATGGACGCCCTGGCCCGCGCGGCGGCCGCGCGCGGCATCGCCGTCCGCGTGGCCGGTGTCGCCAAGGGAGCATCCGCATGACCCGCCAGCCCCTCACCGCGCCCGCGCGGGATTCCGGGGCGCAGCGGCGGCGCCTCACTCCAGCGTAATCTCCCGCCCCTCCTCCGCCGACCGGTACAGGGCGTCGAGGGTGGCCATGACGTTCAGCACCTCTTCGGGCTTGACCATCAGGTCCGCCTCGCCGCGGATGACCCGGACGAAGTGCTCGGCCTGGTCCCAGTGGCCGGCGAAGTCCACGCCCCGCCCCGCCGGCACCTGCGGATGGACGTTCACCTGGTACCGGCCCATGTTCGTGACCAGGGTGAGCGGGTCGAGCGTCAGGCCGCCGTCGCTGCCCAGGAGGGTCGTCCCGCCGCGGTTCTCGGGGACGTTGGCGGCCCAACTGATCTTGAACGCGACGGCCGCCCCGCCCTCCAGGCGGACGAAGCCGGCGGCCATGTCCTCCACGTCGAACTCGCGGACGTCGTACGGCCGGGGCGTCAGCACGCCGAGCGGCGCGCCGGAGTCGGCGAGGCTCGTCACGAGCCCCTCGTCGCGGCTGGCGAGTTTCGTGTACGTGACGCCGCTGACCGCCGTCGCCGCCGGGTTCCCCATGAGCCAGTACAGGAGGTCGAGGGCGTGGACGCCGAGGTCGTAGATCGGCCCGCCGCCCGAATGTTCCTTCATATGAAACTGTCCCCACGTGGGCACGCCGCGGCGGCGGAGGAAGAACGTCTCGGCGAAGTACATCTCGCCCAGCCGGCCCGCCTCGCAGATCTCCTTGGCGGCATACGATTGCGGCACGAAGCGCGAACTCTGGCCCACGAAGAGATGGCGGCCGGCCTTCCGGGCCTCGGCGAACATTGCCTCGGCGTCCGCCCGCGAGGTGGCCACCGGCTTCTCGCACAGGACGTGGCACCCGGCCTCCAGGGCCGCGATCGACTGCGCCTTGTGGTACGCGTTCGGCGTGCAGACGATGACGACGTCGAGGTCTTCCTCGGCGAGCATCTGCTCCCAGTCGCCGTAGGCGCCGGCGATGCCCTCGGTGTCGGCCACGAGACGGGCGCGGTCTTCGAGCATGTCGGCGACGGCAACGATCTCGGCCTCCTCCGACACGTGCTTCCAGGCGGGGATGTGCCCCGCCACCGCCACCATGCCCGTGCCGATGATGCCGACCTTGAGTTTGTCGCCGGCCATGCCGGTCTCCTTCGCGCGTGGGACGGATGAGGCGAGCGGCCGGTCCGGGCTTGTGCGGTACCCGGGTGCAGGCCGCGCGGCGTTCCCTCGCACTCTACAGGCAGGCGCGGACGTGTCAACTGTTTCGCCGCGGCATGTTGAGCCGGCGACGGCACGTCGCCGGTCGTTCGGCGCAGCGAGGCGCGTCGGCCCGTCGCGGCGACCTTCGGTCGCCGGCTCAACACAACGCGTGCCACCCCCGCGCGGGACTCGACGGTTGCCAACCCGGCCTGGCTTCGCCATAATCGTACCGTGCCGCGGCATCACGCTCGGCGCAGATTCGCACCTCACGGGAGACCCGCGATGCGCCATCTGCTTCCGCTGTTCACACGATTCGTCCCCCGCCCGCTCGCTTTCGGCTTGGCGGTTGTCCTTCTCCTTGCCGCCCTGCCCGCGGCCACCGTCGCCGAGGCGGCGAACCCAGCCGACGAGGCCGCCGCCATCCTCCAGGCCGCGGGCGTCCGCGGCGGCGTCATCGTCCATCTCGGCTGCGGCGACGGGCGGCTGACCGCCGCCCTCCGGGCCTCGGGCGCCTACCTCGTCCACGGCCTCGCAACCGACGCCGACGTTAAGCGGGCCCGCGCCGACATCCGCGAGCAGGGCCTGTACGGCCCCGTCTCGGTCGACCGCCTGGCGGGCAACCGCCTCCCGTACATCGACCACTTCGTGAACCTGGTGGTCGTCGAGGACGCGGGCGCCGTGGGGATGGACGAAATCCGGCGGGTCCTCGCGCCCGGCGGCGTCGCCTGCGTGAAGAACGGCGACGGCTGGACGAAGACGAGCAAGCCGCGCCCGGCGGCCCTCGACGACTGGACCCATTACCTGCACGATCCGTCGAACAACGCCGTCTCGCGCGACACCGCCGTCGGCCCGCCGCGGCGGATGCAGTGGTGCGGCAGCCCGCGGTACGGCCGGCACCACGACCGGATGTCGAGCGTCACCGCGGTGGTCGCGGCCGGGGGACGCGTGTTCAGCATCTCGGACGAGGCGCCGCGTTTCTCGATCCTCTCGCCGCCCGAGTGGCAACTCATCGCCCGCGACGCCTCCAACGGCACCGTCCTCTGGAAACGGGACATCGAGAAATGGTTTAATCACCTGTGGCCGCTGAAGAGCGGCCCGGCGAACCTGCCCCGCCGCCTCGTCGCGAGCGGCGGCACGGTCTACGCCACGCTCGCCATCGACGCGCCGCTCACGGCCATCGACGCCGCCACCGGCGAGACCCGCCGCACCTACGACGGGACCGCCGCCACCGAGGAAATCCTCCTCGACGGCGACACCCTCTTTCTCATGGTCAACCCGAAGCCCGAGGACCAGTGGCCCACGGCGTACGAGAACGTGGGCAACGCGTACAACAAGGACTGGTGGCGGATGACGCCGCGGCGCCTCTTCGCCGTCGACGCCGCCACCGGCACGGTCCGCTGGGAACACGAGACGCCCATCCTGCCGGTCACGCTGGCCGCCGGCGGCGAGGGCGTGTTCTTCCACGACGGCGAGTCGGTCGTGTGCCTGGACCGCGCGACCGGCAAGGAAGCGTGGCGGTCGGAGCCGGTGGAACGGTCGAAGATTCTGCGGGCCTTCTTCGCCCCCATCCTGGTGGTCCAGGACGGCATCGTCCTCTTCGCCGGCGGCGAGAAAGCCGGACACCAGACCGGCAGTTGGTACCGCGACGACGACACGATGACGGCCCTCGACGCCCGCACGGGCAAGGTCCTGTGGACCGCGCCGCACCCGCCGTCCGGGTACCGCAGCGCGGAGGACCTCTTCGTTCTCGGCGACACCGTGTGGGCGGGCGAGACGACCAGCGGGCGGGCCCCCGGCCTCTTCACCGGCCGCAGCCTCCGCACCGGCGAGGTCGTCAAGGAGTTCACGCCCGACGTCGAGACCTACTGGTTCCACCACCGGTGTTACCGGAGCAAAGCGACGGTGAAGTACCTGCTGACCTCGCGCACGGGCATCGAGTTCATCGACCCCGAGCGCGAGCACTGGGACACGAACCACTGGGTCCGCGGGGCGTGCCTGTACGGCGTGATGCCGGCGGGCGGGCTCGTCTACGCGCCGCAGCATCCGTGTGCGTGTTACCTGGAATCGAAACTGTACGGCTTCAACGCCCTGGCGCCGGGGGGCGACGGCCCGCGCGTGCCGAAGCAGATCATGGCAGAGGAGCGACTGGAACGTGGCCCGGTCTACGATCAGCCAATCCGCAATCCGCAATCCGCAATCCGAAATGAGGATTGGCCGACGTATCGCCACGACGCCGCCCGCAGCGGC
>JAWODB010000114.1:0-5232 GCA_046483505.1 Phycisphaerae bacterium
CCCCGCGGCACGCCTTTGCGTGTGACCAGGACCTCCTCGAACGCGGGCGTCAGGGCGTTGATCCACGCCGCCCCGCGGTACGACAGCCACTCCAGGCCGTAGCCCACCGCCTTCATGAGGGGATTGCGGAGGACACCGGAGTCGATGGCCGACTCCGGCCAGAGGTCGCGGACCTCGAAGACGTACCCCGCGCCGGTCAGCAGGCGCAGAAGCCAGGCCGTGACGCCGACCGTCAGCGGCGGGCTGGTGGCCAGGATGACGTCCGGCCGCGGCGCCGCCGTCAGCCCCGCCCACAGGCTGGAGAGCGTGAAACTGGCGTACGCCCACGCCCGGCCCAGAAACGAGACGTTGTAGGCTTCCGAGACGTGGCACCGGAGGACCCGGACGCCGCCCGGCGCCGTCTCGCGGACGATGAAGCGGCCCTTGTAGGCGGGGTCCTTCCGGCCGGTGGCGTAATGGACGGTGCCCGCCAGGACGGTGACGTCGTGGCCGGCCTCGGCCCAGTACCGGGCGAACTGGTTGAACCGGCTCCCGCCGGCATCACGTGCCCCGAGGAAGTACTGGTGGACGATCAGGATGCGCACACCGGCCCTCCTCGGTGACAGCGTCCGACACGTGTTCCGCCCGCGCCCGTCTGGCAAGGCATTCAGAGGGGCTTCTGCAGCAGCGCCAGGTGCCAGAGGTTGAAGACCTTGCAAGCCTCCAGTGCGCCGACCAGCCTCCCGGAGACACGGAGCAACGGCCTGGCCAGGGGCGGCGCGAGCGAAATGCGCTTCCGCTGCACCGTGGACCATCCGGGGAAACAGGCGCGGATGCGCCGCTTCGGCATGCCGACCGTGGCCCGGTTGAGCGGGTTCCAGATGAAATCGTACCAGAGAACCCAGCCGCCCGGTCTGACGACGCGTCTCATTTCGCCCGCGATGGCCTCGCGCAACGCCTCGTCCAGGACGGAGGAAAGCAGCATGGACTGGTGCGCCAAGTCAAACGAGGCATCGGGCCAGGGCAGCGCGTCGGCGCTGCCGGTGCGCAGGTCCAGTTCGGGCATCGCCCCGGCGAGCGCCTCGATGCGATCCTCCATCAGGTCGATGCCCGCCAGGCCCTCGCCCGAGTGCCCCCAGTCGCGGCGGCACCGGATAAGAAACTCACCATCGCCGCACCCCACATCGATGACGCGACGTGCCCCAAGGGGGAGGAGCCCGGCCCGGTCCAGCATCCGCGCGTAATGCCTGGCCGTGCGCTCCCGGATGCGGACGTTGGAGTCCCGGAGGGACTCGTCCGTTTCCAGACGCCGCTGCCGGCGGACATATTCGTCGTGAGCGCGCTCAAGCACGTCCTCCCGGCGACCTGCCGACTCTGGTTCGACCATCGTCACGCCTCCATCCTGACCTGTGTCCGGGCTAGAGGTAACCGAGTTCCTTCAACAGGTCTTCCATGTACGGCATGATGCGATCGAGTTGATCCTGTGTCAAGCCGCTCAGGTACTGGCCGGGCCTGCCGCGGTCAACGCGCTCCTGGATGAACCGGTCCACCTCCTCGGCGGGGGGAAGGTCCATGAAGTCGAGCAGGTCCGCCACGGTCTTCTCGGGCTCGGCGACCAGGTCCTCGAAGCGGACCTCGTGATATCGCCCCTCCGGCATGCTGAGCCCGACGTCCCTGGCCGCACGAACACACGTGGCCCAGTTCAGGGCGGAGAATTCGAGGATGTCCATCTCTCGCTGGAGGTGCTTCCAATCCCGTATCTTCGGCCCCATGCTGTAACGGAACTTGGAGCCGGTCAGGCGCCGCCACATCGTCCCGACGAACTCGCCGAAATACGCGGGCAGATCGGTCACAGGCACCTCGAGCATCCGCCGGAAGATCAGGTTCTTGGGCGCCTCGGGCCGGACGTGAATGGTCCATTCCCGGGCCTGCGAGGCGGCGCAGTCCCGGCCGTCGCGGATGACATGGATAATCTTGCCCTCGGGCATGACCGCGTTGACGAAGTCCAGCGCCAGGCAATTGGCCTGGGTCACCACGAGCAACCGGTCCTTCTCCCGCTCCTTCATGTACTGCCAGAAGCGACGGCGGATGTACCGCTTGAGGCGGGGCGAGGCGTCGTCGGCCGTCAGGCAGTCATCCGGTTTCCAGGCGTTGCCGTGCCGCCAGATGTACTTCGGCCGTCTCCAGTACGCCAGCATGGGGTGGGACGCCAGGACAAGCCCCAGGAAGTTCGTGCCGCTTCGCGCGGCGCCCACTTCGCAGTAGAAGGCCTCGAAGTCATACATGATCTTCGATTCGCTTTCCGATTCTGCGGCCGAGTTCCATCTCTCGGGATACCGCCACGCAACCACGGCTATCCGTCGGGATTCCGCAACGGGCGTTCCTCGCCCCCCACGCCGCGCCGCTCAACCACAAACGTCCCGTGCGGCGCCACCGTCACCTCCAGGAACTCTTCGCCGCCGTCGCTCACCAGGCGGAAGCCGCCAGCGTCCGGCCCCTGCTCTCGCGAGGCATCGCGGCCGGAGATCTCCAGCCGCAGGTCTTCGCCAACCCCGCGGCCGCGCGGCACGATGGCCGTCGCCATCAGCGTCGGGGTCCGGCTGCGCCATGCAACCGTCAGGCACCGTGCGGGCATTTTCGTCCCGAAACCGCGGGTTGTCCAGCCCTGGATCGGCTCGGTCTCGCCCTCGGCCGTCTGGACCTCCAGACCCGGCACGTCGAGGGGGACCATCGCCACCTCCGCGCCGCCTTCGGTGCGGACGGTGGCCCGGCCGCCGGGCCCGACTTCGACCGCCGCCGACGGGGCCACGTGCCAGTGCTGGGCGAAGCCGTGCTCGTCCCGGCCGCCCGTCAGCCGGTCGACGACCACCCAGTAAGCGCCGCGGACCACCAGGACGAGCCGCAGGTGGCGGAGGCGCCCTCCTTTCACATATCGGAAACTGCGGTGCCACGCCTTTACCATCCGGACGCCGTCCATCTCGGACACCTCGCTGCCCGTCCGGTCGGGATGGAACAGGAACCGGAACGAGCGGTGGGCCAGGGCCTGCCCGCGCCCGTCCACGGACACCGTGTTGTGCGCCCGGGTGCCGCGGAAGAACGTCCGCCACGGCCAGTCGCCGTTGTACGTGAAGGTGCCGGCGTCGACGAACACCGGCTCGCCGCCGACGGAGAGGTCGACGTGGCCCAGGTCAGCCTCGGTGTGCCCCGTGAACGGGCCGCCTTTAAGAAGCAGGTAGTCGGCGCTCTCGTCCCAGCCGGACCGCCAGGTGGTGAGCCCGCCCTGCGGGAAGGCACAGAGCGTGCGGTCGGGCGGCGCGGCGTCGAGGCGGTCCCAGGCATCGAGGCCCTCCGGCCCGAGGAGCCAGAGCACCTCCTGGCTGAGGCGCCCGGCCGTGTGCTTGAAGTCCGGCCGACCGAACAGGGCCGCGCCGGTGGCGAGCGTCGGGCGATAGTCCAGCGGCCCCTCGTTCGAGAGGAACACGGTCTTGGCGTTGTCGTTGTCGCCGTAAAGCGACACGCTGCCGTCGGGCTTGAGGACGGCCTGGAGGACCTCGACCATCCGCTCGGTCCGCTCGCGCACCGTCGGCGGCGGGCGGCCGCCGTTCGCTCGATGCAGGAGGTCGGCCAGCAGGTAGAAGTAAAGGACGAAGCGGTGATAACTGACCGCCGACTCAATGCTCGTGCCGTCCGGACGGACCTGGTCGGGCAGCCAGCCGTAGAGGAGATCGAGGCCGTACTCCCGCCACGGGCGGGCCTCCTCGAACTCCGGAAAGACGAATCCGAGGAACACCAGGCCCAGAGCGTCGCCGAGGACGTGGTTGTTCCGCATGACGTTGCAGGAGTAGGCGACGTCCGTCCGGATGTGCCGGCCCTTGGCCAGAAGCACCCGATACATCTCCCAGACGAGGTCCGCCGTCAAGGCCGGGCTGTCCAGGAAGAAGTGGAGCGACCAGGACCACGAGACGACCCGGATGGCGTGCTCCAGGTTCGAGAGCCAGTTGACACCGATCTCGACGGGGTTCTGCTCGATCCAGGACCGCAGTTGCCGTGCCCACTCGGCGGGGTACCTCTCGTCGCCGGTGTACCAGTAGGCCCGGCCGAGGTGCAGCCAGAACTGGTGCCGGTTGAGTTCCCAGGTGGTCTTGATCTCGCCCGGGGCGTTAGGACACCGGATGTCAATCCCACTCCAGTGCCGCCGGGGCCAGGAGGCCTCCTGCTCCAACATGCGGTGCCAGTCGATCTCGTCGCCGAACGCGACCTGGCATCCCATCATCTCGAACCGGTGGGCGCAGACCTCGTCGGCCAGGCGGAGGCACTCGGCGCGGTCCTCGGCGAAGCGGTCGTTCAGGATGCGGGCGTAGGCCTCGCGGCCGCGCCAGTCGAAGAAGAACGGAACCTGGCGGCTCCGCAGATGGGCGAGGAGGTCGTCGGGCCCCCCGAAACGGCCGCCGAGGGCCTCGCGGAGGGCATCGTCGGAAATCGGCTCGGCCTGGTACCGCCGCCGATGCAGGCCGGCGCGGCGGGCGAACTCGTACCACAGACGGTACAGGTTGGCCCGCAGGGGCAGGGTCCGCGCCTCGTGCCACAGGGCGAGCAGCCGATGGCCGGCGTATTCGGTCAGCATGCCGTTTCCGCGTCCGCCCCTCGGGGTTCGGCGAGGTCCGCGAGGAACGCGGCGTACTCTTCCGCCAAGACGACGGACCGGGCCTCGCGGGCGCTGGTCAGGGCGGCGAAACTGGCCAGCGTCACGTTGAGAAGATCATCCAGCGGCACGAGCGGGGCGCCGCCCGCCTCGACCTTCTGGAGGAACCCGGCGTATTCGGCGTCGTGGCCCTTGTCCTGGGAGAGACGCTTCATCTTGCGAAAGCCCGGGAACCCGTAGCCGGTCATGCGGCGGAAATTGTCCAGGTGGAGCGTCCGGCGGTCGCTGAAGACCTCCAGGAGTTCCTTCGGATACCTCCCGGAGCCGTTGGCGAAGTAGTTGACCGTGCCGATGGACCCGTCCTCAAAGGCCAGGCCGATGGTCATCTTGTCTTCGCGGACGGCCGCCTCCCCGCCCACCATCATGGCCGAGACCGCCCGCACCGGGCTGCCGCCCAGGAACGCGAGCAGGTCGATGAAGTGGCACGCCTCGCCGATGATGCGCCCGCCGCCTCGGACCGGGTCCTGGACCCAGTGGTCGGGCGGCACGTAGCCGGCGTTAACGGTCATGTTCATGCAGAGCGGCCCGCCGCGGCCGGCGAGCAGCCGATG
>JAWODB010000180.1:0-29592 GCA_046483505.1 Phycisphaerae bacterium
ACCTCGCAGTAATGGTCCATGCACTCCCGGCGGCTCTTGAAGCCGAGTTTGTGGAAGATATGGTAATCGCTGGAGGATGTGAGCATGCCGGTCTCTTCGAGGCCGGCCTCGCGGACGAGGCGGAAGTCGCCCTTCTCGGCCCGGATCCAGCCCGTGCACTCGGGGTACGGGTGACCGAGGGCGCGGCAGGCGTCGAGCGCCTCGCGGTCGTTCTTCGTGTACAGGAAGAACTCCGTCTGGCGGACCACGCCGCCCGGGCCGCTGATGCGCCCGAGCAGGTCGTAGATGCGGACCATCTGCTCGGTCGTGTACGGCGGCCGGGCCTGCTGGCCGTCGCGGAACGTCGTGTCGGTGATCGCGATGTCGCGGTCCGCCACGGTGCGGAAGTCGAACGTGACGGCCTCGCCGTCGATGACCTCCGTGACCGGCCCGTCGAAGTGGATGAGCGGCGGCAGGTCGTAGGGGTACGTGTCCTGGACGAGGTTCGGCTCGGTCGTGTCCTGGAGGGGGTGGGGTTTCTTCGGGTCAGGCATGGGGCCTCCGTATCAGGCAGTTCCGTTGAGACGTTGTCTCTATCCCCCTCTCCCTTGATGGGAGAGGGCAGGGGTGAGGGTGACATGGCTCCAAGCCGCAAGCCTCAAGCCACAAGCGACAACCTACAGCAAAGGCGCGCATGCCGTCGTCTTTGCTTGAGGCTTGCTGCTTGGGTCTTGAAGCCTGTGGCGTCATTCCCCCTCACCCTGACCCTCTCCCGCCGGGGGAGAGGGAGCGCGGCTTCGTCACGCCTCGATCTCGACGCCCTGCTCCTTGCAGCACTTCGTGATGAACTCGACCGCGCCGCCGACCGTCTCGACGGAGAGGGCGGCTTCCTCTTCCATGTCGATGCCGAACTCCTCCTCGAACATGGCCACCAGTTCGATCGACTGGACGCTCTCGGCGCCCAGGTCGATGGCGAAGTGGTGGTCGGGCTGGATCTCGTCCGGATCGACGTTCAGGACCTGGGCGGTGACCTGCTTGACGCGTTCTTCGACGGTGGCCATCGGGTTCCTCCTGCTCGTGTCGCTTTCGTTCTCGAGCCGGCAGCGTTCGGGTTTTTGCGCGGCGGGTCTCCGCACCCGCCGCGCGACAGGGCAAAGCGCGGTGGGTGCGGAGACCCACCGCGCTCACTTGCGGCGGGGCCCTCTACAACTTCCGCATCGCCCGCCGGCCCTTCTTGATGAGTTCGTCGCGGCTGGTGCGGGTCATCTCGAACACGTGGTCCCACATCGCCTCGTCGGCCTCGGTCCACTCGCGTCCGCGGCGCTGCATGACCTGGGCGGCCGTCCGGTACAGCGCCTTCCTGCCGAACCCCTTCGTCACCACGCCCTCCAGCAGGCAGGCGAAGGAGGGGATGAACTTCTGGAGCGGTTTGCCGGTGGCCATGAGCAGCCCCATCGCCCCCACGTACGCCCCCGTGTTCAGGAGCGTCCCGATGGACGTCTTCGTGTGGTCGCCGATGAAGCACCCCACCTTGTTCGACCCCGTGTCGATGGGCCGGTGCCCGTACATGGTGACCGAGACGTTCCCGTAATCGTTCTTCAGGTCGGAGTTGGTGGTCAGGGCCCCAAGGTTCACCCATTCGCCGACGTAGGCGTGGCCCAGGAACCCGTCGTGGTACTTGTTGCTGTAACCTTGGATGATGGAGCACTCCACCTCGCCGCCGATGCGGCACATGGGCCCGATGGCGTTGCCCTCGTGGCACTTGGCGCCGAGCAGGACGCTGCCGGGTCCGATCCAGCACGGCCCGACGATGCGGCTGAACGGATGGACCTCGACGTCCTCGTCGATGAAAACGGGCCCGTCGGTGGCGTCGATGACGACCATCGGATGGATGCGGGCGCCGGGGGCGACGTACACGTCCTCCTCGCTGCCGCGGATCGCCGACGGGTCCTCCACCTCGCCCTCGATGCCGCATCGGCCGGCGTCGGCGAAGTCGGCCGTCAGCGCCTCGGGGCTTGCCAGCATGAGGTCCCAGATGTACTCGTACGTGGCGACGGTCGGCCGGTCCGTCGGCAAACGATCGACGGCGGCGGCGAGAAACGCGTCGATGTCGCCTGAGGGCAGGTCGGCGGCGTCGGCCTCCGTGATGCGGGCCCACAGCAGGTGCCCGTCGGCGTCGAGGGCCACCCGGCCGGGGCCGGAGGACGGGGCCTCGAAGGCGTCGGCCCGGACGCGGGCGTCCACCAGGAGCAGGTCGTCGCCGGCCAGGGCCGCCGCGTCGTTGACGGGCCGGTCGGTCCGGGCCCGGTACGCCTCGGCCATGTAATCGGGGACGAAGCAGGCGACGTCGTCGGGGCGGGTGCGGCGGATGAGTTTCTCGCCGAGGGTCGTCATCCCGGTCCGCAGTTCCCAGACCGGGCGGCTGAGGGCCACCGGGTGAAACCGGCTCCGGACTTCCCCCGACCGGTCGACCAGAATCAGGCGCATAGACGCTCCCTCCGATACGGGTGGCGCGGAACCCGGAAGGTAGCCCGCCGGCGGGGTGGTGTCAACCGAAAAGGGCGTCAAAGCGGTGGCAGGGTGCGCAGCGTAACGGCACGCGCGGCGCAAGCGCCGCGGCGAACAGGGTCGGCAAGGTGCGCGCGAGGCGATTGGCGACGGTCCGTCGGGCCTCGCCTCGCTCGTGGGCGCTCGTGTTCGCCGCCTCGCTTGCGAGGCGCGTGCCGTTCGCATCGCACGGCCGGGCAAGGCCGGCCGTGGCACGGGGGCGGCGGGTGCCACTGGCGGCTTGCCCGCCAGTGCCTCTCGAGATCCGGAGAACACTGGCTGACAAGCAGCCAGTGGCACCCGCCAGTCAGTACGTTCAGCGGACCGACGTCACCCGCACGTCCGGCCGGGCGAGGCGGCCGACGAGGACCGCCACGCCGCCGGGCAGCGGCTGGTCGCCGAGGAGCGGCCGGGCCTCGGCCCGGAAGGTCCGCCACGCCTCGCCGCCGGTCCGGCGGCACGCCAGGGCCGTCAGCACCACGAGGTCGGGGCCCCGCACGCCGCGCGAGCCGGTCATGATCAACTCGCCAAGGGCCTCGGCGTCGGCCTCCTCGGCGGGCTTCAGCAGGGCCGCCGCCAGGATACGGAGGGCCGCCGCCGGCGACGGCAACTCGCCGCCGTCGGTGCCGACGAGCACCCGCTCGGCGTCGTCGCGGACGTCGAGGACGTCGTTACGTGTGGTGAGGGCGGCATAGAGGAGGCCCTCGGCCGCCTGGAGGTCGTGCGGCGACTTCTCGAGCACGTCGATCACCTGCTTGCGGGCGGACGCGGACCGCCTCCGGGCCGCATGGGCCAGTGTGCGGACGGCGTCGTCCTTCGTGAGGTCGCTCGCCTCGGTCAGGGCCCAGGCGGACCGCAGGAGGGTCAGGGCGGCGGCCTCGTGCGTTGCGAGGTCGGCCACGGCCTCGTCCTGCCAGGCCACCCGCAGGTGCGTCAGTGCCTCGTCGTCGACGCGGCCGGCGGCGGCGTCGGCCAGCAGCCGCCACGTGTATGTCTCGATGGCGGCGAGGACGCGGCCCTTCTCGCGGGCCGCGCCGAGTTTGGCGAGCACGTCCTTGCGGGCCTTCGCCCGGGCGGACGTGATTCTGTGCAGGTCGGCCAGGCCGCCCTCCAGCGAAGCCTTCGGGTCCGCGAGGTCGGCGAGGAACTTCGCCGCCTTCGCGTGCCGCTTCGCGTCGCCGAAGACGAGGACCTGCGTCGGCGCGTACCAGACGACGGCGTGGTCGGGGGCGCGGAGGTGCTCGCGGACGGCCTTCAGGAACCGCTCGGCGTCCTCGCGGACGCGTTCGAGGCGTTTCTTGTGGTCCTTGATCTCGCCGACCTGCTTGGTCGACGGCATCGCGACGGCCGACACGTCGTACACCCACGGTGCGGCGACGGGGCTCCGGCGGGCGCTCGTGACCTGCACCGTGCCGCCCGCGAGCCGCCACGTCAGCCGCTCGGGTTGGGTCAGCCAGTCGAGGGCCTGGGCGACGGTCGCGCCGCGGAGGTCGAGATACGTGATACGGACTTCGGCGCGGCGGATGACGTCGGCGGCGTCCTCGGCGCTGCCGGCCGCGATGTGGATGGGCAGGCGCTTGGCGCCGACGGCCTCGGTCACGGCCTTGCACGCCTCGGCGAGCGAGACGTCGCGGAGGACGAGGTCGAGCCGCCGGCCGAGGGCCTTGTGGTCTTTCTTCCAGGTTTGGAGAAGTTGCTCGTTGATTTCGCCGATGGCGGCCAGGGCCTCCTGCGAGACGTTCCCGCCTCCGCCGCCGGCCAGGGAGACGTCAAGCAGGACGGCGTGTGCGGCGCGGGCGCGGGCGGCCAGGAGGTCGCCCTTCTCTTTGAGTTCGTTCGCCGCTTCCAGCGCCTTGGCGGCCTGTTCGGCCATCGCCTTGACTTCTTCGCGGTCCATCGCCGCCCGCAGGTAACCTGGCACGCCAAGACTGATGCCGTCGAGCCCCTCGGTGGCGAAGTAGTCGTAGTGGACGGCACCGCTGCCGGCGCTCACGCCGCGCGGGGCCGGTGCTTTCGCCACCATCTCGAAGAGGGCGTTGCCACCGCCTCCGCTACCCAACCCGTAGCCGACGAACCCGGCGGGCCGGTTGGCGGCGGCCTGCTTCCTGCCCATGTGCCAATTTCGGCGGAGCGTGCTCGCCGGGTCATGCCGCGGCGGCATCGCGGCAGGGGCGGGACCGGTGAAACTCAGGGTCCGGCCGCGACGCCGGGTCTCGGCTTCCCTGACGGCCCCGCCGCCGCCGAAGAGCGAGCCCGTCACCGCCGCGTCGGCCGCCGCCAGCGACATCTCCGCTGGCGCCGCGACCTCGCCGCCGAAGAATCCCTCGTACACCGCCCCCTCGGGAATCGGGACGGGCACGAGCATGCGGCGAGGCGGCCTGGCGGGCTCGGCCATCCGATCGAGGTCGCTCTCGTCGACCGCCACGAAACTCGTGTACTGGCTCATCAGGCGGTACTCGAGGGCCACCTGCGTGACGGCCTCCTTCACCTCCGGGCTGCCCGCGTAGAACGTGGTGTGCATGAGTTCTTCGATCTTTCGGCGGGCCCAGACCTTGGCGAGGACGTCGTGGCGGACCTCGCGGACGGGCAGGTGGACGGCCAGCGGCCAGGCGGCGGGCTCGCCCTCCACCTTGCCGCGCACCGTGATCGTGTCGCGGCCCGAGCCCGGCTCGTACCGGCCGAAGAGGATGATGGGCCGGCCGGCCCAGAGTTCGGGGATGCGCGCGGGGTAGGTTTCCCAGACCTTGAGGTCGCCCCAGTCGATCCGGACGCCGGCGAGTTGGGCCCGGTGGATGCGGTACATGATTTCCTGGGTCATGGGGAGCGCGTCGTCGTTCAGTCCGAGGACCTTGGCCATGCCGCCGCCCTGCCGGGCCACGCCGTCGGTGAGCATCCGGTTCGGGCTCTGGCCGATGCCGATGCACCAGAACCGGACGTGGTCGCCGCACCGCCGGCCGACCTCCTCGATGATCTCGGCCTCGTTGCCGATGAAGCCGTCGGTCAGCATGATGACGATGCGGACGCGCTTGGGGTCGAGGGGGTCGTTGATGGCCATCTTGACGCCTTTGAGCATCTCGGTGCCCCCGCTGCCGCGCAGCCCCTCCGTGACTTTCAGGGCCTGGGCCACGTTCGCCTCCGTGCAGGGGACGGGCTTCTCGAAGACCTTGGCCGAGTTACCGGCGAAGGTGATGACCTGGAGGGTGTCGGCGGGCCCCGCGAGTTTCAGGAGGTGGCCCATCGCCTCGCGGACCTTGGCGGTCTTGTCGCCGCGCATCGAGCCGGAGACGTCGATCAGGAACGAGAGTTCGCGCGGCGGGCTCCCCGCGAGCCGTTCGTCCTCCCGCGGCTGGACCATGAGCATGAAGTAGCCGTTGCCGGCCGGGTCGGTGTGGGTCAGCACGGCCATCTCGGGCTTCTCGCCGACGACGGCGTACTCCAGGCGGAAGTCCTTGTTGGGGATCGCATCGGCCTTGGCGATGTCGACGGTGGCCCGCGTCGGCCCCTGGCGGTCCATCCGGACCTTGTGGTTCGGGCTCTTCAGGTCCTGGATCGGCACGCCGGCGTCCAGCCACACCGAGAGGCGGATGTCGTGGCCGCTGCGCATGCCGGGCTTCAGGACGGGCGGCGTGATGCGGGAGGCGTCGCCCGCGCGGTCGGTGTCCGGCGACCAGCCCGTGCCGGATGGATTTCGGGTTTCGGATTTCGGATTTCGGCTGGACGGATCGGCGGAGCCGCCTTCGCCGCCGCCCTTGCTTTCCTCCAGCGTGCCGACCTTGCCCTTGAGTTCTTCCGGCACCTTGGGCGTTTTCGAGGTCGGCTTGCCGGGAATGTACCGGGGCCCGACGACCATCGGGAAGTGGAACGCGTAGACGCCCATGTCATATTCCAGGACGTCGACGTAGGAGATTTCGATCCGCACCTCCTGGCCCGGGTCGATGTTGCCGACCGACTGCGTGAAGATGTTCGGCCGTTCCTGTTCCAGCAGGGCGGCGGTGGCGCCGCGCCGGACGGCGTCCTCGTAGATCTCGCGGGCGGCCGCACGCCGCTTGATGACGCCGACGATCCGCTTCTCGCCGACGACCATCGTCATGTCGTCCACGGCCGCCTTGTGCGGCAGGGGGAAGACGTAGACCGCCTCGATCGTCTCGTCGAGCGGGTTGTGGAAGACCTGCGTCACGGTGACGCGGGCGATGAAGCCGGAGATCTCGGCCTCCACGTCCGTGTGCTTCAGGGGGCAGGCGACGACCGAGCCGTCCTCCTTCTGGACCCGCAGCGACCCCTCCGTCACCTCCTTGTGGAGCGTGGCGAGCGGGTCGACGGGTTGGGTCTCGACGGCGTGAGCGGCCGTGGCGGCTACAAGGACGGCGGCCAGGACGGCGGCGGCAGGTCGGACGGCCAGCGGGCGGGAACGGGCGTGCATGATTCTTCCTCCGTTGCGGGGCCCGGCGCGGGGGCCCCTTCGTGTGCCATCCCTTTGGACGTGAGCCGGGGGCGGGAAGTTTCCGGGTTTCCGAATCGTTTCGCTCGGTGACGGGTCGGCACGCTTGTCATGCTGAGCGCAGCGAAGCATCTCGCCGTGGTCGTTGGCGTTCCTGGCATTCGCACGGCGAGATTCTTCAGTCGCTGCGCTCCCTCAGAATGACAGGGCTCAGCACGGCCGGGCAAGACCGGCCGTGGCACTTCCGCGAACCAGACGCTTGCTCCCGCCGCCTCGGCGCGTATCATCGGGGGTGTACCCGCGCCACATGGGGCGGGTCCGTGACCCGGCGCGAAGCGGCCCGTGTTCGCCGGCCCGCTTGCGGGCTGCGCGCCGCTGGTTCCGCACGGCCGGACAAGACCGGCCGTGGCACGCGGCATGTGAGACGCACGCCCACGAAACGGAGGAGCGATCCATGGCACGCACGGACCTGGACGCGCGCGGCGCCACCCGCCGCACCTTTCTGAAGACGCTGCTCGCTGGCGGTGCCGCCGCCGCGGCCGGGTCGGCGGGGCTCGGCCTCCTCGGCTGCCGCGCCCGCGCCGGCGCCCCGGGCACGGACGGCCGGCCGAACATCGTCATGCTCTTCGCCGACGACGTCGGCTGGGGCGACCTCGGCTGCTTCGGGCACCCGACCGTCCAGACGCCGCACCTCGACCGCATGGCCGACGAGGGGATGCGCCTGACCTCGTTCTACTCGGCCCCGTGGTGCGTGCCGGCCCGCATCCAGTTGATGACCGGCCGGTACCCGCCGCGGACCGGCATCGGCGGCACGAGCGTGGGCGGGTCCGGCGGCATCCCCGACCGCGAGGTCACCCTGGCCGAGGCCCTCAAGGCCGCCGGGTACCGCACCGGCATGATGGGCAAGTGGCACCTCGGCTACGCCAAGGACGCGTACCTCCCCACGGGGCAGGGCTTCGACTACTACTTCGGCCTCCCGTACTCCAACGACATGCGGAAGCCCTGGGTCAACACCGACGTGCCCCTCTGGCTGTACGAGAACACCAAGAAGGTGGAACACCCGGTCAACCAGGACACCCTCACCACCCGGTACACCGAGCACGCGGTGGACTTCATCCGGAAGAACAGGGACGGCCCGTTTTTCCTGTACCTGGCGTACGCGATGGCCCACCTGCCGATTCACACGACGGAGCAGTTCCGCGGCACGTCGCGGGCCGGCCTGTACGGCGACGTGATGGCCACCATCGACTGGTCCGCCGGGCAGATCCTCTCGACCCTGAAGGAACTCGGCCTCGACGAGAACACCATCGTCTGTTTCACGAGCGACAACGGCCCGTGGCTGAACCTGCCCAAGCGGATGCTCCAGGGCGGCAACCAGCCGTGGCACCAGGGCACGCCGGGAGCGCTTCGGGGATGGAAGCACACCACCTACGAGGGCGGCCTGCGCGAGCCGACGATCGTCCGCTGGCCCGGCCGCATCCCGCCGAACCGCGATTCGTCGGACATGGCTTGCCTCCTGGACCTGTACGTCACGTTCGTCAAACTCGGCGGCGGCGACCTGCCGGACCATCCCGTGGACGGCCTGGACCTGATGCCGTGGCTGGAGGGCAAGGCGGACCGCTCGCCGCGGAAGGAGTTCTTCTACGTCCTCCACAACCGCGTCGAGGCCGTGCGCGACGAGGAGTGGAAACTGCGGACCCGCGACGGCGTTGAACTGTTCAACCTCCAGAGCGACCCGTCCGAACGGTACAACCGGGCGGAGGAGAAACCGGAGATCGTCGAGCGCCTCCACAAACGGATGGAGGCGAAGGCCGAGGAGATCGGCGCCCGCGTCGCGGGACAGAAAAAGAAGAAGTAGCCGCGCGACGCGCCCCCTTTCGGCCGCGACGCTTTCAGCCGCGACGCTTTCAGCCGCGACCCGAAGGGGAGCGCGCTTCCCGCGCGGGGGGCAGGCGTGCCCACCGCGCCACATGCGAGTGACAGCGCGGTGGGCAGTCGTGCCCACCGCGCCACATGAACCCGTCAGTTGAAAGCGAGGAACCATGAGCATGCGCATCACCAGGCGAACGTTTCTCCGCGGCGTCGGGGCCGGCGCGGCGGCGGTCCACGTGGTCGGGGCCCACGTCCTCGGCGGGGCCGGCAAGACGCCCCCCAGCGAGACGATGACCCTGGCGGGCATCGGCTGCGGCGGCCGGGGCGGACACGACATCCACAAACTCGCCGACCTCGGCCAGACCTTCGTCGCCCTCTGCGACGTCGACGATGGCCGCGCCAAGGGCACCTACAAGAAGTTCCCCAAGGCCAGGACCTACCGCGACTTCCGCAAGATGCTCGACGCGGTCGACGGGCAGATCGACGGCGTCGTCGTCGGCACACCCGACCACACCCACACCGTGGCGGCGATGGACGCGATGAAGCGCGGCAAGCACGTGTACTGCGAGAAGCCGCTCGCCCACTCCGTGTGGGAGGTCCGCGAACTCATGAAGGCCGCCCGCAAGGCGGGCGTGGTGACGCAACTGGGCAACCAGGGGCACTCGTCCGAGCACATCCGCCTGTTCGTCGAATGGGTCCGCGACGGCGCCATCGGCCGGGTCCACACCGTCCACGCCGGATGCGGGGCGTTCAAGAACGTGTATTGCCAAATCGATAAGTTGCCGGAACTCAAGAAGCGGCCCGAGGTGCCGGACCACCTCGACTGGGACCTCTGGCTCGGCCCCGCCCGGTACCGCCCGTACAGCCCCGTCTTCGTGCCGTGGAACTGGCGCGGCTGGACGCCGTTCGGCACGGGATGCATCGGCGACTGGATCTGCCACGTGGTGGACCCGTCGTTCTGGGCGCTCGGCCTCGGGTCGCCGGAGTCCGTCCGGGCGGAGGTCGAGGGCTACGATCCCAAGAAGCACCACCTGTGCTACCCGCCCGCCACGAAGATCACGTACGAGTTCCCCGCCAAAGGCGGCCGCGGGCCCGTCACGCTCATCTGGTACGACGGCAACAACACGATCCCCCGGCCGGAAGAACTGGAAAAGAAACGCCGCGTGCCCGGCACCGGGGCGGTGGTGGTCGGCTCGAAGGGCAAGATCATGCACGGCAGCCACGGGGCCGGCGGCTGCCGCCTCATCCCCGAGGCCGCCATGAAGGCGTACGACCGGCCCGAGAAGACCATCCCCCGCACCCGCGGGCACCATGCCGACTGGATCGACGCCGTCCGCGAGGGCCGCAAGGCCGGCTCCGACTTCGCCGAGTACGGCGGGCCGCTGACGGAGATCGCGCTGCTCGGTATGATCGCCGTCTGGTACCCCACGCAGACGCTCCGCTGGGACGCCGAGAAGATGGCCTTCACGAACTTCTCGGAGGCGAACAAGCACCTGACGCCCCAGTACCGCGAGGGTTGGACGCTCTGAGGCATCGCCTGCCTCTCCCTTGACGGGCCTTCGCCCGCCGTAGCGGGCTTCGGCCGCGCGCAGGCGGGAGAGGGAAAGGGTGAGGGTGAATTCATGCGCGGCGTCCTGTCCTGGACGCCGCGCCGTTCTTGCTTTCCCGCTTCCCCATCAACTTCGAACCCGCCCCGCGCCGATGAAAGAGAGGGCGCGGAGACCGTCCGCCCCCGGGGCGCTGCGCCCGGGCCGTCGCCTGAGACGAGGCGGCCCGTGTTCGCCGGCCCGCTTGCGGGCCGCGCGCCGTTGCCGGGTGCGACGGTTTGCTTGCCAAACCGTGCGGCGCGATCTCGGAGCACCGATTGACAAGCAATCGGTGGCACCTGCGCACGACCAGCCGTGGCACGGGCCCGACAGCACCGCTCCGACGAAAGGAAGTCCGACGTGCCTGCCGCGATACGCCAATCCGTGACCGCCCTGGCCGTGCTGCTGACGGCGGCGCCGGCGGCCGCTGCGCCCGCGCCATCCGCGCCGGCAAAGCCCGACGAGCCGGCCGTCACGGCCCGCGTCGTCGAAGGCGGTTGGCGGCCCAAGTCGCAGAAGGGCAAGGCGTCGGCCGCCGACGTCGTGGTCCTGGAAAACGCGTATCTGCGGGCCACGGTCGTTCCGGCCCTCGGCGGACGGGTCGTCCAGGTCCGCGACAAGCGGTCCGGCCGCGACCTCCTGGCCGGCGGCGACGGGCCGGGGACCGGTGCGGGGTTCCGGTTTCCCCATCCGGCCGCCGACCCGCCGCCCGGCGACGGCGTCGGCTGGCGCATCGTCCGGGCCGACGACGGCACGGTGACCGTGGCGGTCGACCGCCGGTTCCGTCACTTCACGGGCAAGCGGGCCGGACACTTCTCCCCGCTTCGGATGGGCGTGGCCGTGACGCTCCGTCCGGCCGCGCCCGTCCTGGAGGTGACGGGCCGCGTCGACAACCCGCTGCCGCTGCGGCAGGGGTTCCGTCTGTGGTACGCGGCCCGGCTGCCGGCGGGGGAAGACGCCGGCGTGCTTCTGCCGGCGGGGTCGGTGACCGATGCCGACCTGGCGGCCGTCCGTCCCTGGCCCGGCGCCGATCCCGTGCCGGTGGCGCGGGCCCGCGAGGCCGGGCCGGGCCTGTGGGCGGCGAGGGCGGCGGGCGGATGGGTCGGCGTCTACGACCCGCGGTCCGATACGAATCACCTGCTGATTCGCCCCCGCTCGACGGCGCCGGGCACGGCCATCCGTCTGCCGGGTGCGGAGGTTTCCCCGGCGGGGCAAGCCGGCCGGGCCACCCCGGCGCGAAAGGATGCCGCCGAGCCGCCGCTGCCGCCCGCGACGCTGGAGGCGGCCGTCGGCTCGAACGCCTCGGCCGGCCATCCCGGCCATTACCTGCCGCCGTTCGGGGCGTACGCCATGCCGCTCCGCCTGGCGATGGTCCGGGGCATCGGGCCGGTCCTCTGGGCGAACCGGCGGATGGCCGTCGGCCTGTGGCGGAGCGACACGTCGACGGGCGTCCGCGTCGTGGGTCTCGGCCCCGCCCGGTACGTCCGGCTGGTGCTGCGGGCGGAGGGCCGGCGGGCGGAATCCGCCGGCCGTCTGACGCCCGACCGGCCGCTGGCGGTCATGCTGCGCGGCCGCTGCGACCGGGTCCGCCTGACCGTCCTGACCGAGAGGGACGACGAACTGGCCGACGTCCGTCTCCCTCCCGCCGCCGACCCCGTCGGGGACGAGGCGCTGGCGGCGCTGCGCTCGCCGATGGACCCGTGGACCTGGCTGGCGATGGAACTGGCGGGCCGGCATCCGCCGCCCGGACGGGCCGGGCTCCCCGCCGCCGCCGACGAACTCACCGGCGCCGGCGCCAAGGTGTCGGTGGACGGGCTGCTGACGGCGTCGCGGATCCTGATGCTGACCGAGACGCCGGGCGCCGGGCCGTGGCAATCGGTCCGCAGCCGGCTGGCCTTCCGGGCCGACCGCGGCGACCGCCGGGCCACCGCGCACGCCTACATCGCCATGATGCTGACGCTGGAAGCGGGCGGCCGACCGATTCGGACGGCGGCGCGGCACGATGCCGAGGGGTGCCCCGTGCTGGGTGCCCTGTACGTGCGGGCGCTGCGGGCCCTGGCCGCCGGCAACATGATGGGCGGCCTGCGTAGCCTGCGGCAAATCACCGAGCAGGGGCCGCCCATCGCCATGGGGTTGGGCGACCGGGCCCTGCCGGGGGTCGAGCACCTGCATCCGGCGGCGGCGCCGGGGGCCCAGTGGCCGACCCTCCTGCGGGCGGTGGTGCGGCTGGAGATCAAGCAGCCGAGGCGGGCGGCCGCCATCCTGGAGCGGCTGCTCCGCGTGGATGCCTCGCGGCCGGAGGCGGTGGCCCTGATGGCCGACGCCTGTGCCCGTCTCGGCGAACAGCAGACGCCCCGCGCCCTCGAGGACCGGGAACGGGCGGTGGCGCTGCGGGCCCAGGCGGACCGGATGCTGGAGTCGAGTCCGGCGTCGCGGCAGGACCTGGAGCGGCTGCTGGAGGAGGCGCGTCTGGGGCGGTGGTCCGGCATCCCCCACCCGTAGGGGCTCCCGCGGGGTGCGCCCCCGCATCTTGCGGTATGCCACACAGGTGTCACCGCTGCATCATCTCCGTTTCGGCCGCCCGGCCGGCCGGATTATTCCTGATTCTGCGTAGGACTTGCGCCGATATAACGGGTAGCGTTGGCCCGCCGGTCCCGAAATCTTCGGGACGTTCGCGCGGGATGGGAACTCCGCTGGAAGGATGGACGGCATGTCGAAGCGTCTCCGTCTGCCCACAGGGGGCGTCCGGCTTCATCAGTTCGTGTGTGGGGCGTTGCCGGCCGTCGCATACCTCTTCGAATGGCTCCCACCGCTTTGGGTGGCGCTGGTGCTTTCGGGCCTGGCGCTGGCGTCGGACCGCCTGGCCCTGCTGGCTCGCCTGTGGCGGTGGAGGCGGTACGCCTGGGGGGCGGAGGACCCCGGACCGCTGCCCGGCCTGTACCGGCTGGACGAGGCGGTCCGGCTCCTGCTGCTGGGCGGGGGCCTCGTGGCGCTCGTCCTGGGCCGGCCCATCGGATGGCTGCCCGTGCTGGCGGCGGCGGCCACGTCGATCCTCGAGGGGACCACCGCGTTCTCGTTCAACCTGATGTTGTACACGCTGTGGCGGAAGGCCACCCGCCGCTTCCGCGACCGCGAGGCCGGCCCGGCCGACGGCGAAGCCTCGGCCGGCAACCCGAACTGCGTCGTCTGCCAGGCCCTGGCGACGGCGCCGTACGGCCGGTGCCGCTGGTGCCGCCTCCCGACCGTCCGCTGGTGCTGCGGGCTCCAGACCTCGATGCTGCTGGTGCTGCTGCTCGTCATCGCCTTTCTCCTGAACGCGGCGCTGGAACCGGTTGTGACGAAGTTGCTGGTGGCGATGAGCATCGTGGGGGTGGTGGCGCTGTCGTTGGCGATTACGCGGCAGACGAACGACCTGATCGGGTCGCTGACGAACGTGGAACGCGCCCGCAAACGGTTCCAGCGGCGGTGTGGGTTCCTGGAGACGTTGTCGCTGGCCGATTCGGTGGAGGAATCGGCCGAGGCGGCCGTCGCCCACCTGGCCGACGCCCTCGGCGTGCAGCGCGTCAGCGTCATGCTGGCCGACGGCGGGCACCTGAAGATCGCCGCCTGCCGCGGCATCCCCAAAGAGACGGCCGAGACCGTCGCCGTCCCCGTCCCCAGCCGCATCTGCGGGCGGGTGTTCGAGAGCGGCGTGCCGACCGTCCTGAACGACGTGGGTGCCCAGCCCATGTTCGAGACGCTCGGCCTGGATGCCGGGGAGAGTATGGCGTCCGTCCCGCTGGTGGCGACGGCGATGAAGACCGCCGGCCGCAAGATCGGCGTCATCAACGTGACCGACCGTGCCGACGGCCCGTTCGACGAGGAGGACCTCTCGGAACTCCAGGCCACCGCAGAGGCGGCCGCCATCAGCCTGGCCGGCCAACTCGACCACCACGAACTCCAGCGGGCGAACTACGCGGCCATCCGGTCGCTGGCGCTGGCCATCGAGGCCAAGGACCCGTGCACGCACGGCCATTCGCTGCGGGTCCAGGTGTGGGCGACGGCCGTGGCCAGGCACCTGGGCCTGAACGGCGACCGGCTCCAGGCACTCTCCTACGCCGCCGAGTTGCACGACGTGGGGAAACTGGCGATCCCCGATGGCGTGTTGAAGGCGCCGCGGCGGTTGACCGAGACGGAGTGGGCCATCGTCCAGCAGCATCCGCGGCGGGGCGTGGAGATGGTCCGCCACCTCGATTTCCTCAGACCGGCCCAGGCCGCCATCCTCCATCACCACGAGCGGATGGACGGGTCGGGCTACCCGGACGGCCTGGCCGGCGAGGCCATTCCCCTGGAGGCCCGCATCCTGGGCGTCGTGGACGCCTACGACGCGATGACGAGCGCGCGGCCGTACCGGCCGCCCCTCTCGCACGAGGCGGCGGCGGCGGAACTGCGGAAGGGAAGCGACACGCAGTTCGACCCGCAGTGCGTGGAGGCGTTCCTGGCGCTGGTCGGGGCCACCCCGGCCGTGAAGGACACCGCCGACGCCGTGGGCGCCCCGCTGTCCTGACACCCCGCTCGCCCCGGTGACAGGAGGTTGTCACCGGTCCCCCGAATCGACTCGGCGCCGGCCGTGCGCGCGGGTAGAGTAGCGGCAGAGCGACATCCGGATCCTGCCCGCCGGGGCGCCGTCGGCAGCGGCGGCCGCCAGGGGGGTGCGGGCAGGGCGTCGGAAGCGCCGCGTTCCCCCGACGGCGGCGCTTCCTTTTTAGGGTCAACTCCCATTACAGGGGAGAGGACCTCTGCCTCGGCTCCTAGCCGGGCAGGGGACGCCCCTTTCGCCCCGTCGCCTCGGCGCCGGCCCGGCGCCCTTCGGGCCGCGGGTGAGGCCGACGCCGACGCGACGGGGCTCCAGGGGCGTGAGAGGCCCTTCGATGGGGGATCCCCCCTCTTGCGTTGGGCTTGGGCCGAGGGGGTCTGGGGGAGATGGCATCTCCCCCAGGGTGTGCCTCGCCGCAGCCACGCCGAGGTCCAGGGTGAGCGACCCCGGAATTGGGAGTTGAACCTTTCCTTCCGGTGGACACGCCGCCGCGGCCCGCGTGGTTTTGGGTGGCGAGGGCGGCAGGTTTTTCCGATAATGCTGGTACGACAGGCTGAGGTGTCTATCACGAAAAGGAGCAATTCATGCGTAGGATCGGACTGTACGTAGCACTGGTGACGGCCGCCGCGTGGCTCGGGCCCGCGGGTGCCCTGGGGGCGCTGGAGGTCGGTGTCGTGGACCTCGTCGAGGTGACCAACAATTACGAGCGCACCAAGGACGCCAGCGACGACCTCCAGGTCGAGCAGGCCAACCTCAAGGCCGAGACCGAGCCCAAGGTCAAGGAAATCGAGGAACTCCGCCTCAAACGCGACGGTTTCAACCGCGGAACCGAGGAGTGGGAGCAGATCAACGACCAGAGCATCCAGAAGCAACTCGAACTCCGCAACTGGGTGGCCATGCAGCGGTTCAAGATCGAGCGGCGCCACCGCGACGTCCTGCTCGACATGTACCGCAAGATTACCGAGGTCGTCAGCCGCTTGGCGAAGGAGAAGTCCCTCGACCTGATCTTCACCCAGGCGTTCCTGGAGCCCCCGCAGATCGACGTCGAAGAGTCCACGGGCCTGGAGGACCTCAAGAAACGCATCATCGGCCAGCGCGTCCTGTATCCGACCGACGCGACGGACCTGACCGAGGAAGTCCTCAAGATCCTCAACGCCGAGTACAAGGCCAAGGGCGCCTCCGGCGACAAGCCCAAGGGGTGATGCCGTGGCCGTTCACGCGTGACCAACCTCCGGCCCGGCGGCCGCCACCTGAGCCGCCGGGCCGGTTTACGTTTCCGGCCGCTCGTTCCACGGAGGAGGCCAGCGTGTTCCGTCCTCCGCGCCGTCCGCCATGCCGTCCGCCGGGCGCCGTGCTCGCGGCGCTCGTGCTCGCCGCCGTCGCGCCGCCGGCGTGCGCCGACCAGGCCCCGTGGTGGAATACGGACTGGACGGCCCGCCGGGTGGTCGACTGCGCCGCCCGCGAGGCCGGCTACACGGGCGGCGAGGTGGGCGTCGTCACGTTTTACACCGGCGGGATGGCCCGGCCCGACGCCGCCGACATCCGCGTCGCCGTCCAGGGCCGACGGCTCGTGGGGCACCGGGTCCTCCAGGTCGGACCGGGCGACCTCGTGCGGGTGGCGTTCGAGGCCGTGCCCGACCTCGAGCGGTACTACGTCTACTTCGGCAACCCGGCGGCGGAGGCGGTCGAGCCGTTCGAGATTCGCCGCGGCCTGCTCCTGGAGGTCCGCATGGGCGAGGCCGGGTCGCAGCCGGGCACGCTCGAGGCGTTCCGCAAGGCCTGGCGGGAGGCCGACCCCGTCGGCGCCGACTTCGTGCCGGAGGTCTCGCTCGGCTACAACCCGTTCATGGACAGCCGCCGGTCGGCGCTGCTGCACTTCACGGGGTACTTCGTGCCGCCGCGGCCGGGCACGTACGACATCACCACGAGCAGCCAGGGCGGCTCGTGGCTCCACGTGGACGAGCAGCCGGTCGTGGCCTGGCCGGGCGACCCCGGGCCGAGCGGCCGGGTGCCCGATTCCCGCTCCGAGCAACTGCCCCTGACCCGGCGGCCGCACCGCCTCGACTACCGGAACGCCACCTCCGGCGGCCGGACGGTCGCCGTCGCCGCCTGGCGGACCCCGGAGCAGAAGGGCAAGGCCTACGCGCCGATCCCGGCGGATGCGTTTCTGCCGATCGCGCGCGGCCGACTCGTCGAGATGGACCTCAAGGGCGAGCCGCTCGTCGCCGACTTCTTCCCGGAACACGCCGGCGAGGCCTGGTGGCCCGACCGGTACGCCGTCCGCATGCGGTTCCGCAACCTCTCGAAGGGCATCAGCACCACCGGCGGCACGTTCATCTGGAACTTCGGCGACGGACAGACCGCCACCGACCCCGAACCGGAGCACGTCTACCTGGCCGACGGCGATTACAAGGTCACGCTTCAGGCCAGGCGCGGGACGCGGAGCCACACCTTCGAGACCGTCGTGCACGTGGACCGGCACTGGCGGGCCCAGGACCGCGAGGAGATCGACGACGCCGGCGACTACGCCCGTACCGTGGCCGCCTACGACCTGGCGACGCTCGACCTCCGGAACCTGGCCCTGGCGGTGGACCTGTTCGAACACGAGAAACTCCAGAAGCCGCTCATCGCGGCGGCGTCCGAACTCGTCTTCAACCGCAAGGGTATGCCGGACGAGCAGGTGCTGGAAACGGGCCTCCTCCTGGGCGAGAGCCTCCGGACCGCCGAGCAGTACCAGGACGCCCTCCGGACGTACGAACGGCTGGAGGGGCGGCTCCAGCGCCGCGACCGCAAGGCCAGGGCCGCCGTCCGCATCGGCGAGACGATGCTGCGCGATCTGCGTCAGTACGACGCCGCCGGGAAGGCGTACCGGCGGGTCCTGGAGACGTACCGCCGGGTCGGCGCCTCGTGGGAACTCCGCCGGGCCCACGTCGGCCTGGGCGACATCTACCGGCACCGCGGCAAGGGGGAGGAGGCGCGGAAGGCGTATGCCGCCGCCCGGGCCATCGAGGTCGCGCCCCGGCCGCCCAGGATGGAGGCCGTTCGCATCGGCACCCTCGCCCGGTACGTGGAGGAATACACGCGCGAGCAGAACTGGGAGTACGCCTTCAAGTACCTCGATGAGTGGGCCTGGGAGTTTCCCCTGGCGAAACTCGAGGGGCACTGGTCCCTGCTGCGGGCCCGGGCGCTGAGGGCGAAGGGGGACCGCGAGGCCGCCCTCCGCGAGGCCCTCGACCTGACCGGCGCGAATCCCGACAGCGCCTACGCCGTCCGGCTCCTCATGCTCGCCGCCGAGTGTTACGTGGAGCGGGGCAACCGCGAGAAGGCACGCCTTCTGCTTCAGACGGCCGTGGAGGATTACCCCGAGGATGCGCATCATGCCGAGGCCCGCCGGCGGCTCCAGGCCCTCGGCGGCCCGGTGGAGAGCGGCGCGGAGGGGTGAACCGGAGAGGCGTGTCCCCGGCGCTGTCATTCGGAGCGAGCGCAGCGAGCCGAGGAATCTCGCCGCGGCCGTTGTCGTTTTGCTGTCGGTGTTGTTGGCGTTACCCTGTTGCCCGTTGCCCGTTGCCCGTTGCCGGTTGGCTTCACCCGGGTGCCCTCCGCCGCAGGCTCCTCCCAAGACACAGATTCTTGTTGACCTGCCGGGCGCGTTCCGGTAGATAAGGATACCGGCGACGCGGGCAAACCTCCACCAGCGCCGGGGTTTGCCCGGTGTCTTTTAGAGGCAATCCGGATAACGCCTCGTCGGCCCGAGGCCGCCGCAGCCGGCCGAAGCCAGAGGGTTATCTGGATAGGCTCTTAGGGCCTCGCCCGACCGGGCATCGAGGAGAGACCGGCCATGAGTTTTGCCGACGCCGTCGACTACAAGGCCAGGGAATTGTGCCGCCACGTCGTCCGGATGACCGCCGCCGCGGGGTCCGGGCACCCGAGTTCCGCCACCAGCCTGGCCCACATCACGGTCGTCCTCATGTACCACAAGATGCGGTACGACCTGGCCAACCCGTGGAACCCCCTCAGCGACCGTCTCGTCCTCTCCGAGGGCCACGCCGTCCCCATTATCTACGCGGCGTACGCGGACCTGGGCGGCGTGGTCGGCACCGATCCGACCGACGCCCGCAAACTCACCGTCGACGACCTGGCGGACCTGCGGGAGATCGACAGCCTGCTCGACGGTCATCCGAACCCCGCCGTCGGCTTCCCGTTCTTCGACGCCGCCACCGGCTCGCTGGGGCAGGGCATCAGCGTGGCGAACGGCCTGGCCCTCGCCGCCCGTCTCGACGGCATCGACCGCACGATCTACGTGCTCTGCGGCGACGGCGAAAGCCGCGAGGGCCAGATCTGGGAGGCCCTCGACTTCATCGCCGACCAGAACCTCACGGGCGTCCGCGTCATCTTCAACTGCAACGGGATGGGCCAGAGCGATTACGTCAGCGACCAGCAGAGCCCGGAGGTCCTCGCCCGCAAGATCGAGGCGTACGGCCTTCACCCCGTCTCGGTGGACGGGCACGACGCGGAAGGGCTGTCGAAGGCCCTGACCCTCGACCCGCCCGACGGCCGGCCCGCCGTCGTGGTGGCCAAGACCGTCAAGGGCTGGGGCGTGCCGGAACTCCAGGTCGTGGGTTATCACGGCAAGCCGCTCTCAACCGACGAGGCGGAGAAGGCCCTGGAGCACCTGGCGCTGCCCGAGTCGCCGCCCGATATGGAACTCTGCCCCGCCATGCCGAAGGGCGAAATCCCCGAGCCCGACCGTACGCCTATCACGCTGCCGGACCCGGACTTCGCGGCCCTGGCGTCGGACCAGAAGAAACTGGCCGACAGCGCCGCCAAGGGGAAACTCGCCACCCGGCACGCCTACGGCCTGACGCTGCGGGCGCTGGGCGAGGTCTCGGACCGCATCGTGGCCCTCGACGGCGACGTCTCGAACTCCACCTTCTCGCGGTTCTTTGCCGAGACGTACCCCGACCGCTACTTCGAAGCCCGCATCGCCGAGCAGAACATGTGCTCGACCGCGGCGGGCCTGGCGGCCGCGGGCAAGATCCCCTTCGCCAACTCGTTCGCCAAGTTCCTCGTCCGCGCCTACGACCAGATCGAAATGGCCGCCTACACCTGCGCCAACCTCAAGATCGTCGGCAGCCACTCCGGCGTCAGCCTCGGCGCCGACGGGCCCAGCCAGATGGGCGTGGTCGACGCCGCTTACTTCGGCTCGCTGGCCAGCGTGACGACACCCAAGGGGCAGCCGGGCGCCGTCGTCCTGAATCCCTGCGATGCCGTCTCCGCCTACAAACTGGCCGTCGCCATGGCGGGCCACGAGGGGCTCGTCTACATGCGGACGCTGCGGCCGGCGACGCCCATGCTGTACGAGCCGGGCGAGCCGTTCGACCTGGTGGGCCAGAAGGTCCTGCGCGACGGCGGCGACCTGGCCATCGTCACGTGGGGCTACATGGTGCACGAGGCGCGGAAGGCGGCCGAGACGCTCGCCGCGGACGGCATCGCCTGCCGCGTCGTCGACGCCTACAGCCTGCCGCTGGCCGACGACTTCCTGGAGGCCTCCGGCATGGCGGACGGCGTGCCGGTGCTGGTGGTCGAGGACAACTACGCCGGGGGTCTGAGTTCGGCGGTGGCGGTGGCGGCCGGGAGGAACGGCCGCGTCCGCCTCGACGCGATGAGCCCCGCGCGGATGCCGAAGTCCGGCAAGTCGGCCGACGACGTGCTTGCGTACGTCGGCCTGGACGTGCCGGCGATGTGCCGCCGGGCCAAGGCGCTCCTGGAGCAGGCCTGAGCGGCCGGGCCTGTGTCCCCTGGCCCCGGCGGGGCGGCCCGAGGTTCGGTGCCGCCTGGAATCCGACGCGCCACGGCCGCGGGAGACGCCTGGCCTATGCCCGTTCACGACCGCATCGCCGGCGAAGGCATCACGTTTGACGACGTCCTGCTGGTCCCAGCCTACAGCGACGTCGTGCCGCGCGACGCCGACATGACGACCCGCCTGACGCGCGAGGTCTCGATCCCGATTCCGATCGTCTCGGCCGCCATGGACACGGTGACCGAGGCGTCGCTGGCCATCGCCCTGGCCCAGGAGGGCGGCATCGGGTTCATCCACAAGAACCTCTCCATCGCCGCCCAGTGCCGCGAGGTCGAGAAGGTCAAACGCAGCGCCAACGGCGTTATTCCCGACCCGATTACCCTGGGGCCGCAGGAACGCTGCGCCACCGCCCAGCAGGTGATGGACGAGAACAACATCTCGGGCATCCCGATCATCGAGGACGGCCACCTCGTCGGCATCCTGACGCGGCGCGACATGAAGTTCCTGGAGGACCCCGAGCGGCCGATCGCCGAGGTCATGACGCGCGAGAACCTCGTCACGGCGACGCCCTCCACGACGTTGGAGGAGGCCGAGCGTATCCTGCTCGCCAACAAGGTCGAGAAACTTCCCCTCGTCGACGAGGGCGGGGCGCTGGCCGGACTGATCACGATCAAGGATATCGAGAAGATCCATAAGTTCCCGGACGCCTGCCGGGACGAGCGCGGCCGGCTGCGCGTCGGCGCCGCCGTGGGCGTCCACGACTACGAGCGGGCCGAGCGGCTCGTGGCCGAGGACGTCGAC
Source organism: Phycisphaerae bacterium (assembly GCA_046483505.1). Classification (GTDB taxonomy): domain Bacteria; phylum Planctomycetota; class Phycisphaerae; order FEN-1346; family FEN-1346; genus BS750m-G62. The sequence goes on from JAWODB010000180.1 coordinate 21,600, forward strand.
GTCGTCGTGGTCGACACGGCCCACGGGCACTCCGCCAACGTCATCGAGACGATCGGCGAGTTGCGCAAGGCCTACGACATCCAGTTGGTGGCGGGGAACGTGGCCACGGCCGAGGCGGTGGCCGACCTCGTCGAGGCCGGCGCCGACGCGGTCAAGGTGGGCATCGGCCCCGGGTCGATCTGCACGACGCGGATCGTGAGCGGCGTCGGCGTGCCGCAGATCTCCGCCGTCGCCGCCTGTGCCCGGGAGGCGGACGCGCGCGGCGTCCCGATCATCGCCGACGGCGGCGTCCGGCACAGCGGCGACATCACGAAGGCCCTGGCGGCCGGGGCGTCGAGCGTCATGCTCGGCAGCCTGCTCGCCGGCCTCGAAGAGGCGCCCGGCGAGGTCATCATCTACAAGGGCCGAACCTTCAAGCAGTACCGCGGCATGGGGTCGCTGGGCGCCATGGTCAAAGGGTCGGCGGACCGGTACAGCCAGGAGACCCAGTACCGCCGCGGCGAGAAACTCGTGCCCGAGGGCGTCGAGGGCCGCGTGCCCTACCGCGGCACGCTGGCCGACTTCATCTACCAGTTGGTGGGCGGCGTGCGGGCCGGCATGGGGTACTGCGGGTGCCGGACGATCGACGAGTTGCGGACCCGGCCGCAGTTCATGCACATCAGCCGGGCCGGGGCCGTCGAGGGGCACCCGCACGACATCGCCATCACGCGCGAGTCGCCCAACTACAGCCTGTCGATGTATCCGGAGGAGGCCTGACATGGCCGGCACGCGAGCATGGCGAGGCCGTTCCGTGCGCGGCGGGTCTCCGTACCCGCCGCGGGGAGGGGAATCTGCCGATTGGAGCGCGGTGGGTTCGGAGACCCACCGCGCCAGAGCGACTTGTCGGGTTATGGCAGTAGCCGTTGCGGTGGGCGTCGCGCTGGCCCTGACGATATGGGCGACGGCCGCCGAGGCGATGGGCGCGGAGGACAGCGAGGCGGAGGAACGCCTCGGACCCGTCCACGTCCGCTCGTTCCGGCCGATGCAGACGAGTCCGGTCCGGCTGCGCGAGCGGCACGGCCCCGTCTACTTCCGCAGCATCCTGGCGGAGCCGACCGCCTCCGACCGCGACGTGGACCGGTGCGTGCCGCTGGCCGCCGGCGCGGCGGTGGCGGACTGGATGATGTTCACCTTCCGGGCGCTGGGGTTCCCCGTGGAGATGGCGATCGCGCCGCCGTGGCAGACCGAGCGGCTGGGGCGTTAGGGACCATTCACTTCCCTTTTTCTGGAGTATGTGAGCCCGTTGCACGAAGGTCGCCATGTTTCCGCGTGGTGGCCTTCCCAGGCCACCACGCTCGGTGCATGGGGCTCGCGGCGGCCTGGGAAGGCCGCCGCGCGGTTCGTGCAACAGGCTCATGTTTACACGGCGTTGTGGCGCGGTGGTTCTGCGTAACCACCGCGCCAGACGGTATGCCACGGGATGCGCGGCGGGTGCGGAGACCCGCCGCGCTTTGGCGCCGTTCCATCTCCCGCCGAGGTTCCTACCGATTCAGAATCGCGTCGGGATAGCCGGCCTTGGACACGCGTTCCTTCAGGGCCAGGAAGTACTGCTCGGAATTCGTGAGGTGCATCTCGCGCTTCTTGGCGTCGGCGTAATGCTCGTTGGCGTCGGAGAGTTCCGACAGGCCGCGCGATAACTGCTGGAACGTCAGTTGGGCCCGCTGCTGTTCGGTCGTCTGGTCGATGAACTCCATGTACGCTTCCATCGTCTGGGCCACCTTTTCCTGGAACGCCGCCCGGCCCAGGTCTTCCATTCCGGCCTTGACGGCGGTGAGCCCGGCCTCGGCCACGCGGAGGGCCAACTGGCGGTACTCGCCGTAGTGCTGCTTCAGGTACGCCATCGCCTCGTCGAATTCCTTCTGGCTGTCGGGTTTCCAATAGACGGACCCGCGGATCTTGGGCTTGAACACGAGGTACTGGAGGGCGGTGGCCCGCCGCTCGAGTTGGGCGGCGAGTTTGGCATCGCTCGGCGCGTCGCTGTTCTTCAGTGCGTTCAGCATGCTCTTGGGGACGGTGTAGAGGTCGTACGCCTCCTGGAACTTGCCCTCGGTTTCGAGTGCCCGGCCCCTGGCGAGGTTCCGCTGGCACGTCTCGCGGGCCTGGTGCAGTTGGCCGCTCAGGTGCCAGGTCGCGAACAGGTAGACCAGGACGGTGACGAGGCCGAAGAAGAATAGGATGCCGATGACGACGCCGGCCTTGCCGCCGGGCGTCAGGCGGGCGTACCATCCGCCCCGCGCGCCGCCGTAGACGATGCCGCCGGCCGGCTGTCCGATGGCCATGCCCCCCCGACGTTTGCGCGTGCGGCTCGTGCCCGTTCGGACGGGGGTGGCGGTGGCGGCCGCCTGGGCCGGCGCCTTGGCGGTCCCGTCGTCGGCCAGGACGGTCTGGCAGTGCGGGCACATCTGGCTGTCGACCGGCACGTCCTTGCCGCAACGCGGACACCGCCGCGACGTCCGCTGCGCCGTGGCGGGGGCGGCGGGGATTTCGACGCCGCGCCCTTTGCCGCTCGGCACCTTCAGGCGGCGCCGGCAGTTGGGGCACATGACGACGGCGCCCGCCTTGTCGGATTCCACGACCATGCTGCGGCCACAGGGGCATCGGAACAGGATGGACATCGCGTTCTCCCTTGGCGGGCGTCACCCCGTGTCGTCGGTTCCGGTGGTATGGGTGGCGTGTTCGGCCGGGCCGGGCGCCTCGTCCTGGCCGGGGGTGCGGCCCTCGGCGTCGCTGGAGTCGACCGGCAAGACGACCGTGAAGGTCGAGCCCTTGCCGACTTCGCTCTCGACCGACACGGTGCCTCCCAACAGGTTCGTCAACTCTTTTACGATTGAGAGCCCCAGGCCCGTACCACGATACTGCCGCGTGTAACTGGAATCCAGTTGTGTAAACCGGTCGAAGATGCGGAGTTGCTGGTCGCGCGCGATGCCGGGGCCGGTGTCGCGGACGGCGAAGGCGACCCGTCCGTCCTGGACGGGCCGGACCGAGAGCCGGATCTCGCCCTCCTCCGTGAACTTGACCGCGTTCGAGAGCAGGTTGTACAGGATCTGCTGGACCTTGGTGGCGTCGGTCACGAGGCGGGGCGTGGCGGGGTCCACCTCGTGGAGGAGGCGGACGTCGGACTCCCGCAGCAGGGGCCGGACCATGTTGCAGGCGATCTCGGCCAGGTCCTGGGGCGCGATCTGCTCGCACCGGACCTGGACGCGGCCGGCCTCGATCTTCGCCAGGTCCAGCAGGTCGTTGATCATCTCCAGCAGCATCTGGCCGCTGGACTGGATGTTGCGGGCGTAGCGGGCCAGTTTCGGGTCGTCGCGGACGGCGTCGGCCTTCGAGAGGATTTCGGCGAACCCGAGGATGGAGTTCAGCGGCGTGCGGAGTTCGTGGCTCATGGTGGCCACGAACTTGCTCTTGACCCGGTTCGCCTCGAACAGGGCGACGTTCGCCTTGGCGAGGTCGTCGAGTTTGGCGTCGCGGCTCTCGGTGGCGGCGCGGAGGTCGGCCTGGACCTTGGCCAGGCCGTCGAGCATGTGGTTCAGGGCGTCGCTGAGGACCTCCAGTTCGTCGCCGGTGTCGATCTCGCTGCGGACCTGGAGGTCGCCCTCGCTGACGCGCTCCGTCACGTCCTTGAGGTGCTTGACGGGCTTGGCCACCATGTACCGGAACAGGGTGTAGAAGGCGGCGATGGAGACCGCGACGATGCCGAGGCCGGCGGCGGTCAGGATCAGCCGGTTCACGAAGAGCGCGTGGCGGCGGTCCTCCACGTCGAGGCGGAGCGAGACGGCCCCGATGAGTTCGCCCACCTGGTAGTTGTTGTGGCAGTCGGCGCAGGCGGAACGGCAGCGGAGGGCCTGGACGTAGCGGAGCGTGTTGCCCTGGGTTTGCCAGAGGGCGTTTTCCTCGGGATGCTTCAGGAAGACGCCGACGGCCTCCTGGTGGATGCCGTCGAGGCCCTTGGGCGGCTGCTGCGGTTCGCCCGGCGGCGCCGGTTCCAGCCGGATGAGTTCCGGCGGTGTCTTGCCCTCCGCGATGCGGATGGCGCGCAGTTGCTTTTCGCTCTCGGGGTTGGCGGCGAAGCGGAGGGCGTGCAGGTGCTGGAGGTAGGCCCAGGCGGCCTGCTCCGCCCGGTCGGCGTCGCCCGTGCGGGAGAGGGGGCCCATGTGCCACCACGGCCACCAGAGGCACGCGGCGACGGTCAGGAGCAGGACCAGGCCGAACAGGAGCCGGCTCTTCCGCTCCAGCGTCGTCTTGGCGCTGCGTCGTTTGGCCATACGTTCAGGTTCCGGCCTGCGCCGTTCCGTCCGGAAGCCCGTATGCGGCCATCGCCTGCCGCAGGGCATCGGCCGAGGCCGGCGCCAGGTCCGTCAGCGGCAGGCGGCGCTCGTCCGACTCCAGCAGGCCCGCCCACGTCATCGCCGTCTTGATCGGAATCGGGTTCGTCTCGACGAACATCGCCCGGCACAGGGGGAACAGGCGGCGGTGGGCCTCGCGGGCCGTCGCCACGTCGCCGGCGAGCATGGCGTCCGTCAGCCGCTTCATGTCCTGCGGCACGAGGTTCGCCACGACGCTGATGACGCCGACGCCCCCCAGGGCCATGAGCGGCAGGGTGAGGCTGTCGTCGCCCGAGAGGACCGCCAGGTCGCACCGGGCCAGGATCTCGCTCGCCTGGTCCATCGACCCGGTCGCCTCCTTGATGGCGACGACCTGGTCGAGGTCCGCCAGGCGGGCCACCGTCTCCGGCGTCATCGAGACGCCGGTCCGGCCGGGAATGTTGTAGAGGACCATGGGCAGGTCGCACGCCTCGGCGATGGCCGAGAAGTGTGCATACAGCCCGTCCTGCGTCGGCTTGTTGTAGTACGGGCAGACCTGGAGCGACCCGTCGGCCCCCACGTCGCGGGCGAAGCGCGTCAGGTCAATCGCCTCGGCCGTCGCGTTGCCGCCCGTGCCGGCGACGACGGGCACGCGGCCGTCGGCACACCGGACGACCGTCTCGATGATCTTCTCGTGCTCGTCGACGTCCACGGTGGGGCTCTCGCCGGTCGTCCCGACGGGCACCAGCCCGTCGGTGCCCTGTTCGACGTGCCAGTCGACGAGCCGCTCGATGGCGGCGTAGTCCACCTTGCCGTCGGCGAACGGCGTGACCAGGGCCACCAGTGTTCCTTGGAACATGCGGACCTCCCGTGCGTCCTTTATCTCAAGAGGCCCATTTTACGGGCGGAGAGATGCGTGTCCAGCCCTAACGGTCGCGGGAACGGCCGGAAGGGCCTGGCATAGCGGGTGGCATGCATTCGCGCCGTTGCGAAAGCATGCCCCTCAGTGGCGCCGTAGGCACTCTTGTCCGCCGCGCGGTGCTCAAGACGGAGCACCGCGCGAACCCACGCGTTCCGAGAAGTGCGAAAGTACGCCCTCCGGCGTCACGTCTCGCCCTCGGCTTCCGGCCCCGGCGTCTCAGGCGGCGGCACGTGCTGAGCCGGGACCGACGGCGACGGCGTCGCGTGCGCCGGAGCGGACGGCGCCGGCGGACGCGTGAACACCTCGCTCCAGTCGAGGCGGCCCGTGGCCTGCATCAGGACGAACAGCGTGGCGATGGCCGCAATCGTGATCGTCAGCCCCGTGTTGCCCTCCCACGTAAACGCATAACTGAATCCCACCAGGTACACGAGTTGCGCCAGGCCCACGTAGACGACGGCGAACGTCACGCCCCCCACCAGCCGCATGTACGAGACCACCAGGAACACGCTCACGACGGCGCAGATCCAGAAGGCGTACTCCAGCGGGATGCGGTCCACCAGGTACGCCAGGAGGATGTGGAACGCAAAGAACCCTGCCGAGATGAACAGGTAGTGCATCGGGTGCAGCGGCACGTTCTTCAGAATCACGATCGTGAAGAGGACCGTGAAGAAGAACAGGAGGCCGATGGGGGCGAAGAAGGCCATGCGGCCGGCCACGGCCCCGGCATTCTGGCGGCTGGGCATCTCGATGCCGATCTTCTCGCGGCTGGTGCGGTTCTCGAATTCCCACGCGGCCCGCATCCCGCCGTTGAGGGGCTCGGCCGGCTCGGGTTCGGGGCTCCGGCCGCCCTGGTCCTCGGCGTAGCCGATCTCCGTGAAGTCCGTCGTCGCGGTCAGCGAGAACTTCTGGATCATGGACGACTCGTCGCCGCCGCGGCTCAGATCGTACAGCCAGTAGTCCCGCCCGTACGTGCGGTACGTGACGGCCACGGTGTGCGGCGCGGTGTCGTCGGGCAGGGGAACGGCCAGGCGGTTGCCCTCCTTGACGGCGGCCGGGTTCAGGGGTTCCCCGTCGAGCGTGACGGTGAGGTTCTCGAAGACGCCGGCCCCTTTCGGCAGCGAGAAGACGAAGAAACGTTCGCCCCCGTTCCACGAGACCGGCAAGGGCCGGTCGGACGCCGCCGAGGCGGGCAGGGCGGCCCGCGACTTCGGGAAGATCGGATGGTCGGACGGCCGGCTGCCGGTCCACGGCGCGACCTCGTACGTGCCGCTGAAGTCCACCGTGTACGTGCTGAACCAGATGAGGCCCTTGTACCGGTGCTCGTGGTCGAAGCGGACCTGGATGTTGCTCGCGGCCGGGTCGGGCGAGGGGGCCGGCTGGACGAGGCCGGCGGGGCCCCACAGCGTGTCGACGTCCTCGCCCAGGCGGTCGGTCAGACGGGCGGTGCGGTACTCGATCGTGCCGCCCAGAATCATCCATCCCATGCTCGCCACGCCGAAGACGACGATGATGAGGAAGAAACGGAACGCGGTCATGTGCGGTCCTCCACCAGGTCCGGCCTCATGGCCGGCGGTCAGGACGTCGGGCGGCCGGGCAGGGCGTGGCCGTCGCGCCGGCGGAGTATTTCAGGCCGCTGACGAGTCGTTCGCCTCGTTAGGCGTGTAACGGGCCAGTTTCGGAATGGCGGCCCGGGCCATCTCGAAGTACTCCTCGTTGGCCTCCAGGCCGATGCTGTCCAGCCCGCAGGCGCAGGCGGCCGCAATCGTCGAGCCCGAGCCCATGAACGGGTCCAGGAGGACGCCCTCCCCAAGCGGCAACGCGGCCCGGACGAGTTGCCGGAGCAGCGCCTGCGGTTTCAGGGACGGATGCGGGGCGATCTCCCGCTCTCGCCCGCGGGCAGGGGCCGCGTAGAGGAGGTCCTTGAACGGCTCCTCGTCCGAGAGGCGCCGAAGGCCGCCCGTCCCCCACTTCCGCAGGTTGTCCTGGACCCGCCCTTCGCACGGTTTGCGGAACAGGCCCCACGGCTCCCAGCACGACTTGGGCATGACCGTGACGTCGCGGAATTCCTCGTGCGCGTTCTTGGGCCGGTCGCCGCCGCGCAGCGTGTGCACCACCCGGATGATCTCCGCCCGTTTCTCGAACCCCGCGGCAATGAACGGCTCGTAGACCAGGTGCGACACCAGCGGGTTGGTCGCCACGAAGACGTGGGCGCCCGGAACCAGGACCGGCAGAAGGAGACTCGCCAGGCGGCCGAAGAAGTCGCGCAGGTCCTCCCGCTGCCGCTCGGAGAGGACCGTGAAACGAGGCAGCGGGCGGCGCTTGCAGCCGTCGAACGCGGGCGGTATCCGCCACACCCCGCCGTTGCCGTTTCGCATCTTCTCGAGTTGATCCGGCTGATATTCCAGCAGACCATACGGCGGGTCCGTCACGACGGCGTGGACGGAGAGCGGCTCGGCCGCCTGGAGCCACTCGAAGGCATCGGCCGCGTAGAGCGCGTAGGATCGCTTCTGGCCCCCGGTGCCACCGGCGAAGAGGCCCGGCGGAACGAAGGACTTCGTCACTTTGTTGGCGTGCCTGGTCTGCGGCATGGCCACCTTAGGTGCGTCCTGGCGCGATTGGCCCGCGTGCATTATGCGGCACCGGCCGGGCGAAGTCCAGCGGCGCAGGGCTTACGCGGTCGGGGTCTCGATGAGGCGGGCCATCTCGCGGACGGCCTCGCGGAGGCCGA
>JAWODB010000206.1:0-15842 GCA_046483505.1 Phycisphaerae bacterium
GTTCTTCTGGGCGATCGTCTCGTAGTTCCGACGGACGAGGCGGTTGCGGTCGAACCACTTGATGCCCGTCACGCCGTGCCGGCCGGGGAAGACGCCCGTCACGAACGACGTCTCGCACGCCAGGGTGACGCTGGGGACGCTCGAGACGCACCGCCGGGCGTACAGGCCGCGGTCGACGAAGTACTTGTGGATCATCGGCAGGCGGCCGTCCGAGAGCATCCGCTCGAAGACGTCGCGGCTCGTGCCGTCGACGAAGAACACGATGGCCGAGGGGGACTCGTTTGCCGCGGGCGGCGGGAAGTCGAAGCCGAACGTCGCCTCCCGCTCGTCCGTCCAGGCGCCGCAGCCGGCGAGCAGCGCCGCGGCGATGAGGAGGCCGATCAGAACCAGCACGCGCGGCGCGCCGTTGCGCCGAAAGCGCGGCGGGTCTCCGCACCCGCCGCGCCGAGAAACGGGCTCCGGCGCGCTTGCGCGGCGGGTGCGGAGACCCGCCGCGCTCCTGCCGTCGTCTGGGGTGGCGGCCGGTGGGGTCACTGCGGCTTCCTCCGGGCGGGGGGCCAGGGCCGGCCCAGCAGCCCCGGCAGGACCTTCGGCAGGTCGCGCGACCGCAGCGGCCCCGCCGCCTCGGGCACCGGGCCCGCCGTCGACATGATGAACGCCGTGCTGCTCTTGGCGGCCAGGTCGCCGTGCGTGCTCGCGCCGTCGGGATACCGGGCGGCCCTTGACGGCAGGCCGGCGCTGTAGCCGTCCTTGAGGCTCGCGATGACGTCCGGCACGTGTTCGGTGATGCCGTGAAACGCCCGCCACAGGCGGACCACGGCGTCCGGATACGCGTGGCCAGCGGTGAGGCGGAGCCACGTCCGGCCGTCGGCGAAGCCGTCGGCGTCCATGAGGCCGTCGTCGGCGGCCTGCTTGCAGACGGCCGCGAGGTGCAGCGGGTCGCCCGTCTCGCGGACGTACCGGTATCGGCCGCCGCGGTGCTCGATGCGGGCCCGCCCCTCGTCGGCGCAGACGGCCACGCTGCCGTTGGACGCATACGTGACCAGGTCCACGCCGTCGTGTTCGAGCAGGGCCTCGGCCAGTTTCGTGCGGTTGCGCGTGGCGAACGAGGCGTAGGTCACGAGGCCGTAATCGATGACGACGACGTCCTTCGGCTTCTCGAGGCGCTCAGTCACCCCCCAGCCGCGCTCGCCGAGGAACGCCCGGAAGTCGACCCACTCGGCCGGCACGAGTTGGTGGCCGTGGTCCGAGAAGACGGTGATCTTCATCAGGCCGCGCGATTCCCACACGAGTTGATGGGCCAGGCGGTCGAGGGCCTCGAGGATTTCCTCCTGCCCCTGGCCGAGATGCTTCGTGCCGAGGCCGGCCGTGGAGACGAGGTACGCCACGACCATCGGCCGGTCCCGCCGCTCGATGAGCGACACCAGCGCCTTCATCTCCTCCTGGAAGTAGTGCCGCGGGAACAGGTACGAGAGCGGGTCCACGAGCGCGGGCGCCCGGTAGTCGGTGCAGCGGACCCAGTCCTCGTTGACCATGGCGAGGTAGTCGCCGTCGCCGCCCGCCAGGCGGTTATGGGGGTGGTCGAAGTACCGGGCCTCGTACCCGAGGGGCCGGATGCTCTGGAAGGCGTCGGCCAGGGCGATGTCGGTCATCGACGGGAACGTCGAGATGACCCGGGCCGGCGGATGGAACAATCGCAGATGCCCTGCCGCCTGCCACTCGCGGACCGTTTCGTAGCCCACGCCGTCGAGGATGAGGACGAGGTGCCGGCATTGGTCGGCCGGGACGCCGTCGAGGTCGACCATGGTCTCGGGCTCGCCGCCGCTCGGGGCGTAGCCGATGTGGGTGATGCGGCCGGCGTCGTTCGTGACGGCGACGTAGTCGGCCTGCCCGTCGCCGTCGGTGTCGTAGGCGAGGCGCTTGCCCGCGCTGGCGGCCGTGACCCGGAGGGGCTCGGCGGGGAACCGCAGCGGCGCGGCGCAGCCGTTCGCCACCACCATGGACGACGTGCAGACGAAGACCGCCAGGGCGAGACGCGTGGCTGTGCGCAGGGTCATGCCGGCCTTTCCTCCCGAACCCTCGGTTGGACTCCCGGGCGACGGGCCTATTCTAGCGGGAAGGGGGCGCGGGGACGATTGTTTTTTCGCGATGCGCGGCGGGCGGTAGGCCAACTGTCTCAGTCCATCACCAGGCCCAACGCGAAGAGTACCAGCAGGAAGGCACCGATGAGCATGAGCACGACCGCGAAGAATCCCACGATGCAACCAGGGGTCCGGGCGGTGACGGGCATACCCCTGATGGAGTAGTTCGTGGCGTCGCCGACGGCGTCCCGATGCCGAAACAGAAGAAAGCCCGCCGCCACGAGCAGGACGGCGAAGCATGCGATGAGTCCCGGCTCTTCAGCCGGGTGCGTGGCGAGAAGGACTCCCACCGCCGGCAGGGCCCACACCGGCTCGCCGCTGGACTGCGGCGAGCAGAGCATCCCGGTCGTGCCATCCACTCGCGGCCCTTTCACCGAGTCCGGATCGTCGTGCGCGGTGGCCCTCCCGGGCCACCGCGTGCCTGATGCCGGAGCGCGGTGGGTGCGGAGATCCACCGCGCCGGGTGCCACTGGCGGCTTGCCCGCCAGTGCGCCTCGAGGTTTGGGGAACACTGGCTGACAAGCAGCCAGTGGCACCCGCCAATTGGAGATCAACGGACCGCTAGTCCGCCGACTCGGCCTCGGCGAGCGCCTCGCGGCAGTCGCCCATCCGTCGGCGGACCCACGTGGCCTCCACCGGCAGGCCCTGCTCCTCGTAGAACTCGGCGAGGGCCTCGTACCGGTCGACGAGGTTGAACCCCAGCGTCCACCGCAACTTCCGCAGGCAGTCCGGGCACAGGTGCAGCGGCTCCCGCGTCGACGACCGCCGCGCCTGGTTCATCACGCAGAAGTACTTGCGGCAGGGGGTGAGGCCGAGGGCCCGGCCGGTGGCGTCGGCCGCCATCCCGAACGCGAGGCGCAGGTTGCGGTACACGTGGTCGGGCCGGCTTTTCTTCCGGAAGAACTCGGGGAACGTGCGGGCCAGGCTCACCACCGCCAGCCCGCGCCCCGTGCGGGAAACGTGCGCCACGGACGGCCAGTCCTCCCGCGCCGAGTACAGGTCCTGCGTGGCGAGGGCCACGACGGCCAGGGCGTCCGGCGGCCGCGACGGTTCCACGACGTCGTCCAGCAGCGCGTCGGCGTCGTACTGCCGGACGGTCCGGCCCGCCACGGTCGCCCGTCGCGACGGCCGCCCCGCCAGCGGCACCCGCGGCAGCGCCCGCACGGGCAGGGTGACGTAGGCGGCCAGGAAGTCGCGGACGCGGCCGAGACGCTTCTCCATCTTCTCGTCCTGCGGCCCGAGGGGGAGGACATAGATCGTGTGCCGCCCGCGCGTGGGCCGCAGCGGCCCGGACGCCACGTACGCGCGGAACGGGACGACCCAGTCGCGGGCGTCGGCGTCGAAGCCGCCGGCGTTCCGCGCCAGGCCCCGCTCTCTCCAGCCGCGGCCGGCGTAGAAGCCGGGCGGATCGGACTCGACGTCCACCTCGGTCCGGTACAGGTTCTCCGGCGCGGCCGGCGCCGAACGGCCGGCCGGCGCGCGGAGGGTACGCACGGCCGGGACGCTGCCCGACGCCGCGGCCGGCGGGGCGGTGCGGGCGGCCTCGGCGGCCGGGACGCATTCCTTCAGCCGCTCCAGAACCCATCGGGCCTCGTCCATGCGTCCCATGCGGACGTAGAACCGCCGCAGCGCCTGGTACCGGCCGATGAGGTCGAACCCGAGGCTCCACCGCAGTTTTCGCAGGCAGTCCGGGCACAGGTGCACCGGCTCCTTCATCGACGTGACCTTGGCCTGGTTCATGACGCAGTAGTACTTGCGGCAAGGCGTGGGGCCGAGCATGCCGACGGCGGCGTCGGCGAACATCCGCATGGCCAGGTCCATGCCGCGCCGTTCGGCCTTGGCGGTCGGGGCGGCGTGGTGGAACTCCGGAAACAGCCGCGCCAGGCTGCACACGGCGAAGCCGCGGCCCGTCGAGGTCTGGTTGCCGACGCAGTCCCAGTCGACCTGAGCCGAGTACATATCGTCGGCCGTCACGCCTATCATGGCGAAGGTGTCCGGCCGGAGGCGCGGCACGAGGAGGTGGTCCTTCAGGTCGCCGGCCTCGTACTGCCGGACGGCCCGGTCGGCGACGGTCACCGTGCGGACGGGCCGGCCGCGGACGGGCGCCGGCTCGCGCATCCGGACGGGCAGGGTGAGATAGACCTGGAGGAACTCGCGGAGCCTGCGCGTCCGCTTCCGCATGCGGTAGGTCATTTTGCCCAGGGGGACGAGGTCGAGGGTGTGCCGCTGGCGCGTCGGCCGCAGCGCCAGGGGGCGGAACTCGTGGAACGAGGCGACCCATCCGCGGGCGTCGGCGTTCCAGCCGCCGGCCGTGCGCGCCAGACCCCGCTCCCGGTAGTGGGTGCGGGCGTAGAAGGCGGCCGGGTCGGCCTCGACGTCGACCGGCGGGCGGAAGAGGAAGTCGACGGGCGGCGAGCGGTTCGTCCGGATGGGCAGCGGGCACGGCGGGGCCGGGGCGTCCGCGCCGGTGCCGGGCGGGGGAGGCGGCGCGTCGTCGGGGCCGGGCGGGGGCTCGGCCGCACCGCCGGGGATGAAGGCGCCGTCGTCGGGGGGCGGGGACTCCGCTCCGCCGCCGGGCCTGAAGGCGCCGTCGTCGGGGCCGCGTTCGTCCGCCCGGACGGCGTCGGCCGGCAGCGCAACCGCGGCCGTCAAGGTCAGCAGCGTCGCTGCCAGGCGCGTGGCCGGTCGCACAGGTCCGCTCCCAAAACGGCGCGTCGGGGCTTGACACCACCCCACTGGTTTATACTATAGGAAGGCCCGGACCGGGCAACATTTTGTGCGCTCGTGGCGGAATTGGCAGACGCGCTAGGTTCAGGTCCTAGTCCGCTTTACCGCGGGTGGAGGTTCGAATCCTCTCGAGCGCACCATCGTGAATCCCACGCCGGCCGAGGGGTCATCGGTCGGCGTTTTTTTTGAAATGTGCCCTGACTCCCTCTCCCTTGACGGGAGGGGGGTGGGGTGAGGGGCGTAAGCCGCGAGCCGCGAGCCACGAGCCACGAGCAACGGCAATGCGTTCAGCCCCGCCAGGGGCGAAAGACGGTAGCCCCGCACGTAAGTGCGGGGTGGCGAAACGCGGCGCGGCAGGCGAGCCCCGCCAGGGGCGAAAGAACCTCTATCGCCCCTTACGGGGCTCCGGTAATTGGGGCGGCGTCGGAACCCCGGTCTTGCGACCGGGGCTACCTTCTTCGGCCCCCTTCGGGGCCGTCACCAAACGAACGGGAGGAACCGTCATGGCCGACGCCGACCGCATCCGGGTGCTCTTCCTCTGCACGGGCAACGCCTGCCGCAGCCAGATGGCCGAGGGATGGGCGCGGCACCTCAAGGGCGACGCCATCGAGCCGTACTCGGCCGGCATCGAGACGCACGGCCTGGACCCGCGGGCCGTCCGGGCGATGGCGGAGGCGGGGGTGGACATCTCCGGCCATCGGTCGAAGCACCTCGGCGACCTGCCGGCCGTCGACTTCGATTACGTCGTCACGGTGTGCGACCACGCGCACGAGTCGTGCCCGATGTTCCCCGGCCGCACGCGGCTGGTGCACGTGGGGTTCGACGACCCGCCGCGGCTGGCGAAGGGGGCGGAGACGGAAGAGGCGGCCCTGGCGCATTACCGCCGCGTCCGCGACGCCATCCGCGCGTTCGTCGAGACGCTGCCGGAGGGGTTGGACGAGGGCGACGGGAAGGCGTGACGGCGCGGCTTGTGCATCCCCCTCCCCTCGTGGGAGAGGGCAGGGCGAGGGGCCCGACGGGTTGACGGGTGGCATGCTTTCGCGTTTCTGCGAAAGCATGCGCTTGAGCGCGCGGAACACACGCTTTCGCAAAGGCGCGAAAGCGTGCCACCCGGCATATCACCCTCACCCCATCCCTCTCCCGTCAAGGGAGAGGGAGTGCCGCCCCGGCAGGGGCGGAAGAGGGTAGCCCCGCACGCTGGCACGCCGGAACGGCTCACCCCACGTTCACCTCGGCGAAGGCCTGGTTGGCCCATTTCAGGGCCTCGGCCCAGATGGGCGGGACGGTATCGGGGTCGATGCCGAGCCGGGCGGCCCAGCCGGCGAAGGCCGGCCAGTCGCCCGCCTCGTATGCCGTCACGAGATCGTAGACGGGCCGGTACGGCGTGTCCTCGCCGAGCAGGGTCCCCTTGACCGCCTCATCGAGGGGGAGTTTGGCCAGGACCCTCTCCATCGGCGCATCGAGCAGGGCATCGATGACCGAGAACATCCCCATCAGGAACAGTTCCGAGCCGTGCTCGACCATGTCGGCCGGTGGGGCCAGGCCCTCGCCCATCCGGGCGCGGACGGCGCTGCGCAGGAAGAGTTCGTCGGGCTTGTCGGTGCCCATCTGCCGGAGCGACACCAGGGCGAACCACTTGCGGATTTCCTTCGGTCCCAGCATCACCAGGGCCCGCTTGATGCTGCTCACCTCGTACCGCAGGCCGAACCACACGGAGTTGATGAACTGGAGCAGTTTGTACGCCAGGGCCACGTCCTGCTTCAGCGTCTGCTCGATCTCGTCGAGCGACATCTCGGGCCGGTGCACCTCCTCCAGCAGGCGCAGGTACGCCAGTTTCGATCCCTCGATGACCTTGCCTTCGTGGAGGATGGGCTTCGAGAAGAACGCCCCCTGGAAATACTCGAAGCCGTCGGCCTCGGCCCGGCTGAAGTCCTCGTCGGTCTCGACGGAGGTGGCGAGCGGCCGGACGCCCCGCGCGCGCAGGTCGGCGGCCACGCGGGCGCGGTCGTCGGCGTCCATCTCGAAGCAGTCGACCTTCACGATGTCCGCCAGGTCCAGGAGCGGGTTCCCCGGCTCGGCCAGGACGAAGTCGTCCGTCGCGAGGGTGTACCCGCGACCTTTGAGCCGGCGGCATGCGTCGACGAGGTCCGGGTCGGCGTCGGCGTTGTCGAGGACCTCCAGGGTCACGAGGTCGGGCGGCAGGAGGTCGGCCACGTTCTCGAGCAGGAGGGTCCGCGTCATGGGGACGAAGCCGCGCCGGCCGCCCGTCAGGTCGTCCAGCCCGATGTCCACCAGCGCCGAGGCGATGAGTTCCAGGATCGGGGCGTCGCCGGTCGCCTCGTCGGGCGCCGCGCCCGGGGCGGGGCGGAACAGCAGTTCGTACCCGTGGACGGATTTGGCGCGGTGGAAGATCGGCTGCCGCACCACGAAGACCGAGCGCGCCAGGGCGGGCTTCTCCATCGTGTGCCTCCTTTCGGGGTGTCCGAGCGGAGTGAAGCCCGATCCCAGCAGCGCGGCGAGGGCCGCCGGCCCGGCGTCCGGCGGCGTGCCATCCCCCCTCTTCATCGTCAGGATTCGCCCGCGGGTCTACTGAATCTTGGGCAAAAAGGGACGCGTGGAGCACTGCAACGCTGACTCGTGCGCGGTGGCCCGGGAGGGCCACCGCGCGGGATGCGATCGATCAGTACGTCCGCAGGACGCGCACCACGACGCGGACGCCGCCCTCGGCGCCGTAGCGCTCATAAGCGCAGAGGAGTCCGCCTTTCCCGTCGGAGGCGAGGGCCGGCCACTTCTCCTCCGCCGGACTCGCCGCCACAGGCACGCCCGCCGGATCGCGCGAGTGCCAGCCGCTGACCCGGGCGGCCACGAGATCGCAATTCGCGAACATGACCTTCCGCTCGATGTGATGCCGCTGCCAGACGGCGACGTACTGCCGGCCGTCCCAGGCGACGGCGGCGGGTCCGTACGGCCAGGTGCGGCGTTCCTTCTTCTCGCCCACGTCGAGCCAGTCGTCGTACCGTTTGTACTTGCGGGTGTTCCGTTCGTTGCCGGGCAGCGTGCGGATGTACTCGGCCAGGTCCGGCGCCAGCGTGCCCTCGCCGGTCACGAGTTTGCACTGGATGGCCCCGGGGCCGCCCCAGCCCCAGTAATCGGGCTGCGACCGCTCGGCGATGACGAACCACCGCCCCCGGCCGCCGGCGACGGCGCGGGTCCGGTGACGCCGGCCGGCGTTACGGACGATCGTCTGCGGGCCCTCGTCCATCGGTTCGCCGCCGGCGGCGAGGCGCATGCCGACCAGCGTCTGGGCCACGACCACCAGGTACGCCTCGCCGTTCCACGCGACCATCGGCCGGGGATACGTGCCGAGGCGTCTCGCCTCGCCCGGCTCGGCGTCGGCCGAAACGGGCCGGGCGAAACTGTAATAGGTCGGCACGTCCTCCTCCCGGACGACGCCCTGCCAGACCACCAGGAAGCCGTCGCCGTCGGACGCCACGTCGGGCAGGGCCTGGTTGCCCGGCCCCGCGGCAACGAGGATGGGGTCGGCGTCGAGGACCTTGCCCGCCGGGCTGATCCGCGCGCCGAGCACGTCGTACGCCTTGCCGTCGCGCAACTCCTGCCAGACGACGAGGAACGCGCCGCCGCCGAACGCCACGCGCGGCCGCTCCTGCACGCCCGCCGCCCGCGGCGCGACGGCGATCCCCTCGGCGTCGAGGACCGTGCCGTCCGGACGGACCCGGGCGGCCGGCAGGCGGGCCCGTCCGCCTTCGCCGTGCCAACCCTCGCGCCAGACGACCAGGTAGACGCCGTCGCCGAACGCTGCCGCCGGCGTGGCCTGGAGCGCCTTGCCGGGCACGTCCGGCACCAGCGGCCGCTCGTCGCCGACCTCGATGCCCTCGGCGGCGGGCAGGGGCGCCGCGGCGGCGAGCAGAAGGACGAGGACCATCCGCGGGCGGGTCATGGCGCGGTCCCCCTGTCCCGGGCCCGCCAGACGCCGGTCGGGCTCGACGACGCCACGATGTACGCCTGGCCGCCGCGGTCCACGGCCCGGACGTGGACCCAGCAGAAGAACGCGTCCGCCGGGTCGACGCCGAGGGCGTCCTCCGGCCAGCGCCGCCGCCGCGTCGGCAGGACCGTCCACACCCGGCCGTCGCGGAGCCACCGCAGCCGGTTCTCGTCCGGCCCGCCGACCCACAGCGCCCGGTGCACGGGGTCCCAGCAGACGAAGGCGATGCCCGAGATGAACGAGGCGTCCGTCAGGGCGGGCCCGTCCGCGTGCCGGGGCCGGGTGCCCTTGTGGCCGGGGCGGTTCTCCGACAGGACGACCGTCGAGATCGTCCGCTTCTCGAGGTCGATCTTGCGGACGGCGAAGTGCCAGTGGTCCGCCACGTAGAGGGTATGGTCGTTTTCGCCGAGGGCGATCTGGCCGGACATGTTCGTGACGGCGAGGGTGGCCTCGTCGAGCGGGCCGTCGACGATCTTCTGGCTGCCGCGAAACCGCGCGAGCGTCGTCACCCGGCCGTCCGCGATCTTCCGGAGGACGTGCGTGCCGTCCAGCACGTAGACCGTGCCGGCGGAGGTGATGGCGAGGCTCCGCGGGGCGTCGAAGCGGGCCTCGGCGCACGGCCCGTCGGCGTGCCCCGCTTCGGTGGGATCGCCGGCTGCGGTCTCCACGTACCACTCGCCGTCGCGACGAAGGAGACGCCGCACGGCCGGCACGGTGGGATGGACGAAGTAGACGGTCCCGTCCGCCCGGTTATGCACCAGGCCTCCGCCGCGATGGTTGACGGCGATGCGGGCCTCTCGCGCCGGCCCGTCGCCCAGGTTCCATCCGCCGCCCGCCACGAGACGGAGGGTGCCGGCCGGCGAGACGCGAACGATCTTGTCCTTCCGCCACTTCTCCATACCCGCCCCGAGGAAGACCGAGCCGTCCGGCGCCGGCTCGACGGCGGGCTTCCCCAACCCGCCCGCCTGCCGCGCGGGACCCTGGAGGAACGACGGCCCCGCCGTGCTGTTGCCGGCGAACCGGTCGATGACCCAGCGGGGGGCGCTCGGGTCGAGCACCATGCCGGGCACGTCGTCCGGTCCGTCGGCGGCGGAGGGTGGCGGTGCCCAGAGGGCCAGGACGGCGGCGAGGCAGACCGTCCGGGCAAGCGCCCGGTGCCGGCGGGGGTGTGCGGCGCCTCGCATTGTTTGCGCTCCTGCGCTCTTCGCTCGGAACATCCTATCGGGAACCCCGCCGCGCCGCCACTTCAAAGTCGAGGGATCTCGCTTTTGGGCCCAACGACGAGATTCCTCCACTCGCCCTCGCTGCGCGAGGCCACGGTCGGAATGACACGTGAGTTTTCTGCCACTTCTCTGACCTGGATCCCTCCAGAGGCTCGCCGCACAAACGGGGTGGACGGCGCCGGGTCGAAGATGCTACAATCACCGGCCCGAGGCGGGATAGCCAAGTGGCTAAGGCACCGGTTTGCAAAACCGGCATTCACGGGTTCGAATCCCGTTCCCGCCTCCATGTCTTGGATGCGGCGTCACCGTTCCCGTTGGCTTGAACGCGCCGGCCGACCGCAGGTGCCCGGCGCGGCGCGCTCCCCTTCGGGTCGCGGCTAAGAGGCCGTTTCAATTCCCTCTCCCCTCGCGGGAGAGGGCAGGGTGAGGGGGATGATCGCCAAGGATTCACCCTCACCCCATCCCTCTCCCATCGAGGGAGAGGGGGTTGTGAAACAGCCTCTGAACCGAATCGTTGACGCCCGCCCCCCGGGGCCGCTACCCTAGGCATAGGCCGTGCAGCCGGCATCGCCGCTCGCCGGCGGCACTCGCCATGGACCCTTCCCGGCAAGGAGGACGACTGTGAGAATCCTGGCCGTCGATCTCGGCGCATCCAGCGGACGCACCATCGTGGGCGAGGTCGAGGGCGGACGCATCGCCCTCACCGAAACCCACCGGTTCGAGAACGGCATGGTCGAGACGGACGGCTCCAAGCGGTGGGACGTCGAGGCGCTGCTGGCGGAAATCAAGACCGGCATCGCCGCCTCCGGCCCGCTCGACGGCATCGGCATCGACACGTGGGGCGTCGACTACGGCCTCCTTGACGCCGACGGCGACCTCCTCGATGCGCCCTACGCCTACCGCGACGCCCGCCACGAGACCGCCATCCCGGAGGTCTACGACCGCGTCCCGAAAGAGCGCCTCTACGGCATCACGGGCATGCAGGAACTGCCGTTCAACACCGTCTTTCAACTGGTGGCGGAGGGGCGCGAGCGGCCGGACCTCCACGAGCGGGCCCGCCGCCTGCTCATGATGCCGGAACTCCTCACCTACCTCCTGACCGGCGCGATGCAGAGCGAGTACAGCATCTCGAGCACCACGGGGCTCCTCGACGCCCGGACCCGCGACTGGGACCGCGACCTGCTCCGGACGCTGGGCCTGCCGGCGCGGCTCTTCGGCCCCATCGCCATGCCGGGGGCCCGCGCCGGCGACTACGAGGGGACGCCCGTCTTCTGCCCGGCCATGCACGATACGGGCAGCGCGGTGGCGGCCGTCCCGGCCGTCGAGGGCGGCCCGTGGGCGTACCTTTCCAGCGGCACCTGGTCGCTCATCGGGGCGGAACTCGCCGAGCCCATCCTCACCCCCGAGGCCGCCCGCGCCGACTTCACCAACGAGGGCGGCGTGGAGGGACGCATCCGGTTCCTGAAGAACATCAACGGCCTGTGGCTCATCCAGGAGTGCCGGCGCATCTGGGCGGAGGGCGGCAAGGAGATGGACTTCGCCGAGATCGCCGCCGCCGCCGACGCCTCCGACTACGCCGCCACCATCGACCCGAACGATCTGCGGTACCTGGCGCCGGAGAACATGGTGGAGGAGATTCGGGCGGACCTGGCGTCCCGCGGCGAGCCGGCCCCGGCCGACGAGGCCGACCTGGCGCGGTGCTGTTACCTCAGCCTCGCCCGGGCGTACCGGCGGGAACTCGACGGCCTCCAGGACGTGACCGGCAAGCGCTTTGACCGCCTCCACATCGTGGGCGGCGGGTGCCGGGCCGACCTCCT
Source organism: Phycisphaerae bacterium (assembly GCA_046483505.1). Taxonomy (GTDB): domain Bacteria; phylum Planctomycetota; class Phycisphaerae; order FEN-1346; family FEN-1346; genus BS750m-G62. The sequence goes on from JAWODB010000206.1 coordinate 11,912, forward strand.
GAACCGCCTGACGGCCGACGCCGTCGGCATCCCCGTCCACGTGGGCCCGGCCGAGGCGACCGCCATCGGCAACCTGTGCGTCCAGGCGCGGGCGTGCGGCGAGTTCGCCGACCTGGCCGAGGCACGCCGCGCGGTCGCCGAGGCCTTCCCCGTCCAGGTATACGAGCCGGCGGGGCATGAGTGATGCGGAGCGCGGTGGGCAGTCCTGCCCACCGCGGCGCAGGCGCTTGCAGCGCCGCAACGGGAGGGATGGTTTTTTCATGCGACGAGTGCTCCTGGGTCTGACCGTCCTCCTCCTGGTCGCCCTGCCGGGGCCGATCGCCGCCGCGGCCGAGGCGCCCGCGCCGCCGTCGACCGAGACGACGCCCGCGACCGAGGTGCCTGCCCCGCCCGTCCCTGAAGTCACCCCCGAAGTCATCCAGGCCCGGCTGAAGCAGATCGAGAGCGATACCTCGCTCCAGGAGGCCGAGAAGAAGGAGATCCTCGCCCGTTACAACGAGGCGCTGGCGGAACTGGAACTCGTCCAGAGCCATACCGCCCGGGCCGAACAACTCACCAAGGAGGCCCAGCAGGCGCCGGAGGAATTGAAGCGCCTGGAGGCGGACCTCCAGGCCGCGCCCCCCGCCGATACTCCCGCTGTCCCGGCCGACGCCACCGCCGCCGAACTCCAGCAGCGGGTGACCGAACTGGAGACCGACCTCGAAGCCCGGCGCGAACGTCTCGGTGCCCTCGAAACGAAACTCAAGAGTTCGGCCGAACGCAAGGCCTCCCTGCCGGAACGCATCACGGCCGCCCGCAAGCGTCTGACCGAGGTCGGGGCGGCACTCGCCGCCTTGCCGGAGGCCGACGCCGCCGGCCCGGCGCTGCGGTCGCGGCGGGCGCTGCTGGAGGCCCGCCAGCGGGCGACGTCGGCCGAGATCAAGGCCCTCGAGGCCGAACTGGCCACCTTCGACACGCTGACCCGGCTGCTGACCGCCCGGCGCGACCTGGCCGCCCGCGACCTGGCCCGGGCCGAGAAACGCATCGAGCCGTGGCGCAAGGCCCTCGCCCGCGCCCGGTCGCGCGAGGCGGCGCAGGCCGTCTCCGAGGCCGAGGAGGCCGCCCGCCGGGCCGCCGGGCAGCATCCGCTCGTGGCGCAGTTGGCCGACGAGAACAAGGAGTTGGCCGCTCGGCGCACCGGGCCGGAGTCGCTGCTGGCCAGGCACGAATCCGCCCAGCGCGAGTTGGAGCGCATCGAGCGGGAGACGGAACGCATCCAGCGCGACTTCGAGGAAGTGACGGCCGACGTGGCGGTCGCCGGCCTGACCGAGGAAATGGGCCGCGTCCTCCGCCAGCGGCAGGAGCAGCTGCGCCGGCGCGACGTCTCCCAGAGCCGCATCCGCGACCGCAAACGGGAATTGGCCGAGGTCCTCCTCAGCCTGGCCGCCCTCCGGCGCCGCGAGGACGACCTGAAGAACGTGGACGCACGGGTCGAGACGCTCGTGGCCTCGCTCGACCGCGCCCTCGGGCCGGAGCGCATCGACCGCATCGCCGACGCCGCCCGCCACCTCTTCGAGACGCGCAAGCGGCTGCTCGGCGACCTCATCGGCGACCACCGGAAGTACTCGTCGCTGCTCATCCAGTTGAACCTGAAGGAGCAGGAACTCGCCGCCGCCGCGGAGGCGTTCGCCGACTACATCAGCGAACGGGTGCTGTGGGTGCGGAGCGGGGCGCCGCTGGGCGTCGGCCATCTGGCCGCCGCCGCCGACGCCGCCGCCTGGTTCGCGTCGCCGGGCGGCTGGGCGGACGTCGGGCGCAGTCTCTGGCAGGACATGCTTCGACATCCACTGTACTGGATTCCGGCGGCCGCCCTCCTCGCCGCGATGGCCGTTACCCGCCGAAAGAGCCGCCGCGCCCTCCAGTTCCTGGGCAAGCAGGTGATTCGGGTCGAGACGGATGCGTTCGGGCACACGGTCCGGGCCGGTCTGCTGACGGTGTGGCTCGTGCTGCTCGGTCCGCTGGCGGTGGGTTTTCTGGGGTGGCGGTTGGCGGCGGGCACGGGCTCGTTTCCCCGGGCCGTCGGCGCGGGCCTGGAGGCGACCGCCGCCGTCTACCTGCTGCTGGAGATCGCGCGGGCGCTGTCGCTGCGCGACGGGCTCGGTCATCAGCACTTCCGGTGGGGCGCCCGCAGCCTGCGGATCATCCGGAAACGGTTCTTCCGGCCGATGCTCGGGCTCCTGCCCGTCGTGGCGATTGTGGCGGCCCTGGAGGCGCAGCCGCTGGAGGCGTACCGGAATTCGCTCGGGCGGCTGGTCATGATGGCCGGCCTCCTCGGGTTCGGCGTCCTGCTGCTGCGGGTGCTCCGGCCGGGCGGCGACCTCATGAAGGCGTTCCTGGCGCGCCGACGCGACGGCTGGCTCGACCGCTTGCGCTACGTCTGGTTTCCCCTGGCCGTCGCCGTGCCCGTCGGCCTCGCCGTGGCCGTCGGCGCCGGCTACTACTACACCGCCGTCGAACTGGCCCGGCGGCTGGTCGTGACGCTTTGGCTCGTGGCGGGCCTGGCGGTCGTCTACGGCCTGACGATGCGGGTGCTGTTCATGGCCCGCCGGCGGCTGGCCGTCCAGCGGGCCGAGCAGCGCCGCGAAGCCGCCCAGGCCGCCGCCGAAGCCGCCGGCGGGCAGGACGCCGACGAAGCCGAACCGGTGCCCGTCCAGCCGGCCGCCGAGGAGGAAGAGACCAGCCTCGGCGCCATCAGCGACCAGACCCGCCGCCTCGTCCGCAGCCTCGTGGCCCTGGGCATGCTCGTCGGCCTCTGGCTCATCTGGGTCGACGTGCTGCCGGCCCTGCGCGTGTTCCAGGAGGTGGACATCTGGACCTACGGCGACGGCACGGTCGTCACGCTGGCGGACCTGGCCGCCGCCGTCCTCGTGGTCGTAGTGACCGTCCTGGCGGCCCAGAACCTGCCGGGCCTGCTGGAGGTCGCCGTCCTCCAGCACCTGCCGCTGGCGGCCGGCGTCCGCTTCGCCATCACGACGGTCTCGCGCTACGTCATCACCATCGTCGGCATCGTGGTGGCGTTCGCCCTGGTCGGCGTGGGATGGTCGAAGGTCCAGTGGCTGGCCGCCGCCATCACGGTGGGGCTGGGCTTCGGCCTCCAGGAGATCTTCGCCAACTTCGTCTCGGGTCTCATCATCCTGTTCGAGCGGCCGATGCGCGTCGGCGACGTCGTCAGCGTGGGCGAGACGACCGGCTACGTCACCCGCATCCGCATCCGCGCCACGACCATCACCGACTGGGACCGCAAGGAACTTATCGTGCCCAACAAGGAGTTCGTGACGGGGCGCCTGGTGAACTGGTCGCTCTCCGACGACCTGCTCCGCCTGACGCTGGACGTGGGGATCGCCTACGGCTCGGACACCGCCCTGGCCACCGACCTGCTCCTGAAATGCGCCCGCGAGAGCCCGGACGTGCTCGAGGACCCGCCGCCGTCGGCCTACTTCGACCGCTTCGGCGACAGCGCCCTGATCTTCAAGTTACGATTCTACATTGCAGGCGTTCAACATTGGCTTCTGTCGCGCGACCGGCTTCACCGGGCCATCGACGATGCCTTCCGCAAACACAGGATTGAAGTCGCCTTCCCGCAGCAGGACATCCACGTCCGAACCATCCGACCGGAACTGGCGCTGAAACTCGAGCACGAGGGAGGCGCCGAGGTGCCCAAGAAGAAGGACGTGTAGGCTGGAGCGGCTCCGCGCCTACAGCACCACGTCCAGCGCCGGGCCGGCGAGGGGGTCGGCGGGGTCGGAGGTCGTCGCGGTCGCGCCGGCGAGGGAATCGTCCTGCGGCAGGTAGAGGTCCGGCTCCGAGGCCGCCGCCGGCTCGAGGCCGAGGGAGCCCGCCGACGGATCGTCCGCGTCGGCCGCAGCGTCCTCGTCCGAGGCGGCCGGCGCCG
>JAWODB010000229.1:0-5074 GCA_046483505.1 Phycisphaerae bacterium
CCCCCAGACCCCCTCGGCCCATGCCCAACGCAAGAGGGCAAAACCCCCATCGGAGGCCCCCGCAAGCCCCTGGAGCCCCGTCGCGTCGGCGTCGGCCTCACCCGACGCCCGAAGGGCTCCGGGCCGGCGCCGAGGCGACGGGGCGACAGGGGCGGCCCCTGGCCGCCTCAGAGCCGAGGCCGAGGCCCTCACGCCCACCACGGTTTTGGGAGGAGAACCTCAAAACTCAAAAACCGAAAATCCGTTCAACCGTCCGTCACCCCGCCGGCGGTGCGGGAAATGCCCTCGCGGATGGCGTCGGCCAGGGCCCGCGGTTCGTCGGTCCCGACGAGCAGGGCTTTGCCGGTCTTCAGTTCCACCCGCACCGCGTTGAACCCGGAGACGTTGTAGAGCCATCCGCGGGTGGTCCAGTGGATGCCCCAGCCCTGCCAGATGGTCGTCCGGACCTCCTCGACGGTGGCGATTTCCGTCAGCGGCACCCGCTTGCGCACCAGGCCCGGGCCGAACCAGAACGCCAGCGCCTCGCCCGTCACCCGGACGGTCATCGACCAGAAGAGGGCGACGGCGAGGGCCATCGTGGCCGCGATGCCCCACAGGATGGCGTCCGGGTACCAGCCGGGCTCGCGGACCTTCGGGGCGAAGAGGATGACCGCCACGCACGCGGCGATGGCGATGAACGTCAGCACCCGGACGGCGTGGGCGGGTTGGGTGTGCTGGTAGTAAATGGTGGGCACGCGGGAAACCTTCTAATCGTCGGGGCTCTCGGGGGCGGCGCTGGCGGCAGGGGCGGACGGTAGCCTCTCGCGGATGGCGCGGGCGAGCGCACGCGGCTGGTTCGTGCCGATCAGAATCGACTTGCCCGTCTTCAACCGCACCCGGACCGCCCGAAAGCCGGACACGTTGTACAGCCGGCCGAGCATCGTCCGGCGGATGCCCCAGCCGTCGCGGATCCGCGTGCGGACCGTCTCGAGGTCGGTGATCTGCTCCAGGGGAATCCGCCGGCGAACCAGGCCCGGACCGAGCCAGAACTCCAGGACCTGGTCCGTCACCCGGACCGTCATCGACCAGAACAGGACCAGATGGACGAGAGCCCCGATGGCGATCGCCAGGTACCCGACGGGCACCCACGTATACGACGGATCGTCTGCGGTGAGGGCAAGGAGCAACACGCCAAGGCCTACCCCGAGGAGGCTGAGGATTCGCGTGACGTGGGCCGCTTGCCTGTGGTTGTAATCTGCCGCCGATGGGTTGATGTCAGCCATGCCGGGCTTTCTCCCGGCCGGCCGAGACCGGCCGGGCCACACAGAGGCCGGGCTCCGGTGAGGGACACGGCCGGACAAGATCGGCCGTGGCACACTGGCGCGGTGGGTCTCCGCACCCACCGTGCTCCCAGCGCTTTGCGCGGCGGGTACGGAGACCCGCCGCGCACGAGTTAGCGTTGTAGTGCTAAGGCGTCTCCGGCGGCGGTTCCTCGGCCGGGGCGGGTTCGGGCGGCGGTTCGGCCGGCGGCACGGTCAGGTCGGGGCGCATGATCGGCTCGAAGGCCGGCATCCCGGCGTCGCGGCGGAGGGACTCGGCCCGCTGGCGCAGCCCCGCCGGGTCCGTCGGCGCCGCCTCGTGCAGGGCGTACCGGAAGGCGTGCGTGTCGTGATGGATGCCCGGCACGACCGTCTCGTACAGCAGGTCCGGGCCGATCCACTGGAACATCGGGGCGCCCACGTCGGCCTCGGCGATGAGCGGCTCGTAGCCGGGGTGCTCCAGCCGCACGCTGTACGTGCCGTACCACGTGAACGGCACCGTGACGGGCGTTTTGCCGACCTCGTTGTCGTTGAGCCAGCAGCGGGCGCCCTCGGGCTCGGAGTCGATCGTGATGGTCCGCTGCACCTGGCCGTAGCAGCCCGCGAGGGCGAGGGCGGCGAGGCCCAGCGCGAGCGTGGCGAAGCGAGCGCGGACGATCGAGGAAGCGCGGCGGGTCGGAGCCTGTCCTGAGCGAAGCCGAAGGGCACCCGCCGCGCGATCCCGCGTGTCGCTCTTGGCGCGCGGTGGGTACGGAGACCCACCGCGCTCATCGGTATCGTGGCTTTGCGGCGCTGCGGGAAGTCGTCGCATGCGTCAGCCCCTTGGCTGTTCGTGGATTTCCTCGATGTCGGCCGAGAGGGTCTCGGTGTCGATGACGGCCACGGTGCACCGTCCGGAGAGCCAGCCGCCGCATTCCCCCGGGTTGACGACGAGCCGCCCGTCCTCGCGGCGGACCTCGGGATCGTGCGTGTGGCCGAAGAGGAGGATGTCGGAGGCCTCCAGGTCCTCGTGGGAGAGGCGGCTGCGGTCGTGGACGAGGCAGAGTTTCTGGCCGCCCAGTTCCAGGTGCCGGGGCCCGCGGGAGAGCGACGGCAGGAGTTTCGCCAGGCCCTCGCGCTCCCCGTCGCAGTTGCCGAAGACGCCGTCCACCGGGATGCGGGTCTGGAGCAGGCGCTTGAGGGCGAACGGGGCACAGTAGTCGCCGGCGTGGAGGATTCTCTCGACGGCCTGGTCCTCGAAGAACCGGACCGCCGCCGCCACGGCGACGCAGTTGTCGTGGGTGTCGGCGATGGCGCCGATTCGCATGGCCGGGACGCCTTTGCGGGTTCGGGCGAAGACGCGACGTCACCGTCCGTGCGCCCACGAACGGTGGCGGTATGATAAATCGCCCCGCGCGGGGGTGTCAAGCAAAAGGGGCGCTGTGCCGTTCGAGCCCGCTGTACCGCCTTTCGCGCCCGCCGTTCGAGCCCGCTGCGGGAGCAGCGGGTCATCACCGCCCGGCTTGGCCCGTGCCACGGCAGATGCAGATGACCGGCCGCTTCCGCGGCCGGCTCGAAAAGCATGAGGCGCGGCGCCGCCCCGACCGGCGCCCCGCACCGATTGTCCTCGCAAGGCCTCGCTCGGAATGACAAGGCGCGCGGGTCGCCGCCTTGCAGCCGAGATTTGCTGAATATTCCCCCGTCCTGGCGGTATAGTGGGGCGAACGGGAGGTGCCGGGCATCGATGGACTCCACCGAAGCCGCGCTCATCCGACGCTGCCAGGCGGGCGAGAAGGAGGCGTTCGAGCCGATCGTCCGCAAATACGCCGGCCGCGCCGCCGGGGCGGCCACCGTCCTGCTCGGCTGCCCGCACGATGCCCTCGACGCTTCCCAGGAGGCGTTCGTGCGTGCATGGCGGCACATCAAGCGGTTCGACCCGGCGTGCCCGTTCTACCCGTGGTACTCGGCGATTCTGCGGAACATCTGCCGGACCCGCCTCCGCCGCCGCGCCCGCCGCAAGACCGTGCCGCTGATGGACGGCCATGCGTCACCCTCTTCCAACGGCAACCCGGTCGTCCTGGCGGAGCAGACGGAGCGGCGGAAGCGGCTGTTCGAGGCCGTCCTCCGGCTCAAGCCGGCGTTCCGCGAAATCATCCTCCTGAAGCACTTCAACGACATGGCCTACAAGGAGATGGCCGAGGCCCTGGAGATTCCCATCGGCACGGTGATGTCGCGGCTGCATCATGCGCGGCAGGCGCTGCGTGAGGCGCTGGGCGGGACGCCGGGTGACACGTCGGGCGAGGACGGATCATGAGGTGTGACCACTTCAACCAGTGGGCCGGGGCGTACCTGGACGGCGAACTCTCCGAGGCCGACCGCCGCCGCTTCGAGCAGCACCTGGCCACGTGCGAGGACTGCCGGCGCGAGGTGGCCGACCTCCGGAACCTGGCGGAGGACCTGGACATGATGCGGTTCAAGGAACCCGGCGACGAGGAACTCGCCCGGTACTGGTCCGGCGTGTACAACCGGCTGGAGCGGGGCCTGGGGTGGATCCTGCTCTCGGTGGGCGCCATCCTGACGCTCTGTTACGGGGCGCTGAAGGCCATCGAGGAACTCGTCCGCGACCCGACGGTCTCGGTGGTCCTGAAGGTCGGCGTGTGTGCGCTCATCGCCGGCCTGGTGGTCCTGTTCGTCTCGCTCCTGAGGGAGCGGCTCGTCGTCCGCAAGGTGGACCGCTATTCACGGGAGGTCGAACGATGATCCTGGTCACCACCGACACCGTGCCGGGCCAGCGGATTACGAAGGTGCTGGGCCTGGTGCGCGGCAACACGATCCGGGCCCGGCACGTGGGCCAGGATATCAAGGCGGCTTTTCGGAACCTGATCGGCGGCGAAGTGCTCGAATATACCAAACTCATGGCCGAGTCGCGAGAGCAGGCCATCGACCGCATGATCGACACCGCCCGCGAACTGGGCGCCAACGCCGTCGTCGGCCTGCGGTTCACGACCTCCGAGATCATGGGCGGGGCGGCCGAACTCCTGGCCTACGGCACGGCGGTGGTCGTCACGCCGGCAGAGCCGGAAGCGTAGGGGCCTTGCGCGGCGGGCAGTCTTGCCCGCCGCGCTCCGGCGCGCCATATTTAGCCGCCGGGCTTGCCCGGCGCGTGTCGTTACCAGGGCACGAGGTGGCACGGATTGTCATCTCGGCCGAACCTCCGGCCTCGCGCAGCGAGGCGGGAGGTGAGCGGAGAGATCTCGCTGCTCAGCCCAAAGGCGAGATTCCTCGACTCGCTTCGCTCGCTCGGAATGACATCGCGCAGGTGGGCCAGGAACAACACTTTCCGCTTGTGAGTACTGCGGACCGAAGCCATACTGAATGCGGGACCTGCCGCCGCCCCACCGTGGAGCGGCCGGGGGGCCGGGCCGAACACGCACGCCGTTCCAGATGGGGGACTCACCATGCATGCGCGACTGCCGCTCCTTGCCGTCCTGCTGGCCGGCCTCGTCCTGGCCGGCTGCGAATCCGAACCACCGGCCGAACCTGTCGGGCCGGACCGGCCGCCCACCGAAGAGGCGGCCGAACCCGCCCCCGAGGCGCCGGTGGAGGAAACGCCCGGAGAGGCCGCCGAACCGGCCCCGGCGGAGGGGCCGGACCTGGCGGCCGCCGTCGGCCACGCCCCCGCCGACGCCACCATCGTCCTGGCCGTGGCGAACCTGGCCGACTTCGAAAAGAACCTCAAGGCCCTCGTCGGTGAGGCGGCCGACGAGATGAACTTGGTCCAGGAACTCACCGCCGAC
>JAWODB010000246.1:0-4074 GCA_046483505.1 Phycisphaerae bacterium
TCCCGGCTCGCGAAGAGTTTCATGACGGCCGCGTCGACCGCCTCGCCCGGGATGGAGGCGAGGCTCTCGCGGGCGGCCTTGGCGATCTCGTCGTCCTCGGCCGCGACCAGGCCGAGCAGGGCGTCGGCGGCCGCCGGGTCGTTGATCTCGCCCGCCGTCTGAACGGCCTGGAGGCGGACGGCCTTGTCGGCCTCCGCGTTCGTCGCGAGGGCCGTGACGGCGTCCACGGCGGCCGGGTCCTGCCGCCGGCCGAGCGTCAGCAGGACGAGGATCTGCCGGTCCGCCGATCCGCGGCCGAGGGCGTCGGCCAGGGCACGCGTCACGTCCCTGCCGTCCATCTCGTGGCTGGTGCGGCAGGCGGCGGCGAAGAGGAGGTAGTCGTCGGAGGCAAGGTGCTCCTTCAGCAGTGCGAGGCCCTCCTTGCCGCGCGCCAGGATCGCGCCCCGCACCGCCGCCGTCCGGACCTGGTGCGGCGAATCGTCCAGGCCGCGCAGGTGATCGTAGACCGGGACCGCGTCGCGGGGCTTGCCGGCCTCGCACAGCGCCTCGGCGGCGCGGAGGAGGCCTTCGCACAGGGCCAGCCGCTGCGTGTCTCGGACCTTGCCCTTGTCAATCGCCTTGCGAAGGGCCGTGACCGCCTCGGGCGTGCCGATGCTGCCCAGGGCCCGGGCGGCCGCGTGGGCGACGTCGGCGCTCGCGCTCTTCAGCATGGGAACGATGAGCGGGACGGCCTCGGCGTCCCGCCGGACGCCCAGGCTCCCGATGACGCCGACGAGCGGCCGGCCCTTCACCTTGCCGACGGCGTCGCGGAGGGCGGCGCCGGCGGCCGGGTCCTGCATCGGCTCCAGGGCGTAGCGGGCCATGTGGCTCATTTCTTCGTCAGCCAGCAGGCCGGCGAGGACGGGCACGGCCTTCGGCGTCCCGATGACGGCGAGGCGTCGGCAGGCGGTGGCCTTGTCCTCGCGGGAGGCGCCGGCGGATTTCAGGACGGCGATGAGTTTCGCCTCCGCCTCCGGCGTGGCTTTCGGAAACTGCTGGGCTCCGGCCGGGACGGCGGCCAGGGCGACGAGGGAGACGAGCAGGACCAGCGTGAGTCGGCGTCGGGACATGGCGTGGGTTCCTTTGGACAACGGGTTTTGCGGAGCGCGGCGGGTCTCCGTACCCGCCGCGCGTCTCTGCATGGTTGTTCGTTCGGCGCGGTGGGTCTCCGTACCCGCCGCGCGTCTCGTATCACGTGCCACGGCCGGCCTTGTCCGGCCGTGCGCTTCGCGGCGCCGATCACGGCGGGGCAAGACCCGCCGTGGCACACGGCGCTTCGTGCGCGGTGGGTACGGAGACCCATCGCGCAACGCGCCGGGCAAGCCCGGCGGCTACATGTTTCAGTAAATCCACGGTTCGCGCTGGGCGCGGGAGCGGAGGCGGTTGGCCTCGTCGTCGCCGATGAACTCCGCCTTCTCGGGGTCGAACTTCAGGTCTCGCTTCAGCCACATGCAGATGTTCGCGCAGTGGACGGTCGTCATCGTGCGCCACATCACCTCGGGGTGGGCGACCGTCCGGCGGCGGGACTTGACGCAGTCGAGGAAGTTCCGCATGTGGTTCAGGGTGTGGCCGGTGCGGGCCACGTAGTCGGCCACGATCTGGTCGTAGTCGGCCAGCAGCCTGGGGTCGGAAACGTCGGGCTTGGCGTAACCGTCGGCGGCGGCGACCCAGCCCTCGGGTCCGTCGAACCGCATGCCGCACGACCCGTGCCAGTACGTGTTGCCGCGCGAGAGGACCAGTTTCGTGCCGTCGGCGAACGTGCAGACCATGCCGTCGCCCGTCTCGTTGTCGACGTATTTGTAATGGACGGGCGAGGTGTCGGTCAATCCGAGGCCGTACTGGGCCTGGGCGAAGGTGTGGGCGCCCCACTCGCCGATGCAACTGGTGTGGAAGTCGAAGTGGCCCCGCCACCCGCCGCGGATGTACGACTTGTTGAACGGCCGCCAGGGGCAGGGGCCCAGCCAGAGGTCCCAGTTGACCTCCTCCTTGGGCGGCTGGGGCTCGGCGGGGAGCCACTCGGTCTTCATGACGGCAGGGTTCCACGGGGCGATGTGGGCGTAGGCGGTGTGGACCTTGCCGAGGCGGCCCAGGCGGGCCATCTCGTAGCAGTACACGAAGTTGCCGATGCTGAGGCGCTGGGCGCCCGTCTGGTACACCCGGCCGTAGCGCCGGGCGGTGTCGACGACGGCCCGGCCCTCGGCGATGGTCATGCAGGATGGCTTCTCGGTGTAGACGTCCTTGCCGGCCCGCATCGCCAGGATGGAGGACATGGCGTGCCAGCGGTCGCCGGTGGCGGTGAGGATGGCGTCGATGTCCGTCCGGTCGGCATGAAACTCGCGGAGGTCGCTGTACATGGCGCAGTCGCCCGTGCCGTAATGGCTGTCGACCATCTGCTTGACCCGCTCGCGGGACTGTTTCTGGGCGTCGCAGATGGCGACGAACTGGACGTCCTTGTTCGGGAGCATCCATCGGAGGTCGTGGCCGCCGCGGTTCCGGATGCCGACGCCGCCCGCCACGATGCGTTCGCTGGCGGGGACCTCGCCGTTCAGGCCGAGTGCGGCCTGCGGCAGGACGTACGGGGCGGCCAGGGCCAGGCCGCCCGCCGTCGCGGCCCGCTTCAGGAAGCCGCGCCGGCTGTAGCGTGTCGCGGTCCGGTTGTGCGGGCGGGGCCGTCCGGCGCCGCCTGCGCTGGGGGACGTCTCGTGTGGGGTCATGGGTTATCCTGTCCTCTCGGGTTCGTGGGCGGATACGATTGTGCCACGGCGGGTCTTGCCCCGCCGTGCGCTTCCTCCGGCTGCGTTGACGGGCGTTCGTCGTTCGAGCCCGCCGCGGAAGCGGCGGGTTATCCTGATCCGCCATGGTCGACGGCCACGCCGGATTCGGATGCCCGGCTGCTTCCGCAGCCGGCTCGATAAACGCGTGTGCGTGCCACGGCGGGGCTTGCCCCGCCGCGCGCTTCCTCCGGCTCGTGCACGGCCGGACAAGACCGGCCGTGGCACACGATCCTGCAATCGGGGCACACCGATTGACAAGCAATCGGTGGCACCTGGCGCGCCGTGCACGGCCGGACAAGACCGGCCGTGGCACGTCATGCGGCGTAAGCCGCTACGGCTTCTCCAGCCGGACCTTCATGTCGTCGAGGGCCGAGCCGTCGGGTTTCGTGACGCGGAACGAAAACGCCCAGTCGCCGCCGCCCTGCGAGATCTTCACGAGCACCTCGTTCCAGCCCTGCTTCAGGCGGGCCTTGGCGGTGTCCTCGCCCGGCCGGACGGGCCGGCTGGCGTTGTTCGCATGGACCTGCTTGCCGTTCACCCATACCTTGATGCCGTCGTCGCTGCCGAGTTCGAGGCGGACGGCCTGCGTCACGGGCGAGTACAGCCAGGCCTTGGCATAGACGGCCCGGTTGCTGCCGCTGAACGTTTTCGTCAGGTCGATGATCTGCGGCCCGACGCCCTTCGTGGCCGCCTGCCACGCCACGTCCTCGCCGTCCTTCTCCGGCGGGTAGGCCGTGCTGAACGGCGACCCCTCCGTGTACGGGCCGGCCAGGAGCCACGAGGTGACGTACCCGCGGAACTTCTCCATCTCGTTCAGGATGCCCCGGGCCTTCTGGCGGACGGCGGCATTCTTGCTCGTGTCGATGACCTTCTCCAGGGCCGACCGGGCCGCCGCCGGGTCGGCGTCGCGGACGTTGCCGGCCACCTGCACGAGGGCGAGTTCCGCTTCCGCACGGACGGCCGCGTCGTCCAGCAGGTCCTTCACCAGGTCGAGCGCCTGCGGCACGTGCGAGCCGGCCAGGCCCGAGAGGACACTCTTCTTGGCGGCGGGCGTTTCGGCGAGGTCCAGGGCCCGTTTGTACATGCGGACGGCTTCCTCGCCGCCGACGCCCGGCATGTTCGCCATCTGGACGTACCCGCGGAACGCCAGGGCCTTTCGGGTCCGGTCGTCGCTCGTCTGGATGACCTTCAACAGGTCCGGCGCCGGCGAGGCGTCGGGCCAGTCGGCCGGGGCCCGGACGCCCGCCGTTGCCACCGCCTC
>JAWODB010000308.1:0-55096 GCA_046483505.1 Phycisphaerae bacterium
GTACGGCAGGTGCCGCTTCAGCAGGTGCAGGTTCCGGTCGATCGCCTCGACGAGTCCCGTCCGAAGCGCCACCCGGTGCATCGCCCCGATCCCACCGGCCGCCAGCCCACGCGCCCGGTCCGCCACCTCGTAGCGGATGTTGCGGGCCGTCAGCATCGGACGCCTCTGCGCCGGCCCGTGGATTTCCCGCAGCCGGTAGGCGATTCTTTGCTTGCGTCGGGCCAGCCTTTTGCGTGTAATGGGCTTCACTCGAAATCCCTTTCTTCGGTTAAGACGATTGTTTTCCGCACCTTCTTCTTAACCGCATCCGCAAAGGGATTTCGAGTCTTTTCTGCGCGAAAGACCATAGAATCACGCTTGTTCAGGGGCTAGCCCTGGATCTGTCTGGTGCCACATTGCTGATCTGCGAAGGAGGGACGGACGCCGTTGCCGGCTGGGAACTGGGTTTCGCGGCCGTGGGGCGTTTCTCCTGTACGCACGGGGCGAGAACGCTCGTGAGGCTCATCCGCGAGCGTCAGCCGAGAATGGTGGTGGTCGTCGGCGACCGCGACGGTCCTGGCCGCAGGGGAGCGGAGTGCCTGGCCTCGGTCTTGCTGCCCTACGTCACCGAACTGAGAACCATTCATCCCCCGCAGCCACATAACGACCTGCGAGCTTGGCGAATAGCGGGAGCCAAGGCAGATGAAGTCCACCGTCAGATTGAATCCGCGCCTGTTCGGCGGTTGAAGGTACGGGTGAGCCACGCGTGAGCGGAACATCACTGGACAGCCCGTGCACGAACAACGGGGAACTCATTATCGAACCCCGGTTCACCGGCCGGACTTACACGGCCGTCCTGCGCGTTTTGATTCGCGGGGAATCGGCCTATGTGGACAAAGTTGACTTAGCAATGGACGCGGCCCGAGACAACTTCGTGACGCGCGTCGCCCAGCAACTGCCTGGCGTGGACTCCGGAGAAGTCGAAACCCAACTCCTCAAACTCTGCGACACACGCGCCGCGGCCCTTCAAACCGCCGACGAGTTGGCTGCCGAGGGGGGTCACGAACCGACGGTCGCGGATGTGCTGGTTCAGATCGCCTTTGACGAGGCTGAACTGTGCCACGATGCGGACTACAACGCCTATGCTACCATTCAGGCCGATGATCATGGTGAAACCTGGCCCGTTCGGTCGAAGGGCTTTCGCCTGTGGCTGCGCCGCCGCCTGCGCGAGGAGCAAAACCAGTCGGCGAACAGCGATGCTGTGAACACTGCCATTGAGGAAATCGAGAGTAAGGCCTGCTTCGAGGCGCCGGAAGCCGACGTATTCGTCCGCTTGGGCGAGCACGGGGACGGGATCTGGCTGGATTTGGCTGATGAGAAGTGGCGCGCTGTCAGCATCACCGACTCCGGATGGCGTCTCGCTGAGAAAAGGCCACCCGTCCGTTTCATACGTCCCCGCGGCATGCTCCCGCTCCCTGCGCCGGCGCGTGGCGGAAAGGTCGACGACCTCCGCCGATTTCTAAACGTCGGCGAGGATTCGGATTTTGTACTCATCGTGGCGTGGCTCCTGGCTTGTCTGAGGCCCCGGGGACCGTATCCGATCCTGTGCCTCTACGGTGAGCAGGGCTCGGCCAAATCCACCGCGTGCAAGATGCTGAGGGCACTGGTCGACCCCAACTCGGCACTGCTCCGGGGCGAACCGCGGGACCCGCGCGACCTGATCATCACGGCGTCGAACTCGTGGTTGCTGGGGTACGACAATCTCTCATATGTCCGCCCATGGCTGTCGGATGCCTTCTGTCGACTCAGCACGGGCGGCGGCTTTGCGACGCGCGAACTGTACACGGACCGCGAAGAGGTCATCTTCGACGCGCAGCGGCCGCTCATCATGAACGGGATTACCGACCTGGCGAACCGGTCGGACCTGCTGGACCGGACGCTCGCCGTCACGCTGTCTCCGATCCCTGCTCGCCAAAGGCACCACCGCGAAGCACGCGCACATGGTTCGTCAGCGCGCTGCAGCGATCCTCACGCTCAGCAAGGCGAAGCACCCAGGCGACATCACGCCGACCGGGGTCCAGGCGGCCATCGGGTCGCTGCGTGACGACCAGCAACTTTCCCTCCAATCCTGCAACCACTACTTGCGGGCCGCCAAGCAGTTCTCGCGGTGGCTGTGGCGGGACGGCCGGGTTCGCGAGGACGGGCTCGTCCACCTCAAAGGCTACAATGTCCAACTCGACCGGCGACATGACCGGCGAGCCCTGACCGACGAGGAGCTCGTCTTGCTCCTACAGGCATCTGAGAACGGGGACACCGTCCTCGGCATGCCGGGGCCGGAGCGGGCGATGCTTTACCGCCTCGCGGTCGGCACCGGGTTCCGAGCGAGCGAACTGGCAAGCTTAGTGCCAAAGTCATTCGACCTCGACGCCGGGCCACCAACCATTACCGTCGAGGCGGCCTATTCGAAGCACCGCCGAAAAGACGTGCAGCCCATTCGCCGCGACTTAGCCGTCCTCCTGCAGCCGTGGGTTCAGGGCAAGGCGCGGGGCAAGCCCGTCTTCGAGATGCCGGAGAAGCCGGTGAAACTCATCAGGGCCGACCTGAAAACCGCACGCCAGGCCTGGCTGACGGAGGCACCCTCGGAGAAGGTCCGGAAGGAGCGCAAGAAGACGTCCTTCCTGAAGTACCGCGACTCGGCCGGGCGCGTGGCCGACTTCCACGCCCTCCGGCACACGTACATCAGCCGGCTGGTCCGAAGCGGTGTGAACGTGAAGGTCGCCCAGGAACTCGCCCGCCATTCGACGCCGACGCTGACCCTTGGCAGGTACTCGCACGTGCAGGTGCTGGACCAGACGCGAGCCCTAGACGGCGTCCCGGCGATAGATGAAAAGCCCGACAAGCCACAGCCGGCCAAGGCCACGGGCACTGACGACGCCACCGCGGACCCTACTGACGGGCAGCCGGCGCGCAGCGCATTTGCAGCGCGCAGGTTGCCCGGGACGCCAAAACGTGCCACCACCTGCCAAGGCGAGGAAGGCGGAGAAGAGGAAAGGCGAGGGCGCACAAGTCTGGCACTTGCCGATACTTGTGCGCACTCGCCATCAAATGACAATGGTACGCCCGGAGGGATTCGAACCCCCAACCTCCGGTTCCGTAGACCGATGCTCTATCCAATTGAGCTACGGGCGTAACTGCTTTAAGCATAAATACTCGCAGGCTCAGTGCCCGAAGGGGCCGACGACTGTACCGACAACCGCCTGAACCCTCAAGAACTTATACTCGAACCACCGGCCGCGGTCAACCCTATTCATAAGCGCCTTCGCGAAGCGTGCTTAGTTCGTATGCACGAAGGCCGAAGAGACACGGTTATCCGAACCGCAGTTCGCCTACGTTCACTCGTCTTGCAGGCGTGAGGTTCGGCTGGACGCAGCGGCAGAGGCGCAGGAATCGGCCCTACGCCGTCCTTGACGTGGCGTGGCCGGGGAGCGAGGTGAGTGATGAGTGAGGCGAAGGGCCCGAGTTCCTCCGGCGAGAAGAAACGGTCAGTCGAACTTGTCGTAGAAGACCTCGTCGGGCTCCAGGCCCTTCTCTTCGAGGACGCGTGTGACGGCCTCGATCATCGGCGGCGGACCGCACAGGAACGCCTGCCGCTCGCCGCCCGGCTCCAGGTACTTGTCGACCGAGAGATGAATGAACCCCGTCTCGCCCGGCCAGTCGGCGTCGTCGGGGCCGGGCTCGCTCAGGGCGTAAACGACGTGGAAGTTCGGGTGCGCCTGGGCCAGGGCCTGCCACTTCTCGAAGTAAAAGGCGTCGGCGGTGGTGCGGCAGCCGAAGAAGAACCAGCACGACCGCTCCGGCTGCCGCGCGTAGACGGTCTCGATGATGTTCTTGACCGGCGCCATCCCGCACCCGCCCGCCACGCAGATGAGTTCGACGTCCGGGTCCTCGTTCAGGCGGAACTCGCCGAACGGCCCCGTGAAGACGACCGGGTCGCCCACCTGGAGGTTATGGAGGTAGGTGGATCCGACGCCCCCGGGCACCAGCGTGACGACGAGTTCCACGTGGCCGGTCTCGTGCACCGGGGAACTGATCGAATAGGCCCGCCACTGGGGTCCCTCGGGCGAGGGCGCCTGGACCTGCACGTACTGGCCGGGACGCTGCGCGATCTCGGCCGGCTCGACGAGCCGCAGCCGGATCTCCTTCGTGTCGGGCGTCAGGTCGCGGGTGGACTCGACCTCGGCGGAGAAGAGTTGGACGTTGAGGATGTCCTCGGGGATCTGCAGGTCCATCGCCTCGCGGACCTTGACCTGGCACGCCAGCCGCACCCCCGACCGGATGTCGCGCCGCGAGAGGAACGGCAGTTCGGTCGGCAGGACCCGGCCGCCGCCCGAGAGGACGCGGACCTTGCAGAAGCCGCAAGTGCCCTGCCCGCCGCAGGCCGACGGGATGTAAATCTCCCCCTCGTTCAGCGTCTCGAGCAGCGTCTGGCCGCCCTCGACCTCCAGGACCCGTTCGCCGGCATTGATCGAGATCTGGCAGACGCCGTAGTCCAGCAGGTAACGCTCTGCGACCACCAGGCCGAGGGCCAGCACCCCCAGCAGGGCCCCGACCACCAGGATGCTCCACACGAAGATCATGTCGCTCAGTCCAGCGAAGCCATACCCATGAAGCCCATGAACGCCAGGGCCATGACGCCCGTGACAATCATGACGATCGAAACGCCCTGGAACGCGGCCGGCAGGTTGGCATACCCCATCTTCTGCCTCAGGCCCGTCATCAACGTGATGGCCAGGGCGAACGCCAGGCCCGACCCCAGCCCGTACCACGACGCCTGCCAAAGCGAGTAGTCGAAGATGTTAATCGCGAACAGGCTCGCGCCGAGGATGGCGCAGTTGACCGTAATCAGCGGCAGGAAAATGCCCAGCGAGTAATACAGCGTCGGGCTGAACCGCTCGATCACCATCTCCACCAACTGCACGAACGCCGCAATCACCGCGATGAACACGACGAACTGGAGGTGCTCCAGCCCCAGCGGCACAAGCACCTGGTGATGAATCACGTGGTTCAGGATCGTCGTCGAGGTCATCACGAACGTCACGGCCGCGCCCAGGCCGAGGCTCGTCTCGTACTGCTTCGAGCAGGCCAGGAACGAGCACATCCCCAGGAAGTAGACCAGGAGAATGTTGTTCGTGAAGATGGCCGCGAAAAAGATGATCAGCGCGCCGGGGCCGCCCGTCGGATCGGTCATGCCTCGCCCTCCGTTTCCTTCTGGAGCCCCAGGGCGTAGAAGAGGGCCACGAGCAGGCCGAGCGCGATGAATCCCCCGGGCGCCATCTTCATCACCAGGTTCGGTTCGTAGCCGGGAATCTCCAACAGGACCCACGCCCGGCCGAACTGGATCCGCCCGCTGCCGGCGACCTCGCGCACCAGGCCGACGGCCGCCAGGACCATCGCGTACCCCAGCCCGTTGGCGAGGCCGTCGATCAGGCTGTGGTGCGGCCGCTCGTGCAGGGCGTAGGCCTCGGCCCGGCCCATGATGATGCAGTTGGTGATGATGAGGCCGACGTAGGCGCCGAGCCGTTTCGACATGTCCCAGTAAAACGCCTTCAGGAACTGGTCCACCAGGATGACGAAGGTGGCGATGACGGCCACCTCGACGATCATGCGGATGCGGCGGGGAATCGCCCCGCGCATCACGGAGATCAGCAGGTTCGACATGAGAATGACGAACACCACCGCCGCCCCCATGACCAGGGAGTTCTCCAGCCGCGTCGTCACCGCCAGGGCCGAACAGATGCCCAGCACCTGGATGGCGATCGGGTTGTTCTTCCAGACGCCGGCCGTGAACGTCAGGATGCCCTTCCGTTCGTCACCCAGACCGACCGCCGGATTGGGAGCGTCAGCCGCCATCGCCGTCCTCCGCAGGCCCCACCACCTCGGCCAGCGTCCGCTCGAGCATGGCCTCGACGCGCTGGCTGGTCATCGTCGCCCCGGTAATGGCCTGGATGTCCAGGTCCACCCGGCCGGCCCGCTCCGGCACCGGCATGCCGCGGAACTGGTTGCGGAACCCCGGCGTCTCGATCTCCGCCCCGAGGCCGGGCGTCTCGGAATGCTTGTAGAACGTGACGCGCCGGACGGTCTCCAGGTCGGGCGCCAGGGCCACGAACCCCCGGATCACCCCCCACAGGCCCTTGCCCGAAAACGGGACGGCGACGGCGTCGTCGGTCCAGTACGCCGGCCGCCCGGCGAGGGGGCGCTCGCGGACCGACCGCTCGAACCGCTCGAGGATCTCGTCGTTGCTCGCCGGCCGCTCGGTGACGACCGTGCGGCCGGTGTCCGGGTCGACGCGCTCCGTGCGGACACTCGTCGGGATGCCGAGCACGCGGAGGATGCTGCGGGCCCGCTCGGCCCGCTGGTTCGCCGCCCGGCGTTCGGCCGTGATCGCGCGGCCGGCCGTCAGCAACGCGGCACACGCCACACCCACCGCCACCGCGAAGCCTACCGTGTACGCCGGTCCCCGTTTCACGCCTCGAGCCTCCGTGCGCGCCATCGAATCACGACTTCGTCGAGCGTCGGGGCCGCGACGTTGCCGAGCAGAATCGCGAACGTCACGCCCTCGACGTACCCCGTCAGGTTCCGGATCAGCACCACCAGGGCGCCGATGAGCAGGCCGTAGACCAGTTTCGCGGGTTTGGTGATCGGGCTGCTCACCGGGTCGGTCGCCATGTAGACCGTCCCGAAGAGGAACCCGCCCGCGACGAGGTGCCAGCCCACGGGGCCGAACGTCGCGGGCGCTGCCGCGTGCAGCGCGGCGCCGAGCACGAGGAAGCCGCCGAGCGCCCCCGCGACCGTCCGCCACGGGACCACGCCCACCAGCAGCAGGAAGGCCGCCCCCAGCAGGATGGCGACGGCGCTCGTTTCGCCGATGCATCCCGCGACGTTGCCCCAGACGAGGTTCGCCACGGGCTCGGCCTTCTCGTAGAACGTCTCGGGCGATTCCAGGGCCGCTTTGCCCTCCACCAGCGGCGTCGCCATGGTGACCGCATCGACGGCCGAGCCGGCGGTGTCGGCGGCGGCGTCCGCGGCCCCGCCGTACGACGCCGGCGCGACGGCGTACTCCAGCAGCCGGCCCGGCCAGGCCGCCTTCGGCGCGATCCAGCGGCCCATCGCCTCCGGGTACCCGACCGTCAGGATGCACCGGCCGAGCAGCGCCGGGTTAAAGAGGTTCCGCCCCGTCCCGCCGAAGATCTCCTTGCCCAGGATGACGCCGGCGGCCACGCCGACCGCGACCATCCACAGGGGGATGCCGGGGGGCAGGGCCAAGGGAAAGATGAGCCCCGTCACGAGGAACCCCTCGTTGATCTCCTCGCGCCGCACGCAGGCGAACAGGACTTCGATCGTCCCGCCCACCACGTACGAGACGAGGATCACCACCAGCACCCGCAGGCCGAACAGGTACACCCCCGCCAGGAGCGGCGGCACGAGCCCGATCACGACCATCGACATGTAGCGTTTGACGTCGAGCGGGTCGCGAATCCACGGCGGCTGGTCCGGCGTGGTGTCCGGCCACAGGTGAAACGCCTCGATCGCGTCGAAGAGCGGCCGGAAAAACCGCAGCGGCGGGCGCTCGAAACGCGCGCGCAGCCGCTCGAAGAGACGCTCGACGGCCTTCATGAGGCGGCTCCTCCCTGGGCGTCCGCCTTGGCGGCAGCCGCCGCGGCCGCCTCCGCCGCCTCCCGCCGTTCCTCCGCCAGGTCCTGCTGCGCCTCCAGGAACTGGGCCCGCAGGTCGATTTTCGATGGGCACACGTACGAGCACAACCCGCACCCGACGCACAGGTCCACGCCCAACCGCTCCGCGTCGTCGAGCGAGCCCTGGTAGAGGTATTTGTGGATCATGTGGGGCATGATGCCCGCCGGGCACACCTCCTCGCACAGGCCGCAGGCGATGCAGGCCCGCCGCTCGCCGCGAAGCGCCGTCGGCATCCGCTCCGGAAACGCCCGACGAAGCCGCGAGAGGAACGTGCGGCTGTACGACTGGCGGCCCCATCCCGGGCGGATCCATCCGAACAGTTGCGGCCCCGGCATCGGAGGGAGCGCGATCAGCCCCGGGCAGCCCTGCGGCACGCCCTGGACGGCGTCATCGGCCATCGCGCCGGTCATGGCGCCGCCCAGGATCAGCCGTGCGCCCTCCTCCACTTCCGTCGACCGGATCGTCTCCAGGGGATAGCCCACCGGCAGCCGCAGGTGCCGCGGACGCTTCGCCGCCGGGCCGCCCACCGTCGCCAGGACGTCCAGCGTGGGACGGGAACGCGTCAGGGCCCGATCCACCGCCAGGACGCCCTCCGTCCGCAGGGCCCACACCGGGGGCCCGCCCGCTTCCAGGTCCAGCCCGCGGGCAATCAGCGTAAAGTCGTCCATGGGGTACCGCAGCGGAATCGTCACGATCTGGAGAAACGCGTGCCCGCGGAGATGGTCGTGGACCTCCTCGGCCAGCGCCGAGTCCACGTCCGGCATGACGAGGTAAATCGGCTGGTACGCGAGCCGTCCCTGGAGCCGCTCCAGCCCCCGGCTGAACGCCTCCAGGCCCGACCGCAGCATCGCCTCGCCGCGGACCCCGAACGGCTCCAGCCGCACCGTCGAGACGATGACCGCGCTCGGGTCCGCCGCCGGGTCCGGCACGGCGCCCGTGTGGGCGTCCTCGACGAAGCGCCACGCCCCAAGGTTCACGAGGCTTTGCCGCGGGTCCGGGCCGGGCGCGCCGGCCTCGCTGGCCTCTTCCGCCGGAGGTGCCAGGTCCTCCAGGACGATGTGCCCTTCGACGGCGTCGAGGCGGACCGTGCCGTCCCGCGGGGCGAGCAGCGGCACGTCGAACCGCACCCGGTCGCGTGCGAGCACCTCCCCGGCCCGTACGGACTGCCCGTCGCGGACGGCCGGCTCGGTAAACGTCAGCCGCCCGCTCCGGACGGGCAGAAGGAGAGCGTCCGGTTCGGGCAGCGTCTCGGTCGCCGACGCCGGCCGACCCGCCAGCGGCACGGTGTATCCGCCTTGACGTTTCAGATGCATCGGGGCTTTCGCTCGGGCAACGCCGCCTGCGCGGCGGCGGCTCGCCCGGGATTGTAACACAACAGGCACGCGGGTGGGACTGTTCTGGCGAGAGAAGTTGTCGTGGGCCGTCCGGCTGTCGCGACGGGGTCTGCGGCCGCCGATGCCACGTGGCGGAACCGCACGGCCCTGGCGGCAGGTCGGCGCGGGGCGGCTCAAGACCCCGGTTCGGGCTCGAACCTGATGCGGGCGCCGGCCCCCGCCGACAGATAGCCCTCGCCGAAGGCCTCCTTCATCTGCCGCCGCGTCTCATCGCCCGAACAGTGGGTGGGGGCAACGCGCGAAACGCCCATCGTCTTGAAGGCGGCGATCACCGACCAGATTTCGGTGCTTGACGCCCCGCCCATGTGGAAGCCGCCCAGGACGGTGTCCGGCCGGGTGTCGGCGTGCGCCTTGGCCGCCTTCACGATGTCGACGATCCCGGGATGGGCGCACCCGGTGATGACAACCAGCCCCTCCCCTCCCTTCAGGTACAGTCCCTGCTCCGGGATGCCGCCGTCCAGGACGCCCGTGGTCCATGCGCCCTTGCAGATCTGGCGGGGCTGGTCGGTCTCCACGACCGTGGCGCCGGCCCCGCGGACCTCGCGCTTGAACCCCTCCGGAAACACCTTCGGCAGATACACGGACACGCGGGGATTGGCTTCGAGGAAGGCGCCCAGCCCGCCGGTATGATCGTAGTGGATGTGGGACAGGACGACGGCGTCGATCGCCTTCGGCTCGATGCCGCACGCCTTCATGTTCGCCAGCAGGATGCGCCCGTCACCGCCGGTGTCGAACAGGATGTTCTTCTCGAGCCCGGTGACGACGCAGGCAAATCCCCACGCGGTCTTGAGGCATTTGTCGAACGGGTAATTGTCGTAGACGATTTGCACGGCCAAGCCCTCCCGCTGCGTGGAATTGCGTGTGACCTCCGCCGCCCGGACCGTGCAGCGTCGGCCGGACCCCGACGCGGCCACGACGGCCGCCACGGGCAGCAGCGCCAGCCATCCCGCGCCGGCCAACCACCGGCGCCGGGTCCAACCGCTTTCGCGTCTCATGGTCCGTCGCCTCCGCGTACGGCCTCCAGGGCGGTCCGGGTGGTCTTCCCCTCTCGCGGGCTGCACGAGACGGCAACCATCTTCACGGGGTCCTCCTCTCGGCTAACTGCATGGACGATACGCGTTTTCTGTAAATGTGATCGCAAGCGCGATCCCGCCGCCCGGCGGGGGTCACGGGTCAGGCCGGCCCGAACTCCTCGATCAGGATCTCGGCGGCCCACCGTGCGGCCCGGCCGACGGCCTCCGGGCAGTTCCCGCCCACGCCCTTCCGCACGTCCCGGCACAGCACCGTGCCGTAGTATTCCTTGTACCGGGCGTACAGGCGGTGGGTCAGGTCGTGGGTCAGGCCCGTGCCGCCGATGAAACGGTCCTCGTCTCGCCATCGGCCGGTGAGGTATCCCATAATCATGGCGGACCCGGTGAACCCCCCGCAATTCTGGACGCCGACGGGCGTGGACCCGCCGTCCAGCCCGCAGCCCGCCCGGAACAGGTTGACGTCCTTCGGGACGAACGGCAGGGCGTCCTCTAGCGCCGCCAGGGTGCACTGGCAGCAGTTGCCGTACTTCCCCTCATAGTGGTGGCCCAGGTCGTACGCCTTCTGGATGATGGCTTTGGGATCGCCGTCGATCCGGAGGCGGCTCCCCTTTTTGAGGGCGGGCTCGGCGGAGTCGGCGGAGGTGGGCGCCTCGGCCAATGCGCCGGCGCCCGCCAGGAGGCAACCGGCCGTCCCGGCCGCACCCGCCAGAAACCCCCGACGCGTCGGGACCCCCAGGCCGTGGCGGCGCTGGTCGCGGCGTATCGTCATGGGTAGCGCCTCCTTGCTCGGGGTCATATCCGCACGAAGCCGGGGCGGCTTGGGGTATTCGGTGCTCCGGGCGCAACAGGCATCGCCCCCGCACCGACGGCGTGCAACACGAGAGCCGCCTCCGGCTCCGGTTCACGGCTCGCCGACACTCTGCCTCGACCGCAGGCGGCCCGCAACGTAGGCGGCCACGAGTTGGCCCGGCGTCTCGGTCGGTGCGCCGAGAATGGTCCGGATACCCCGGTCCGAGAACAGATTCCGCTCGCGCCGGCCCATGCTGCCGACGATGAGCACCTGGGTGCCCTGGTCGGCGAGCCACTGCGGCACGACGGCCGCCTCCGCTGGAGCAACGGCGGTGGACCTTCGTTTCTGGACAATGCCCGTGTGGGGGTCGACATCGACCAGGGCGAACTCCTGGCACAGACTGAGGTGATCGGCCAGCCTTCCCTCGGCCAGCGGAATCGCGATGCGCATGGCAGCGTCCCCTCCCCTCCGTCGAAAGCGATTGCGCGCTGCCCCGGCCGGAGCGGATTCGGCGTCACGAGGCGGTGACGGGTTCCGGTGTTACCACCAGCCGAACCGGCCGCCGCGACCCCGGCCCCAACCGCGGCCGAATCCGCGACCGAATCCGCGACCGAAGCCTCGGCCGAACCCGCGGCCCCAGCCGTACCCGAAGCCGAACGGTCGCGCGGCCATCGGGTAGCCGTACGCGCCAACCCTGACCGCCGGGGCGTATGGGCCCCAGGCCACCGGCGTCACCGGCGTCACCGGCGCGGCCGCTGTCGGCTGCCCATAGCCGACGCGGCCAGGGATCGGGTTCATGTAGCCCGGCACACCGTAGCCCGCGCAGTAGCCGGCCGCGCGGCCGGTCATCGGGCCCAGGCCCATGGGCCCCGTTCCATCTCCCGCTGGCATGATATGTCTCCTTCCTACACGGAGTCTTCGAATATTTGCAGGACTTGCCATACTTCAATCGCGCGTCATCGGCGCCCCACATTGGGGACATTCCACCGCCGCGCATGGCTCGCCGCGTTCCTGCACCTGGATGTAACCACACCGCGGGCAGACACATACGCACCCGAGACCGCTCCCCAAAGCGCCGTTCACTCCGTGGCGAAGGTTGCCCGGTCGGACCTTCGGTCCAGTGCGCTCGCTCTTGAGCATCGTGGTTTGATCCCTTTCGGTACGCGTTGGCTGCACAGAACCGCTACGAAACGACGACCAACACAACCACGCGCCATCAAGGACTGTCTAGCAAACACGGTGCCACCAAGAGTCAGGCGTAGAGCCTTTTGCCTATCCCACTGCACCAAAACGGCTTATGGCACTGCCAGCCCGGGCACTCAACGGGGCGTGGCCTCGCAAGGGTCGCGTTTACGCGGCGGTGCCCCGGCGGGCAGTTGCGAATATGCGACTGTGTCGGTGATGCGGAAGAAGGCGAGCGTGCGCCGCCAACCTGGAACCCTACGGCATTCCGAGGAGCGCCCGGGAAACTCGGGGCCGACGGCCGTCACCTCCAGGCCGGGAGCAGCCTCAGGGACATCACAAACCAGGCAGCGACTTCGGCTCCGGGATCCCGTCGCCCGCCTCCAGCGCGTCGAGCACCCGCTGGCGGAAGAACAGGGGAGGCTTCTCATCCAGGAACTTCCATGCCCTGCGACACACGTTCATCAAGCGGCTGGCCCGCTCGGGCGTCGCGCCCGCCGTGGCCAAGAGTCTCGCCCGCCGCTCGGGCCTGGCGCTGAAGATGGACCGCCCTCGCGCACACGTTCATCGAGGACGAGCGGTCGGCGCTGGCGCGCTTGCCCCTTGCCTTAGGCCGGTCGTCGTCCCCTGACCGGCGAAATCTCTGATTTTGTGCCTTGACAGGCAACCAAAGCGCGTGTAGAGTTTGGGCCATCAAACAATTGGCCGGCCCAGACGGGCGGAGAGGACGCCGATGAGTGACGCGATGGACCTGACGCCGCAGTCCGAGGACTACCTGGAGGCCATCTTCCGGGCCATCGCCCAGAAGGGCATCGCCCGGGCGGGCGAGATCAGCCGGCGGCTCAGCGTCCATAAATCGACCGTTACGGCCGCCCTGAAAGGTCTGGCCGAGAAGGGGCTCGTCAATTACGCCCCCTACGAGCCGGTCACGCTGACGCCGGCGGGCCGGCGGGTGGCCGAGGAGGTCTCCCGCCGCCACGAGGCCATTCAGCGGTTCCTGGTGGACGTTCTGGCGGTGGACCCGGCGGCGGCGGACGAAAACGCCTGCCGCATGGAGCATGCCATGGATTCGGACGTGGCCGACCGGCTGCTCCGGTTCATGGAGTTCGTCAAACGCTGCCCCCGTGGCGGGGAGAAATGGATACGGGGCTACCGCCACTTCTGCGAGGAAGGGCCGCAAGGCAGGCATTGCGAGCCCTGTATCGAAGGATGCCTGGCGGAATACCGCAGGAGCCGGGCTGAACAACGCCAAGAAGGGACAGGCACGATGACGACGCTGGACCAACTCAAGCCCGGCGAGAAGGCGAAGATCGTCCGCGTCGGCGGCAAGGGCGGCGTGGCCCGCCGCATCGCCGATATGGGCGTCGTCCGCGGTACGCCGGTCGAGGTGCTGCGCGTCGCCCCGCTGGGCGATCCCATCCAGGTGAAGGTGAAAGGCTACGACCTCTCCCTGCGAAAAGAGGAGGCGGCGGCGATCCGTGTCGAGCAATCCTGAGCCGCAAAGCAGCGGGGCCCGCGAACGCTTGGTGCCCGCGGCGGGCGAAGCACACACCGCATCGCCCTCTCCCGCGGCGCCGTCTGGACGAAAAATCCCTTTTTTTGGAACCGGAGTTTGATGAGTCAAACAGGAACACAACGCGAACCGGGAGACCGTCCGATGGGCACCCACCCTGAGCCGCGCGGCACCAAGCCGATCGTCGTGGCCCTGGCAGGCAACCCGAACTCCGGCAAGACCACCCTCTTCAACGCCCTGACCGGGACCCGCCAGCACGTGGGCAACTACCCCGGCGTCACGGTCGAGAAGAAGGAGGGCCGGTTCCGCCACGCCGGCCGCGAGGTCCGCGTGGTCGACCTCCCGGGCACCTACAGCCTGACGGCCTACACGCTGGAGGAGGTCATCGCGCGGAACGTCGTCATCCACGAGCGGCCGGACCTCGTCGTCGACGTGGTGGACGCCTCGAACCTGGAGCGCAACCTCTACCTGGCCACCCAGTTCATGGAACTCGGCGTGCCGCTCGTGCTGGCGCTGAACATGAGCGACCTGGCCGAGGCCCGCGGCTCTTGGATCGACACCGACCTCCTCTCCCGCCTCCTGGGCGTGACCATCGTGGAAACGGTCGGCCACAAGGGCAAGGGCCTGGATGCCCTGAAGGACGCCATCGTCGAAGCGGGTGCAGCCGACTCGCCGCGGACCCCCGCACGGGTCACCTACGGGGAGGAGATCGAGCGGGAACTGGCGCCCATCGCCGACCGCCTGGCCGGGAACCCGGATCTTGCGGCCACGTTTGACCCGCGGTGGCTGGCGGTCAAGTTGCTCGAGGGCGACGAGGAGATCCTGCGGCACGTGTCGGACGCCACGGGCGAGGACGCGTTCCTGCTACGGATGGTCGAGGCGGCCCGCCACCGCATCGAGCGCGACTTCGGCGACGCGCCGGAAATCCTCCTGGCCGACCGCCGGTACGGCTTCATCTCCGGGGCCTGCCAGGAGGCCGTCCGCACCACCGTGGAGTCGCGGCACTCGTGGTCCGACCGCATCGACACCGTGGTGACGAACCGCGTGCTCGGCCTGCCCATCTTCCTGGCCATGATGTACCTGGTCTTCAAGGTCACGTTCGCCGTGGGCGACCCGCTGATGGGTTGGATCGAGACGGGGGTCGGCCGGCTGGGCGCGGCGGTGGCCGGGTTCTGGCCGGCGGGTTCGGAGAGCGCCCTCGAGTCCCTGCTGGTCGACGGCGTCATCGGCGGCGTGGGCGGGGTCCTGGTGTTCCTGCCGAACATCCTGCTCCTCTTTCTCGCCATCGCCCTGCTGGAGGACTCCGGCTACATGGCCCGGGCGGCGTTTATCATGGACCGCCTGATGCACAAGATCGGCCTGCACGGGAAGTCGTTCATCCCGATGCTCATCGGGTTCGGGTGCACGGTGCCGGCCATCATGGCCACGCGGACCCTGGAGTCGCGCCGCGACCGGCTGACGACGATGCTCGTGCTGCCGCTGATGAGTTGCGGGGCCCGGCTGCCGATCTACATGCTCTTCATCCCCGCCTTCTTCACGGAGGCGTGGCGGACGCCCGTGCTCTGGGGCCTGTACCTGGTGGGCATCGTGCTGGCGGTCATCCTGGCCAAGGTGCTCCGCGCGACGCTCTTCAAGGGCGAGGCAGCGCCGTTCGTCATGGAACTGCCGCCGTACCGCATGCCGACGGTGCGCGGCACGCTCGTCCACATGTGGGAGCGGGGCTGGTTGTTCCTCCGGAAGGCGGGGACGGTCATCGTGGCCATCTCGATCCTCCTGTGGGTCCTGACGAGTTACCCGAAGCCTCCCGAGTCGCACCTCGCCGGGCTGGCCGACGAGGAGCAGGCCCAGACCGCTCTCTCGTACTCGGCGGCCGGACGCATCGGCCACGCCCTGGAGCCGGTCATGCGGCCGGTGGGCTTCGACTGGAAAACCTCGACGGCCCTCGTGGGCGCCTTTGCCGCCAAGGAGGTCTTCGTCGCGCAACTCGGCATCGTCCACTCGCTCGGCGAGGCGGACGAGAAGTCCGAGCCGCTGCGGGCCGTCCTTCAGCGCGAGTACACGCCGCTCCAGGCGCTGGCCATCATGCTCTTCTGCCTCATCAGCGTGCCCTGCATGGTGACGGTGGCGACGACCTGGAAGGAGAGCGGCTCGTGGAAGTGGGCGGCCCTCCAGGTCGTGGGCCTGACAGCCCTGGCCTGGGTGCTGACGGCGGCGGTGTACCAGATCGGACTCCTGGTTATATAGGAAAGGGGAAGACTGTGCTCGAGACGGCCATCGTTATCGGAATCGTCCTCGCGGCGGCCGGCGTCGTGGGCTACCGCCTCTACCGCAGCGCGACACGCGGGGAGGGATGCCCGGGCTGCACCGGTTGCGGCCCGGACCGCACCGAGACCTGCCGGAACAGCCATACCTGAAGGTGCCGCGGCTCGTGATCCACAAGGAGATGACTCGATGGTGAAGACGACGGCCCTGAAAACGTTGGTTGTCACGTGCATTGCCTCGGCGGTGATGCAGGCGGGGGGATGGGCGAAGGCTGCCGGACCGGGCACCCCTGAAAAGCACGCGGCGCAGCCGCTGTCGGAACGCGAAACCCTCACCGGCGACTGGTGGGGTCTGGGCGATGAACTCGCCGAACAGGGCATCACGCTCGGCCTCAGCGCCACCCAGGTGTACCAGTTCAACGTTGATGGCGGCCTGGCCACCCACCGCCACGCGGGGCGCTTCGCGGGCAGTTATGACCTGGAGGGCGAGTTCGACCTCGAACGGCTGCTGAACGTTCCCGGCGGCACCTTCTTCTTTCTGGCCGAGGGCAGTTGGTCCGACGGTCTGGACGCCTCCTCCGTCGGCAGCCTCATGGGCCTCAACGACGACGCTGCGGGCGACCGCTCCATCGACGTGACCGAGGCGTGGTACGAACAGTGCCTGGCCGACGGCCGCTTCCGCCTCCGCCTCGGCAAGATTGACCTGGCGGGCGGCTTCGAGTGCCGGGGGTGTCCCGTGTCGTTCGACGGGAACTCTTGCGCCAACGACGAGACCACGCAGTTCCTCGCAAGCCCCCTCGTGAACAACGCGGCCATTCCGTTCCCGGACAACGGCATCGGCGCCGCCGCCTACTGGGAACCGGTCGACGGCTGGTATCTGGCGGCGGGCGTGGCCGACGCCGAGGCCGACGCCCGCGAGACCGGCTTCAACACGGCGTTCAGCGGGCCGGAACGGGCCGTCAGCATCTACGAGACGGGGGCGGCGGTGGATCTGCCGTGCGGCGAGCGCCGACTGCCCGGGGCCTACCGCGTCGGCTTCTGGATCAACCACTATGCCGAGTACCTGGACGGCCGCGGGTCCACGCGCGACGTGCCCGGCCTCTACGTCAGCCTGGACCAGATGGTCCTGAAGGAAAATGCGGACCCGGAAGACGGACAGGGCCTCGGCGCATTCTTCCGCTACGCCCGCGCCGACGAGGAGATCAGAGAAGTGTACCGGTTCTGGAGCGGCGGCTTTCAGTATCGCGGCCTCATTGCTGGCCGGGACGAGGACGTCCTGGGATTCGGCTTCGCCCACGGTCGGCTCGCCCCCGACGCCGGATTCACCGCGGACCACGAGACGATTTACGAGGTCTATTACAGCATCCGGGTCGCGCCCCGGCTGGCGGTCAGCCCGCACGTGCAGCACGTGGTGAACCCCGGCGGGGACGATTCGGTGGAAGACGCCACGGTCGTCGGGGTCCGGATTCAGGCATCGTTCTGATCAAGGCCCGCGCCGCCACATCAGGCACCGCGGCGGTGTCTTGGACCCGGACGGTTTCCACGTGGGGCTGTTGAGGGACAGGCCTATAAACCGGGAGGGGCCTGGCGGTCGTTCTGGACAGGGGCCGATGTCGGTTTCTGGGAACCGTCGCCCGCCTCCAGTGCGTCGAGCACCCGCTGGCGGAAGAACAGCGGAGGTTCTTGGTCAAGGAACTGCCGTGCCAACTCACGCCCGCCTTCAAAGTCGAGTTGGAGGGCGCGGCAGACGATGTCGGCCCGAAACTGGGGGTCGGTCACCTCGGCGAAAAGATTTTGCAGCTCGTTGACGCTATTCGCCGCTCGAATCTTCCGTTCGATGCCGTCCCCGCCCTCCGCGGATGCGTCGGGCGAGGCCGACGATGGCAACGTGGGGCCGGCCACGGTCGCCTGCTCGTCCGTCGTTTGCGGCGCTACGGGCAAGCCTCGGCTACCCGTCCCTAGAAGGACGATCAGCCCTGCAACGGCCACCACGGAAACGATGGCCGTCACCGGCCGAGGCCACACGCGCGAGCCCGCCGCCAGCGCGAGGCCCGCCACCAGGAAGAGCGCGATGGACGGCCCCACGGAGAAATCCAGCCGGTCGGCAAACAGCAATCCCACCAGCGTCGCCATCAGACCGAAGCCCCAGCCGATGACGAACCGTACCCCGTCCCGCCGTGCGAAGAGGGCCGAGGTCACCGCCGGCACAATCAGGAACGCGAAGATCAGGAGGATACCTCCGATGCGGGTGGCCCACGCAATGACGATGCCGGCCAGCGCGTACCATAGGATGTCCCATCCCACGAGGCGCGTGCCGCCTTCCACCGACTGCGAATAGCCGCGGTGAAGCCGGGCGAACGGCCTCCGGAAGAGCCAGAACGCCGCGCCCGCCACGGCAAAGATGACGCCGCTCGCCGCGATATCTTCCCAAGTGACCCAGAGTATGCTTCCGGCGAGCATGCCCTGAACGTGGATGTGGCCACCGGGCGCCATCCCCACCAGGAACAGGGCGGCCGCCGCCGCGATGGCGTAGGAGATGCCGATAATCGCCTCCAGGGGGATTTGGTGAATGCGCCGTCGTGCGAACGCGTAGAACCCCGCCGCCACGCAAGCCACGGCCACACCGCACCCGTACCCCGCCCAGGAATCCAGGTGCACGCCGAAGGCCAGGTGGCCGACGACCATGCCCACCACCACCGTCTGGGCCATGGCGATATCGATAAAGACAATTTCCCGCTTCAGGACGTATATCCCCAGGTAGCCGAGCATCGCCAGCATGAGCACGGACGCGAGCAAGGGCAGCCCGAACATGGTGAAGAAGTGTTCCATCGCTCCGGCTCCTCTCATGCCGCTTGCGGCGCCGGCCGTGCCGCGCGCACAAGCATGGCGACCAGGAACGCTCCGCCCAGTGCGAGGACGAGCGTCGGCCCGTAGGGCAGGCCCCAATGCCACGAGGCGACACAACCCGCCGCACATACCCCGAACCCGATTGCCCAGCCGATGGCCACGGCCCCTCCCCAACGCCGCGTGAACATGGCTGCAATGGCGGCGGGTATCATGAGGAACGCATAGGCCAGCAGCACGCCCGCGATGGGGACAATCAGGATGGTGATAATGCCCTGCGTCGTAAACAGCAGGAAGTCCCACCGCCGCTCCTTCGCCGCCCTGCCCTCCGCCAGCGCGATGAACCGGTCGCGGAACACGTAGTGGAAGAGGAGCAGGACGGCGTAGACGCCGGTCGTCACACCGACGAGGGGCCAACTGACCCACGCCATGGCCCCCGCCAGGGTCTTGTTGACGTAGGTCTCCCCGCCGGAGAGTTTGTCGCCCACCAGGAGCGACGCCAGGAGGGCGAGCGCGTACAGGGTTCCGATGACGGCCTCCCGGGGGATGAGCGCATTTCTCGGCTTAATGCCCGCCAGCAGGCCGGCTCCCACGAGGACCATCGCCGTCGACACCAGGTACGACCCCGCCGTCGCGTACTGAACGCCAAGCGCCAGCCCCACCAGCGCGCCGAGCGCCGCCAGTTGGTCCAGCACCAGGTCCGAGAAGATCAGTGTCCGCCGGACGATGTGCAGCCCGATGTAGGTGTGCAGCACCAGGACGACGGCCAGCAGGGTCAGTTGCAGCACGAGAAAATGCAGGCTTTCGGACATGATGGTCTCCGATAGGCGTCGGCGCGGTCACACGCTCTCGCCTTCTCAGATTCAAGGTGCTTCCTGTTCTCCGGAAAGCATACCGGCTTTCTCCGCCGCCGCGAGGAGGCGGTCGATCCAAAGGTCCACCAGGGCGAAGTAATCCGTTGCCTCCGGCTCGCCCCCGACGTAGAGCGGGACGATGACCGGCTCGGCCCCGACCCTCGAGGCGACCATCCGGATCTTCTGTTCGTCGAAATAGTTGGCGGCCAGGATGATGCGGATGTGGCGCTCCTTCATCATCGTCACGAGTTCGTTCACGTGCTTGGGCGTTGGCGGGATGCCGGGCTTCGGTTCCACCGTCCCCGCCTCTTCCATTCCGAAGACCTTGAGAAAGTAGACCCAGTTCTTGTGGTAGGTCACCAGGGCCGTGCCCCAGAGGGGACGCATCTTCTTCAGCCAGCCGCCCGCATAGTCGGCGAGGGGTTTGCCCTTCAGGTCGTGTTCCTGGAGGAAGGGAACGAGCGTACCGTTGTGGGCCATCCGACACAGGGTTTCGGCGCCGAGCAGGTCGGGCAGTTTGTCGCCGAAGAGGCGTTCGTCGATTCGGGCGAGCAGCCTGTCCAGGTTGGCCTGGTAGTATGCCTTGCCCTCCGGGTCGTTCTTGATCAGGCCGGTGGCGATATTGCGAGCCACGGTCTTCATGTTCACCGGGCTGCACGTCAGGTGCGGGTTGCCGTAGATATGGACGCCGCCTTCCGCCCGCGACAGTTTGGCGGGCTTCTCGAGCAGTTGGATGCCCTCGGCGACCGCCACGTAGCCCGGCTGCCCGCTGCGGATGTGCGTGTTGCCGGACTTGTCGATGACCGTCGGCAGCCACATCTCCAGGTCGAGTCCGGTGGTAATCAAGACCTTGGCCCGCCCCGCCATGTCCACGAACGAGGGTTTCGGCCGGATGAAGTGCGCATCCTGGTCGCCGCGGACGATGGCCTGGACCGCGACGCGGTCGCCCCCGATAGTTCGGGCAAGGTCGGCGTAGTCCGGCAGCGTGGCGACCACCCGGAGTCTGGCCGCCTCCGGCTCGGCCGGCCGTGCCTGGCTGACAGCAAGGGCAACGACGGCCGCCGAAGTCAGGATCGTGGCAACGGTTGTCGTAGATCGCATGGCAATTCCTCGAATCAATAACGGTCATGTTTGTGCGGTCCGGCCACGAAGATGATCTGGAGCATCCCGATGTCCTCGGGCGCCTCCATGCCGCGGCCGTCCACGTGGTTGTACTCCAGCCGGTACTTCACGAAGGGACTCTGATGGTACGTCAGATACGGCCCTACCTGCCACCGGTGCGGACTCGGCGCGTCGTACGCCACCGGCCTCACGTCCGTGCCGGCCACGGCGTAGGCCTTGCTGTCCGGCTGGAAGTAGTCGACCCGAACGCCCAGGTCGAGTTTGCGCGAGACTTTCGACTGGACGTAACTGTAGGCGCCCCAGGCGGTCAGGCTGTCCTCGCCGGAGCCGTCCGGGGCCACGAGGTCGCGGTCCAGCAGGTACAGTTCGCTGCGCCACTCGACGTTGCGGTACCGCATGCGCTCGGTCGGTTCCCAGCGGAGCGTCCAGTCCAGGCCGTAGACCCGGGTGCTCTGCGTATCGTAGACGTGGTCCAGGCCGCCGCCGGGGGCGCGGACCAGCCAGTCATCGTTCCAGCCGAACAGGCCCGTGGCCCCCACCTCGAAATAGGTGTCCTTCGAGAGGTCCCGGAAGTTCTTGTAGTGGACGAGGACGGACGGGGTCCCGTGGGTGTTCCCGCCGAAGAGCCGGTCGTTGTCGCCCTCGGTGACCTGGAGGACCAGTTCCTGCGACGCCCCCCAGAGGCTCGGCAGTGTCGCCTCGGCCGAGACGCCGGTCTGATTCAAGCCCCCGTCGCCGAAGATCTTCCGGAGGGCCAGCGGGAAGTCCACCTGGTCCAGGGCGTGCTTGTGCCAGCGGTTGACCACGCCGAACTGCTGGCGGAACTTGCCGAACGTCAGGTTCACGCCCTCCATGACCCCGAACCGGGTCATGTAGGCCTCGCCCAACTTGGCCCAGTCTTCGGTGACCGGAATGGCCGCCTTGAACTTGCTGTAGGGGTCCAGGTACGACTCGATGTGGATATCCATCACCCGGAAGTCGGCCTCGGACCGGCGGCGGTTGTCTTTCTGGTGTTGGTACGTCCCGACGACGTCGCCGGCCACACTGATCTCGGGGTTCAGGTCCTGGAGGCTGAGCCAACCGGCCATGAAGCCCTTTTCTTTCTCCTTCAGTTCTTCGGCCGCTTCCTGGGCCTTCTCTTTGGCCAGGCGGCGAAGGGCGGCCAGTTCCGACTCTTCCGACTCGCCGCCAGCCGGTTTGGCCTCCCGCAACTCGTGGATTTGTTCCTTCAGGCCGGCAATCTCCGCCTCGTACTCCTTGCGCTGCTCCTGGACCAGTTGGCGGAGTTCGGCGACCGCCGCCTTCAGGGCCTCGATCTCACCGGCCGGCGTGGCCGCATTCTCGGCCCACGCCGCCGAAGCGTTCAAACACAGCGACCCAAATGCAACGGCAGACAGTAACCGAATCATGGCAGGTGTCCTCTCCCAAAGCCGGGCGCCCTCAGGGGTGCCGGGAATGCCGAATCGCAGTTCCCGAGAACCCACAGGGCGTCTTATCCGAAAGGTCGGGTCAGAACTCAGACGGGCTGAGGAAGAGGAGGGGCACGAGGGGCATGGGACGCCCAGAAGGTCATCTGAACGGCCGGCAGTGCCGACAGGCAGGGGCGCTCCGTCAATGCGTTACTGCACCGGCCCAGAGCCACCGCGCGCCCGCAGTCGGCGTGGAACGCCGCGAGGAGGGTACAAATCGGGCACGGTCCACATAGGTGGTGGCCTCTCGCGTGCACTTCCGCGGACCCACCGTGGCCCTGCAGGTTGCCCTGGTGTGAGCCCTCGTTCGCCGGGGCTCCCACATGAGAGTGCTCATGCAGCGCAGGATGGACGATGTGGGACCCGACGCTGGCAAACAGGATGGCCGCCAGGGCCGTCGCCAGAAGCACGGGGCTTTGCCGTCTGTTCGTCATCGCCGCCGTCCGGTAGGCCGGAGTCTGGGCCGCGCAACGTTACGAACTTCAGAAGGCATCATAGCGAGGTGACGGAGAAGGTCAAGTCTAGACAGGTCAGGCCGAGGTTCGGCTCCTGCCCCCTTGACTTCATGCGGGAAGAGACGAATACTACATTCGGGAAAGCGAATACAGTTCAGATTGGGGAGCGCCCTTTGTGACGCACCGATCAGAACCAGAGACGCGAAAGCGAGAGGTGAAGTCGCGCCTCGGCGCAGCTGCGTGACGCTATCACCTACAGAAGGGTGTGTGGCCACCTGCGCTGGCAGACTTCGTTCCGACAATGGGTCACACGATGGACCTTTCCATCGTCATACCGGCGTACAACGAAAGCAGCAAGATCCAAGGTGACGTCACGGCGGCCGCGGCGTTCCTGGTCGGATCGGGCCTGACAGGCGAGGTCCTCGTCGTCGACGACGGCAGCGTCGACGGCACGGCCGCCGCTGCCGAGGCGATCGACATGCCCCGCGGCGTCCAACGGCGGATCCTTCGGACCTCCCACCGCGGCAAAGGGCATGCTGTCCGAGTGGGAATGACCCGCACGCGCAGTCGGTACGCGATGCTCACGGACAGCGGCCTGTGCGTCCCTTTCACAAGCGCTCTGCGCGGTCTGCAACTCCTCCAGGCCGGCGCCTGCGACATCGCTCACGGGTCCCGCAAAATGCCCGAAAGCATCGTTTGGAACGGACAGGCGCCGCATCGGCGCGTGCTGTCGCGACTGTTCCGAGCAGTTATTCGGACCTTCCTGGGTATCCCCCGCCGGCTGACGGACACCCAATGCGGGTTCAAGATATACCGAGGCGATGTCGCCCGCGAACTGTACAGCGCCTGTTGGACCGACGGCTTCCTGTTTGACGTAGGAATCGTGATGCGGGCGTTGCGAAAGGGCTACCGGATCCTCGAGTTCCCCATCGAGTGGTTCCCCGACCCGGATAGTCGCGTGCGCCTGCGGCGGGTGCTGCCCGAAACGCTCCGCGAGTTGATGGCGCTCAGACGTTGGCGGCACATAGAGAAAACACTCTCCGATGCGAAGCACGGGAGGTGGCACGACGGCTCATACGCTGCCTGACGACGCGTCTCCGGACGCGTCCAGGCCATCCATTTTCAAGCCCTGTCAGCAAAGGAGTGGTCCGATGAGGTCACTGACGCCGGGAGATCTCAAATGGCTGGAGGAGACGCTCGCAAAACTGCAAGAGGATGTAACCATCGTCTATTTCACGGAAGAGGCCACGTGCCGCCACTGCCGCAGGGAGCGAGAACTGCTGGCCGAACTGGCGGATCTTTCCCATAAGCTGCACCTGGAGGTGTACAACTTCGTCGCGGATCGCGACGCCGCGGAGACGTATGGCATCGACAAGATACCCGCATTAGCCATCGTGGGAGAGAAGGATTATGGTGTTCGCTACTACGGCATGCCGTCCGATTTCGAATTCCGCATGTTGCTGGAAGATATCGTTCGTCTTTCCTCGGGCGAATCCGGGCTCTCCGCCGAATCGAAAGACGAACTCCACCGGCTGAGCGCGCCCC
Organism: Phycisphaerae bacterium; assembly: GCA_046483505.1. Lineage (GTDB taxonomy): Bacteria > Planctomycetota > Phycisphaerae > FEN-1346 > FEN-1346 > BS750m-G62. The sequence continues at coordinate 24,192 of JAWODB010000308.1, forward strand.
TCCATCTTGAAGTGCTCACCACCCCGGCCTGCCCGGACTCCGTCGGGGCGGTATGGATCGCCCATCAGATGGCCATGGAGAGCGACCGGATCACCACCGACGTGCTGAACGTGGATGATTTCCCGGATGTGGCGGAACACTACAAGGCCATGTCGGCACCCACCGTGGTGGTTAACGGGAGTTACTGTTTCTACGGCGCTCTCGAAGAATCGCAATTCATCGAACAGGTACTTGAAGGGGCCCAGGGAGGTGGCAGGTGAGCCGTCCGGCCGCATCAAAAAACCTGACGCTGTCGGGAACAAGCATCTCGCCCGGCCTGGCCGCAGGTAAGGCGTTCGTCTACAGGGACGTCCTCGAAGAGCAACTCGATGCCGTCACCATTCGGCCGGACCAGGTCGACGCCGAGTGCAAAAGGCTTCATCGCGCCGCCGAACAGGTTCTCATCGAACTCAAGGAGTCCGCACGACGCGTCGTAGACCAGATCGGTCCCTACCACGCGGAGATCTTCGGCGTACACCGAACCATGCTGGAGGAATTCCTGCAATCCCGGCAGACCCGGCACGAAATGGAAACCGAACACGTAAGCGTTGAGACGGCCGTTCAGCGGGTCTTCCATCGCTGGGTCCAGCGGGTGCAAGCCGATGAAAGCACACGGTTCGTCCAGCGGGCGGACGACGTTGCGGACCTCGGCCGGCAGATCCTTAGGCAACTGATGGGGGTGGCGGTCCATCCCCTGGAGAAGATGCCGGAAGGCGGCGTGCTCGTAGCGCCCCGGCTCTTGCCTTCCGACGCCGTGTTCTTCGCTCGCCGTAACGCCGTTGCGGTCGTCGTGGAACTGGGGGCTCCCGCCACCCACTGTGCCCTCATCACCCGACAAATGGGGATACCGGGCGTCCGCGGTGTTCCAGATGCAACCGAGAAAATCGAGGCGGGTGACGTGGTGCTCGTCGACGGGTTCCGCAGCACCGTCGTTGTGAAACCCGACCGGCACACCCGGAAGTCGTTCGAGCGACGAATCGAACAATTCCACCTGCAATGGAAGAACGCCAAGGCGCGATGCCGGGACCCGGCGGTTACGGCGGACGGCGTTCGCATCCCGGTCATGGCCAACGTCGCCAACCGTGCGGACGTCCGCGTAGCCGTGGAAAACGGCGCAGACGGCGTGGGCCTGTATCGGCTCGAGGCGGTCTTCATGCTCCGCAAGAGCCTGCCGACCGAACAGGAACTGTTGGACGAAATCGCGAACACCCTGGTGCCTATGCAGCACAAGCCGGCCATTGTGCGGCTCCTTGATGTGGGAAGCGACAAGGATCTGCCCTATCTGGCCTTCGAAGCCGAGCCCGCTCCGTGCCTTGGCAGGCGAGGCGTTCGGCTCCTTCTGGCTGAGCCGCAACTGCTCAAGATCCAGCTGCGCGCCCTGCTGCGCCTGTCCCAAGTTCGGCACGTGCAGATCATGGTCCCCATGATAACCCTGCCGGAGGACATGCAGGCAGTTCGACAGGCGGCTCAGACAGAGGCATCCGATCTTGGAATCCATACGATCCCGCCCCTTGTGGCCATGATTGAAACGCCTGCGGCCGCGCTTTGCGTGCCCGAGATTCTACAGTTCGCCGACGCCCTGAGCCTCGGCACCAATGACTTGACGCAGTACACGATGGCTGCCGGCAGGCAGAATCCCCTCGTCCATCGGTATTTCCAGGACGATCACCGAGCCGTTCTCCGGCTCATACGGCTTGCGGCGAGCGAGGCGGGAAGCGTGCTCGTCGGCGTCTGTGGTGAACTGGCCGGACAACCTCACGCCGTCCCCATGCTTCTGGACGCCGGCGTGAGACTGCTGAGCGTAGCCCCGCCGCTGATCCCGACGATCAAGGAAGCCGTCAGGCATTCGCCGGCCAAGCGGCGGAACAGGGTACACGAACACACGGTGCATACACAGGCCTGAACGAAAGGGAGAAGAGGGATGGCTGAAGAGCGTCAGACGAATCAAGGCAAGAGCCCACAACTTCGCAAGTGCAGCATGTGCGGAAACGAACTCAGCCCCTACAGTCTCTTTTGTCGGAACTGCGGACACCCCCAGGGCCGGCCGGTCGCCCTGGCACTCCTGATCCTTTTTCTGGTCGTCCTGCTGGCACTCTACATTGCATTCACGATTCTCTGCGCCTGCAACATCGAGCGGTTTCAGGCCAGCCTGCCTGCAGCGCCATCGGTGAAGCGATTGGCCGAACGCAGAAACGTTGGCTCCGTGGCACCCGGCCGCCCGACGGGGTATGAAAGTGGCGCCATTCCGGATAGCGCAACCGGCTGGCACATGCCGACCGACCCGGCGGAGAGACGGTGATGGTCGAGGACCTGTTCGGGGTCTTCAGGCACGCCCTGCTGATTACGGGCTTCGTCTTCGTCATGATGCTGGTCATCGAGTATCTGAATGTGCTCACCCAGGGAGCCTGGCAGCGAAAACTGGCACGCCACACGTGGGGGCAGTACGTCCTGGCATCGCTTCTCGGGGCGACCCCCGGCTGCCTGGGAGCCTTCGCCGTCGTCGCCATGTACACGCACGGCGTACTCACAGTCGGCGCCATCGTCGCGGCCATGGTGGCAACCAGCGGGGATGAGTCCTTCGTGATGCTGGCCATGATGCCGAAGCCGGCCCTGCTTCTATTCGGCGTCCTCTTCGCGCTGGGTATCGCAGCGGGGGCGCTGACGGACCTGGTCGCCGGTCGCAAGCGCTGGCGGGTGGAACCGGCCGCCCATCCCTTGGAGGTTCACGACGAAGCCGCCTGTCGGTGCTTCCCTCACGCCACCATCGTGCGCCAATGGCGCGAATGCTCGGCACCTCGGGGAATCCTGACCGTCGTTCTCGTTCTCTTTGTCCTGACTCTGGTCCTTGGCTGGGCCGGGCCCGCGACCTGGAATTGGATGCGGGTTACGGCGGTACTGGTTTCCGGCGTGGCCCTCTTCATCGTCTGTACCGTTCCCGATCACTTCCTGAACGAGCATTTGTGGGAACACGTGGCGCGGAAACACGCGCCGAGAATTTTCCTCTGGACGTTCGGTGCGCTTGCTATCCTGTATTTCATTACCGAGCACTTGCACCTCGAGCAAACGATTCAGCAGGGGCGATGGATCGTCCTGGCGATGGCGTGCCTGGTTGGGCTGATTCCCGAGTCCGGTCCTCACCTGGTCGTCGTCACGCTTTACGCTGAAGGGAGCATCCCACTGAGCATTCTCCTGGCAAGTTCGGTCGTGCAGGACGGCCACGGCATGTTGCCGCTGCTCGCGCACTCGCGCCGGGACTTCCTGGTGATCAAAGCGATCAACCTGGCCATCGGATTGGCCGTGGGAGCCGCGGCCCTGGCGGTGGGGCTCTGAATTGGGATGGCGCAAACACTTCTGGAGAACACATGGCACGGGAAAATCAAGAGCGTGAACATCGAGAGACCCACGAAACCGGCCCAGGCAGCGCCCACCACCCTGCACAAGCGAAGGGGCCCTCGTTAGCCAAGGCCGCACGAAAAGCAATGCGCCAGATGAAGACGATGCTCCCTGTGCTGCTCGGCGTCATTCTGCTGGTCGGGCTCTTCCATACGTTCGTGTCCCGAGCCTGGATTTCCTCGCTCTTCGCAGGGCAGCCTTTGTCTGATGCGCTCGTCGGCGCCGTCTTCGGCAGCGTCCTGGCCGGGAACCCCGTCAACAGTTACGTGCTCGGCGAGGGACTGCTGGACAAGGGCGTCGGGCTTGTCGGAGTGACGAGTTTCATGCTCACGTGGGTCACGGTGGGCGTGGTTCAACTCCCGGCAGAGGCGGCAGCCCTCGGGCTCCCGTTCGCGCTCGTCCGAGCGGCGACGGCTTTCGCCCTGGCGGTGCCTGTTGCCTGCCTGACCGCCTGGCTCATCGGAGTGCTGTCATGAGCGACGCGAACGCGCAGAGCCAGGGCCAGAGCGGCGCCGGGTATCGCCGGCTCGTGCACCTTGTCGGCTTTCCGCTGGCGATGGCCCTCATCTATGGTGTGATCGCCATGCTGAACCCCGAGCGGGCCCTGGCGGCCCTGCGGGCGAGCGGACGGGTCCTGCTCCAGGTCGCGCCCGCCCTGGCAATGGCCTTTGTTGTCATGGTGCTTATGAACCTGCTGGTCACGCCGGCGCGCATTCAGCGGTTTCTCGGCGAGGGGACAAAACTCAAAGGCGGACTCCTTTCAAGTGTGGCGGGCATCCTCTCGATGGGGTCCATCTACGCATGGTACCCGCTTCTGAAGAACCTCCGGGAAAAGGGCGTGACGGACTTCCACTTGGCCAACTTCCTCGGCTGCCGTGCCGTCAAACTGCCGCTGCTGCCCCTGATGGCCGCCTATTTCGGATGGACGTTTACCCTGATCCTCAGCGCCCTCATGGTGCTGGACGCGCTGCTGACAGGGCTGGCTGTCAGCCAATTCGGACCTCCTGGAATCGAGGCCTGAAGACGGGGCCGCTTCCGAAGGGCGAACGAAGGACAACGTCATGAACGCAAGAGGGCTGGGTCGGTGGGCCATCGCACTGATGGGTACTATCCTGGTAAGCGGGTGCACGGAGACCGGCAGCCGCAACGGGCCCGTCGTTGGGCGCGTCGTCTCGCAGACCGGCGGACCGCAGAGCGATTCACCGTTTCCAGACATCACCTTCATGGACTCAGAAGGCAAACCGCACCGACTCTCGTCGCTCTATGCGGACGCGACGATTATCGCCCTCGTTGAAGAAGCGTGTGCATCCGCCGACGCCAACCTCGTCGTGCGGACCTCGGAATTCGGTGGACGGGTCACCGTGGTGGAAATCACGTCGCCGCCGGGCGGATGCAAATCACATGAGCACTGCGTCATGACCCGCGGCCAGCGAGGAAGCCATCTCGTCTCCTTGTGCGATGGAAGCAACCTGGTGCGCCGTGCCCTGGGGCCGGACACGTCCGATACCGTGTTCGTGCTTGACCGGTACGGACGGGTGGCGGCCTCCGGCCGCGTGGCGGATTTCCCGTGGTTGCGGCGGCGCGCTATCGACCTGGCGCTGGAAGCCCATCCGGCCACTGGCGAACGATGGGATGAGTGGCTGGGATTTACGGACTACTGACGAGCAACATCTCGAACAGGTGGCTCACCCTGACCACCAGACCCAGGCCGCATGCTCTGGTCTCCGGCGCCGCAAGCATGGTCGAGTGCAAGACGCCACCCCGGGACACGCCCTGCGCCGATGCCGACGTTTCAGCGCTCCTTGATACCCCCACACCACAGGTGCGCGAGCCGACTAAGATAGCGAGCCGTCAACGCCCCGCATACGGCAGTCTTGCGATATCTCATGCGATCCACCTTCGGTGGATGTTGTGCAGGCTGACGGCAAACAGGCCAATGCAAAACACCGCCAGCAGGCCGAAGTCGAGCGCCAGCGGCATGTGGCCAGCTTGGCGAATCGAGATGTGAAGTACGTCGTCTTCGTAAGTCAGCTGCAGAGCGTGGTGCCCAGCACTCCCGGGGTTAGACGGTTCGCAGCCGGGGCCGCATGGCCAGCACCTTCAGCGTCCGCGCGATGCTTAAGGTTTGCTCAGACATTCCTTCACCCCGCCAATATCCTTGGGCCGACTCGCCGCGCCCGCAAGAGCCTGTCTTGAACAACGCCAGCGGTACCTCAGTCGCTTCCTCTACGCCCCCTCGGCGTCAAGTAGGACAAGCAACGAGAGGCCAGATCAACGGGCCAAGCGCGTGGTTGGCGGTCACCGTCTACGTGTCGGCGGAGGTGAGGTTGAGCGGCTCAACCGCCACAGAACAGGAAAGGAGGCATTTGCGTTGTCGGTAAGACGTTGTCCTGAGGCAGGTTGGCGGCGGCGGTCATGTGGTTTGACCCCATCGGATCGGGCCTCAGGGCGCAGGGAGGGGGATGGGGGCCGGCGGGCCGGGGAATTGGCCCCACGAAAAAAGCGATCCCGGGCCTGTGTGATAGGATGTTTGCGGGAACAAATATCCATCACCAGGAGGAATCGCCGATGGCCATCCTACCACAGAAGCCGCTGTTTTCCTGGGAAAATCTGGAGAACCTGGACGACCTGCACCGGCTGCGTCTGGTGCTGGAGGCGATGCCGGACGAGCCGCTGGTGCGTCTGCTGGAACGCGAGCGCGGCCGGGGCCGGGACGATTACCCGGTGCGTGCGGTGTGGAACTCGCTGCTGGCGGGGGTGGTGCAGGAGCATCCGAACGTGGAGAGCCTCCGGCGGGAACTGTCGCGGAACGCCTCGCTGCGCCAGGCGTGCGGGTTCGACCTGTTGAAGGGCCTGTCGGCGGTGCCGACGCCGCGGGCGTACACGACGTTCTTTGAGAACCTGATGGCCCATCCGGAGGCGGTGGAGGCGGTCTTCGACCGCCTGGTGGACGCCCTGAAGGCGGCGTGGCCGGACCTGGGGCGGGTGCTGGCCTCCGACGGCAAGGCGGTGCGGACACACGCGCGGCGGCGGGGCAAGCACGCGCCGCCCCTCCCCCCGGACGGTCGGCGGGACACCGACGCGGACGTAGGGACGAAGACCTACCGGGGCACGCGGGAGGACGGGACGCTGTGGGAGCAGACGTATCGCTGGTTCGGCTACAAGGTGCACCTGGTGGTGGACGCGTCCTACGAGGTGCCGGTGGCCTTCGAGGTGACGAAGGCGTCGGCGTCGGAGATGCCGCGGGTCCGTCGGCTTCTGGGCGGGCTGATGGCGCGTCACCCGGACCTGCTGGAGCGATGCGCGTTCTGGACGGCCGACAAGGGCCAGGACGACGGGGCGATGGTGCGGCGCCTGTGGGACGATCACGCCATCAAGCCGGTGATTCCGATGCGCCGGATGTGCGGCGTCTACCGCACCCTGGTCACCAACGCCGAGCGGATGCAGAAGGCCGCAGGCATCGACCCGAACGCCTGACCACGAAAGGACCCGACCATGACCAGCCCGCTTCCACCCGACCCGCCGAACTGGACCACGCGCCGCGTGGGTAAGGACGAGGAACTCCAGTGCGACCGGTGCATGCAGCGCGTGCGGCCGGGCCGGACGGCGTACGTCGCCGACCACTCGGGCGACGAGTTCCCCCACACGGCCGTCTACTGCTCGCCTCGCTGCCGCCACTTCGCCGAACGGCCGAACACGACGTACCTCCGCGACGACGGCGCCGCGCTCGCCGCCGCCCTCGACGTGGCGAGCAAGCGCCCGCTTGTGTTCCCCACGCGTCCGGACCGGACGACACAAACCGGTAGGGTCCTATCGCCGTAGACCTGTCCAGATGGCCGCTGCTTGTGCTGATGGAAGAGGTTAACGAATGGGGGCGGTCCACCCAGTCGGAGCACTTCTGGCGGACTATCGTCGAGCATATCCACTGGGCCGACTCACTGCGGGGCGAGGCCAAGGGAATCATCGTCTGGCTAGAGTTGAAAGGGCTGGGGACGTACCTGAACGCGGCCCTCAAGGGCGGCACGGGCACCACAGGGAAACAGGCGAAACTCGTCCGGACCCGCGCCACGGCGGTTATCGAGCAGTGCAACGCCGCCTGTATCAGCGACCTCACGCCGTCGGCCGTCCAGACGGCCATCGCCGAGCACCGCACGTCACCCGTTGCAGGCCGTCTGCACCAAGCCCGCCTGACCTACCAGGGGCGGCACGTTCGCCACCTGAACAGGCACGATTCTTTCAGCGCATTTTCAGCGCGCACTTACCCCGTAACGCCAAGACTTGCCATCACCTGGCAGAGCGGGGTGTTAGGTAACGCTCGCGGCAGGAGGGGCGCAAGTGGCGCACCCGTCGCTACTTGGCACGATATGTCGCTACCTGACAGTGGTGCGCCCGGGGTGACTCGAACACCCGACCTGCGGTTTAGGAAACCGCCGCTCTATCCTGCTGAGCTACGGGCGCAAGTGATTTATTCACAAAGGCTTACGTGCGTTCGGCCGAAGCGGCCAACAACCCTGACGACAACGCCTCAGGCCCTCAAAACTTGTATCCGGCCGGCAGACCCGGGTCAAGCGTATTCCTAAGGCCTTATAATACAGTTGAGGCCGGTGCGCGGTGTCTCGGCTAATAAAAGGTTCAACTCCCATTACCCGGGGAGAGGACCTCTGCCTCGGCTCTGAGGCTGCCAGGGGGCGCCCCTTTCGCCTTGTCGCCTCGGCGCCGGCCCTCCAGCCTTCGGGCCGCGGGTGAGGCCGACGCCGACGCGACGGGGCTCCAGGGGCTTGAGGGGGCCTCCGATGGGGGTGTTGCCCCGCTTGCGTTGGGCATGGGCCGAGGGGGTCTGGGGGAGAGGGCATCTCCCCCAGGGTGTGCCTGGCCGCAGCCACGCCGAGGTCCAGGGGGAGCGACCCCGGAATTGGGAGGTGAACCGAATAAAAGGACCGAGCCTGAGCCGATGCCACCTGTAGGAAAGAGACCCCGCAGAAGGCCCACCGTGGACCGGGAGGTAGCCATGCTCAAGTTCGGTCTGTTCTCTGTTATCGACCCATTGGTCCGCAATCTTGAACGCGTCCATCCGACCCTGCCCGGCCAGCCACACCTCGGCGCGGGCCGGACCTACTCCACCTGGCTGCTGGTCCGCCTGTGGCTGCTGAAGGTCCTGGCCGGGTGGAGCCAGCGGCAGTTGTTCACCCAACTCCGGAAGCGCGAGAATCGCCGTTGGCTGCGGCGCTTCATGGACTTGCCGAGGCCGTTTCCGGACCGCGCCCACTTCGGCCGACGTGTTCGCAAGCCCGAATTCCTCTGCGCCCTGCGGCTCCTGTTCGAGGCCCTGGCCGAGCGCCTCTCTCGCCGCACGCCGGGGGATGGGGAGGTCCTGAGCGTCGACTTTACGGACCTCCCGGTTGACGTAAAGCACGATCCCTACGGGGCTTACGGCTACACCTCCAAGGGCCGCTTCTACGGCTACAAACGGCATCTGGTGGTCAGCCGCCGCGGGGCGCTCGTGGCCTCCCGAAACCGACCCGCGGCGATCTGCGCCGAGCGGCACGTTACGAGTCCTGGCCGCGGATCATGTACCTCTCGCAAAGCGACAGCCTCCCCCCGGCGGCACGAGCGACGTACTGCTCGCCGTCACGCCAGCCGCAGGGCGCGGCGGATAACGACCATCGCCGCAATGTACGCCACCAGGTAGGGTGCGAGCCAGCCGGTGTCCCATTGCATGCCGACCGGTGCGAGCGGTGCCCAGAAGACGCGCTTCCGGTCGCTCCGCGGCGCGACGACCTCCAGGGCCTCGATCGGCGAGCCGTCGCCGCCGGTGGCGCGCGATGCCGCCGGCGGATCGGCATCGCCCAGGACGACGTCCACCGCCAGCGGCGGGGCCCCACCGGCGTGCAGCGCCATGTGAAACCGCCCCTCCTCCTCCGGCGAGCGGACCTGCCACGCCATCCGCTGCGGCGGAATGCCGCCCGCCAGATACGCCTGGAGCGGTCCGTGCTCGCGGGCCCGCTCGGCGGCCGTGCGAACGGACTCCGGCAGCGACGCCAACCGCTCGGGGTCCGTCAGGACGTCGGCGTGTGCTTCGAGGACCTCTCGGATGGGCGGCAGTCGCCTCGTCGCCGGGGAAGACGCGTCCAGCGCAAGGCCGCCCTCCACGTCCAGGGTGAGCGGTTCGCGGAAGTCGCCGTCCACCGTCGCCACCACGTTCAGCGGGCTGCCGGGGTCGGGATTCCACGCGGCCGGGTCCATCCGGTCCGCCAGCCACATGATGCTCATGAGGAGCGGCCCGAGCAGGACGGCCAGCGGCACGAACGAAGCCAGAACGGACCGCGTCTGAACGGGGGCCGTCAGGTGCGTGATCGTCTTGCGACGCGGCGAGTCCTTCGGCAGGTCGGCCGCCTCTTTCGCCAGGAGAGCGGCCCGCCGCTTCGCCTCGGCCAGCCGGCGGTTGTCCGTCAGCAGCCGCTGGCCCACCATCGTGGCGGCGGCCAGTGCGACGGCGAGCAGCGCGACCGTGGCGGGGCGGCCGAGCGACGCGACCGCCGGCCACAGGGCCGCATCCAGCACCCGCAGCGACGGGTCGTACAGCCACGCCGCCGGCAGAGCGAACGCGGCCACGAGGTACGCGGCCCAGGCCAGGGCGAAGCCGTTCCGCAGCCGGGCGGCCGTGCGCTCGCGGCGTCCGGGCGGCGGGGGGATGCGCGACCGGTCGATGCGCGTATCCTGGGGATCCGGCGACGCCTCGGCGACCGCGTCCGCCTCGCCCTCCGGCGCCTGCGCAGCCTCGCCCGGCTCCGCACGAACCACCGCCCCGTGATGCCCGTCCACGGTCAGCGTCTCGCCGTCCCGGAAGACCGACGTGGCGCCGGGGAGGACGACGGCGGGAATGCCCATCTCGCGGGCCACGATCGCCCCGTGCGACAGCGTCCCCCCCTGCTCCAGCACCAGGCCGGCCGCCCCGACGAACAGCGGCGTCCATGCCGGGTCCGTCGACGGGCAGACCAGGACGTACCCCGTGCCGAGGTCGCCCGCCTCGTCCGGGGCGCGGACGATCCGCGCCGGCCCGGCGGCCAGGCCGTGCGAGACGGGCTGGGCCTCGCACCGCCCCTCGCATGCGACCGCCGACGGCGCGCCGAGCGTCTCGACCGTCCCGGCGTCGATGAAGTGCGGCGGCGAGAGACGGGCCTCGGCCTCTCGCTCGGCCCGGCGGGCGGCCAGCAGCCCGGCGTCGGCCGAACCGGCTGCGAGGGCGCCCTGCACCTCCTCGAACGTCAAGAGGAACACGGCGTCGCCGATGCCGAGCCGGCGGCCGGCCTCCAGCGCCAGGTCCCGCAGCAGGTCGCAGCCCAGGATGAGGTAGTACTTGCCGTCCTCCCGGAAAGGCAGGTACCGGCGGACGAGGTCGAGCCGTCGGCGCAGTCGGCGGGCGTCCTTGCCCGGCAGCCGGGCCGCCAGGCGCTCAAGACACGCCTCCGCCTCGCGATACCGCTCACGGTGCCGCTCGCGCGGGTCCGGGCCGTCGCGGAGGCGGTCCGCCATCGTCCGGACCTCGTCCGGCCGCTCGCGCCACCGCGGGGCGGCCAGGTCGAACTCGCTCGGCCCGCGGTGGCCGTGCGCGGCCAGCCAGTCCTTCGGGGTCCGGCGGCCGTGAGCCACGTCGTACAGCCCCGCCGTCAGGTCCAACGTCTTGTCCGGCTCGGGGGCGGCGGCCAGCACATCGAGCAGGTCGTCCGGGTCGTCGTCCCAGAAGCACTCCTCCAGGAGGGCCCGCAGGTCCGCCATCGCCATGCCGCAGACCAGACTCGGCAGCAGGGCCCGCGGCGCGAACTCGTCCAGGACCCGCCGCTCGCAGTCGCGCCAGAGGTCCGCCCAGGCCTCGACCGAGAGTGACGTCAGGTCCCGGCCGCGCTCCGCCTCGCACCACGCGACGAAGGCCGGGATCGTTTCCTCGCGCAGCGTTCGGTCGAGGTCGGCGGCGAGGTCGTGCAGCCGCCCGTTTGCCTTTGCGACGAGCCGGGCCGCACGCCGCCGGGCCCACAGCGATCCCGCCGGGACGGTCGGCGGCGACTGCGAGGCGTCCGGCTCGCGCCGCAGCCGCTCGGGATCGTACGCGAACGGGAAATCCGCACCGAACATCTCCGGCGCCAGGGCCGCGTCCATGTACGGCCGGCCGGCGATCCGCTCCAGGAACCCGTCGCGCCGGGCCCGGTCCGACGGCCGATACCCTGCCAGTCGGTACATCTCACCAAAGCCGCCCGCGCCCGACATGAACCGCCCGATGACGCTCCACGTCAGCGGCGTGGGGTGCGGCAAGGTCTCGGCGATGTTGTGGAGGACCCACGGCCCGCGGCCGTCGGCGGCGTGGCCCCGCAGGTGCGACCGCGTCCGCTCGAGCAGCGCCTCGTACGCCTCGGCCCGGCCGAGCGTCGTAATCGGGCGGGACTGGAGAACGAACACCTCGCCGCCCGCAACGGCCCATTCCATGTCCTGCGGGGCGCCGAAGTGCGCCTCGGCCCGGCGGCCGAGGTCCACGAGCGTCGCCACGGCGTCCGGCGCCAGGCACGCCTCGCGGCGGCGGTCCTCCGGCACCGGCTCGGCCTCGCCGCCGGGCGGGATCCACACGTGCTTGTCCGCGATGCGGGTCTCGACGATCTCGCCGGTCGCACGGTCCACGCGGACGAGGTCCGGTTGGACCCGGCCGGAGACGATCGCTTCGCCGAGGCCCCAGGCGGCCTCGATGAGCATCTCGTCGTCCCCGCCGCGCGGGTTGACCGTGAAGAGGACGCCGGCGGCCTCGGCCGCAACGAGCCGCTGGACCACGACCGCCATGGCGACGTCGGCTGCATCGATGCCGCGCTCGCGGAAGTAGGCGCGCGTCCGCGGGCTGTCGACGGCGGCCCAGCACCGGCGGACGGCGGCGCGGAGGGCCTCAGCACCCGCCACGTTCAGGATCGTCTCGAACTGGCCCGCCATCGACGCCTCGGGCAGGTCCTCGGCGGTGGCGGAGGAACGGACGGCCACCGGCGGCGAACCGAGCCGGGCGTACGCTTCGCGAATCGCTTCTTCCAGATCCGCGGGCACGTCCGGCGCATCGCCGCCCCGCTCGTGCGCCGACCGATATGCCGCCGTCGTCACGACGAAGCCGTCCGGGACGGGCAGGCCGGCGGCGATGAGGCGATGCAGGTTGACCGCCTTGCCACCCACGAGCGCCGGATCGCGGGCGTCGGCGAGGTCCAGCAGGATGGGGGCCGGGTCGCTCATTCGGCGGCCCTCCCGGCAAAGCACCAGAGGCCGCCCGTCTCGCTGCCGACGAACACCCGTCCGCCGGCGACGGTCGGCGAGGAAAGCGAGAGGCCCATCTCGCCGGGCCGGCCCTCGGCGTTGATGTAGTGTTTCTCCAGGAGCGAGCCGTCGCTGGCCCGGAGAATCGCCAGGTATCCGTCGCGGCTGACGAGGTAGGCGAGGTCCCCCGCGAGGGCGGGCGCGGCGAGCAGGGCCTCGCGGCCGCTGACGGCCCGCGGCTCGGGCCAGAGCGGCTCGCCGTCCTCGAGCGAGAGGGCCATCGCCCGGCCGTTGCGGACGGCGCAGAGGAGCGTTCCCTCGCGGGCGGCCACGGCCCCCAGAACGGCGTCGGGCATCTCGCGCTTCCATCGGACGCGGCCGGTGGCGCGGTCGAGGGCCAGGACGATGCCCGCCGGATTCGGGTCGGCGTACACGTAGTTCCCGTTCCCGCCGCCGACGATGACGAGGTCGCCGACGAGCGTCACGGCCCCGGTGGCGGGGTACGGCGTGGGGGTCGTCCAGAGGACGCGGTCGAGGCCGCGCGAGGCCAGTTCGTCGTCGGGTTCGCTCCGCAGGGCGACGACCGCCTTGCCGTTGAAGCCGCTGCCGACGTAGACGGTGCCGTCGGCGGCGAAGACGGGCGAACTCTCCGGGTCCGTCACCGGGTAGCGCCACAGCACCTCGCCGGTGGAGATGCGGACGGCCAGGACGAAGCCGGGGTCGCTGACCGGCTTCATGTTCTCGTCCTCGATGGCGCCGGCGCCGACGACGACCACGTCGCCGCGGATGGCCGGGGAGGACTCGATGTGCAGCGGCGTCTCGACCCGCCAATGCAGTGCGCCGGTGGCGGCATCGAAGCACAGGAGCGCGCAGTCCTTGTCGTAATGGAGGCCCTGGCCGATGACGAGGTACCGGCCGTCGGCCGTCACGGCGGGCGAACTGAAGAAGCCCTTCAGTTCCTCGTCGCCGGCCGTCTCGGTCAGCCAGATCTTTCTGCCGGTCTCGGCGTCGAGACAGAAGACGGTGCCGTAGTTGGCCCCGAGGTCGAGGGCGCAGGTGGCGCCGTACACGCGGGAGCCCACGACCGCCGGCGAGGAGAGGACCATCTCGTCCGGGTACTCCTGGAACCGCCAGACGGACGTAAGGTCGCGCGGGGCCGGACCGCCGTCGTAGCCGTCACGGCTGGCGTCGGTCCGGAAGATGGTGGGGGCCTCGCCGACCGCCTGTGCCGGCGCGAAGGCCGCGGCGCCGACGGCGGCCTCGTGGCGCAGGATCGCGCGGGCCACGTCCGCCCAGTCGACCGAGACGGCCTGACGGTCCGCCGGCGTCGCCGCTGTCGCCAGGCCGTACAGCCACGACCCGCCGAACCACAGGCCCGTCAGGCCGCCGGCCAGCAGGAGCGGGACGTACGGCTTACGGCGAAAGAGGCGGAGGAGTTCCCGCGGCCTCAGCAGCGGCGCCACGACACTCGCCAGCCAGGCGGCGACAGCGGGCAGCACCGCCGCACCGACGTTGACGAAGATCGGCACCACCGCCGGGGCGGTCAGCACCAGGTCCGATGTCTGCACGGCCTCATCCATATTCAGCCTTCTCTGTCTCCCGCATCACCCGCCGCGACCCTCCGGGCGCTCAGCACGCAGCCGGACCAGCCGCGGGCCGTCCAGGGCAACCGGAAAGCGGCGCGAGGCCCCGTCCGACCACGTGACCGTCAGGACGTACCTGCCGCTCTCGCGCACGGCAATGTTGACAGTGCGCGGCCCGCCGCTGCCCACGTTGACGTGCGTGCCGACGTCGCGGCGGGCGACCGCGCGGCCGTCGGCGTCCTCCAGAAGGAGCCCTGCCCCCGTGACGCCGACGGGCCCTTCGACCGTCACGGCCACGATGCGCGTATTGTATCGTTTGCGTTCGTGATGGACAGTGGCCTGCGTGGGCGGTTTGCGGAGGGCAAGCGTCTCGTTCACCAGGAGGGCCAGCGTCCCATCCACACCGCCGAGGAGGATGTCGTTGGCGCCGTCGCCGTTGACGTCGCCGGCCGCGAGGCCCCAGGCACCCGTGCGGAAGGCACCCGGGAACGCGTCGGCCGCATACTTGGCCGGCCGCATGAACGACCCGTACCCGCGGTTCGCGTGGAAGTTGCACGGTCCCCGGCGCGTGCCGGTGAAAACGTCGACGTTGCCGTCGGCGTCGAGGTCCTCGCACAGGAGGCTGACCTGGTTCTCGGCCGGCTCGTTCTGCAACTCGTTGGTGGCGGTGATCACGTCGCTGACGCGGCCCGCGCTGCGGGCGATGAGGCTGTAGCCGGCGTCGGTCGGGACGACGAGGCTCAGCCGGCCGGGGTGCCACACGGCGGCGAAGCATCCGGCCCCGGTCAGGCCGGACGGGGCCTCCATGGTGCTGAGGTCGAGGCCCATCGGACCGCCGCCCAGCGGTGTGAACTCGCCGTCCGGGCCCTGTGCCAGCAGCAGGCCGGCCTCGGCGGCGTAGAAGAGGTCGACGCGGCCGTCGGCGTTCCAGTCGCCGGGGGCAAAGAAGCCGGTGCCCGTCGCGCCACACTCCGGCCGGGCCAGGCCGACGGCCTCGGTTCCATCCCGGAAGGCTCCCCCGCCCTCGCCGGGGTTCAGGTACGCGTGTAGACCGCCGCCGACCTTGGAAACGAGGACGTCCGGGTAGCCGTCCGCGTTCAGGTCCACGAAGGCGGCACTCTTCACGTTTTCGTCGGCGGCCGGCGGCAGCCACGCGGTCGCTTCGAAGCGGCCGTCCGGCTGCTGGGCATACAGTTTGCCGTCGGCGAGGAGGTCCGGCCGGCCGTCGGCGTCGGCGTCGGCAAACGAGCAACTGACACCCGCCACGCCGTCCAGGGCCGCCCGGGTGGTGGCGTCGACGAACTCCATCGGCCCGTCCTGGAGGTACAGGCGGTTGCCGGCGGGGCTGCACCCGTAGGCGTCGAGGTCGCCGTCGCCGTCCACGTCGTGCAGGGCGACGCCGCGGAGCGGCTTCTCGAACCGGCCGAGCGTCACCTGGGCGAACCGGTGGAACGGCCGGGCCGGGAAGTAGTATGTGCCGTCGCGGAGGTCGGCCATCATGCGGACGAACTGCGCCGGGCCGCCGTTGTAGCAGCCGAAATAGGAGCCAACGGTCTGCTCGTCGTGAACGTGGGTCCATTGCCACCTGGCCGCGTCGCCGTCAACGATGGAGCCCTCCTGCCAGACGCCGCCGCCCGTGTAGAAGAGCACCTGTTCCGGTTTGCGGCGCGTGGAGACGAAGGCGACGATGGGCTGGCCGTCGCCGAGGAAAACGGGTTCGTCGCGCGTCGCCTCGACGGTGGTCACGCGGACGGTCTTCGGCGCGAACTCGCCGGCGAAGACGTCGGTCACCCTGAGCGTAACAGTGCCCTCGTCCTCGTCGCGCTCGGCGACGGTCGTGCCGAGGACGGCCTTGTACTTCCGGGCCAGTTGCCTCGGCTGGAGGTTCGGGTTGATGAGCGCCGCCGCCGGCGCCGCAAGGGCCAGCAGGACGGCGAGCGTGATGGCAAAGGTAATTTTCATTCTTTGTCCCATGAATGACTCAGCACCTCGGCGGGAATCGGCTGCTTCTCGATGCCCGGCCCTTCGTATGAGACGCGGAACACCTCGTCCTCCTGCGGACTCCACCAGGCAAAGCCGTAGGCGCGGGCGTATTCGACACGGATGGCGTGCCGGCCCGGCTCCAGGCGCAGCGAGCCCCACGAGGCCAGCGGCGCCTTGGCCACGTCCTGATAGTCCTTGCGGTACCGGCGATGGTTGTCGACGACAAGGCGGTCGCCGATGAAGAGACGGCTGGCACCCTCGGCCAGGGTGTAGAACCGGTAGACGCCCGGCTCCGTGATATGGATGTAACCCGAGTAGACGTACCCGGCCGGCTTCCGCTTCTCCGCGTCGGCGACGTCGAGGCGAAACCGCTCAAGGGTGGCCGTCCGCACCGGCTCGCCGCGCTCGCCCGGCTTCGTCTCCAGGGGATTGTGCTTGTACACGCGGAGGCGGAGGCCCGGTTTGGTCCGGCCGGGCTCATCGGGCGGACGGGCGGCCTCGACGAAGGTGAACGTGTCGGTGACCTCCTCCCACTTCCGGCGGAAATGCGGTCCGGGATGATGGAACAGGCCGGCCTTGACCGTCGCAGGCTCCGTCAGCGTGAAGGCCCCGGTGTAGGGCCGGCCCTGCTCGGAATCGGTGCCGTCGGTGGTGTACCGCATCTCGGGGTCACCGAGGGCGTGGAGCCGGACCTCGACGGGCCGCCCGGCGGCGAACGTCCCGCCGGAGGGCAGAATGCGGGGGTTCAGGCTGCCCTTCGTGCTCCGGGCGGTGGGCGGGGCCTCGTCGCCCCGGCGCTTCTGGCGTTCCTCACGCCACCGGGCGATCTTTTCTTTCAGATCTCCGTCCGGCTGGAGCCGAACGGCGACCTGCTCCGGCGAGGCCGTGTGCTCGCCGAAACGGACGCGCCGCCATTCCTCCTGGATGGCGGGGTCCTCCAGGCGGAGGTCGCCCGGGCCGAGATACTCGAAGACGACGTCGCTCAACACGGGCCGCCCCAGGAGGTTCACGTTGATGGTGCGCTCGGCCTCGGGCAGTTTATCGTAGCCGACGTTGCTGGACCCGTCGTCGCCACCGGGTTCCGTGCCGTGCCAGGTCACGACCAGGCGGGCGCAGTTCGGATCGGCGGCGTGGACACGGATGTCCCCGCCCGGAGCGACCGTCAGGCCGCGGGCGCCGTACCGGGCCGGCTGCTCGGGGCTGGTGGCTCGGCCGCGCGTATCCTTGACGCTGATTCCCAGGTAGCAGTTGCCGGTGAGGGGCTCCTCCGGCGTGCCGGCCCACAGTTCGCCCTTGATGCGCATGTCGTTCTTGTAGAGTTGGTTCCGGCGTTTGCCCAGCACCGAGCCGGACTTCATGACCAGGGTCGCCTCCCAGCCGACCGTCTGGACGCAGCGGGGACCGATGGCGATCACGCTGTTCTCCTCCAGGACCGTCACGCCGCGCAGCCAGTGCGTTTCGTCGCCGGAACCGAAAGTGCCGCTCAGGGACATGGAGGCCTCCGGGTCCGTTTTGCGGACCACCCACTTGCGTGCGAAGGGCATGGCGGCATCCATGACGGCGGCGAACGTCTCGGGCGAGGTGGGCGGCCCGCCGGCGTACGGCCGGCCGTTGACGAAGAAGGTGTGCTTGTCGCCGGCCAGGTGGGCCCCGCCGCCACCGTTGAACGCACCGGCGGCGCCGACCCAGAGGTTGCCGACGCATTCGTTCAGCGAGAGTTCGGCGTCCGCGCCGGCCTCCACGGTGATGTGCCGGGCACGGACGTTGCTCCGCCGCGGCCGGACCTTGTACGACTTCTCGGCGGCGGGGAAAAGAAAGTCCGTCCGGCCGCTCTTGAAGAAGATGAGCCCGTAATGATGCCCGACGGGGGCGGGCCACTCGTCCATCGGCCGGCCGTTGACGAGCCAGTTCGCCGGGGTCTCCAACCGGCCGCTCTTCCCCGGCCGGGCCCAGACGAGCAACTGGCGGGGTTTGCTCCACGTTTCGGTGGTGTGGGCCGGTTTGGGCCCTTCCTTCGGCGGCTCGTCCGGCCAGGCGACCCGGCCGAGGAGTTGCGCGTCGTCGTCCGTGAGGGTCCGCTTTGGGTTCAGTTCCCGCCGCTCTCCGTCGACCGTCAGGGCGTGGACGTGCGTCTTCAGGAACGAGCGGACCGTGGCGAGACGCGGCGAGTAGACGACGAGGTGGTCCGGCAGGTCGAATCGGACGGCGAGTTGCCCTTCGACCTTGCGGCCGTCGACGAGTTCGACGATGCACGGCGCGAGTTGGAGCGCGGGTGCCTCGGGTTCTCCCGGCGACGCCACGGCGACCGGACAACGTGCCGACCCCAGGAGCAGCGCGGCCATCAAGGAGTAAACCAGCCGACTTTTCCTTATCATCCTGATCATCCTGCCATCCCTTGGTGCGTTCGAGGCGCTTCCGCCCGGCCTGCCGGCCGGCTATCCCCGCAGGAAACCCGCACCTGTTCCCCGCCAGGCGGACGGGTCTATCCACCCGGAGCCAAGCCACCGTATCTTGCCGGCGCTACGGCCCCGCGCGGTCCGGGAAGCGGCCGATGGCGATGGCCCAGTCGCTCTCGCGCGGGGCCTTCCACGTGTGCTTGCCGGGCTTGAGGGGGCCGATGTTGATCTCGCGGTACGGCTTCGTGCTGTCGACCGCAACCGCCGACAGCGGCCCGCCCGCCTCCGAGAGGTCCATCTCCATGCGGTCGGTCTCTTCCCTGTAAAAGACGCAGTGCGCTCCGTCGGGCGTCGCGAGTCCGAAGCCGTCCGATAAGCCTTTCGCGCGGCGCATTTCCAGGAGAAAGCGGCCCTGCCAGAACTCTCGATGACACTGAAACTGCTGCGGCTCGGGGTACGGCCCGCGGTACTTGTAGCTCTTGGGGTAATGGCCCCAGAAGCCCATCATGCCGCCGGCCAGCGTCTGCTGCCACATGAACCGCCGCGTCCCCTCCTGGCTGAGTTGCTCGTTGCGGAGATAGGTATGGCGCTCCTCGTACAGGTGCGGGCGCGAGGTGTCGGAATTCATGTCCTTAACGATTTCGTCGTAGGACCGGACGCCGTAACCGGGGTACGACTTGGCGTCGAGTTCGTCGTTGTACCGGTCCCGACCCCAGAGCATATGCCGCCAGCCCATGCGGGCGTGAAGGTACTCGGCCCATTCCTTCAGGTCTTGCTCGCTCGTCCACTCCGTCAGGTCGAAGCCGTAGCCCATCACCCAGCCGGGAAGCGGCCCGAGGCGGGCAGCGATGTAGCGCTGGATACGGCGATCCACTTTGCCGTTGATGCCGCCGGGCAGGCCGGTCGGCGTCCACCGGCGCCCTTCGTCGCCCCACGCCCACACGTGGACGTACATGCCGCGCCCATGCGCCCGCAGAATCAAGTTCTCCATCGCCGCAAATGTATCGAGGTCCGGATTTACGCTGTCGTGATCCTCGTAACCATTGGCATGCGCCTTCAGCCACTGGTGGACGACGTGAAAGAAGACGCCGTTGCAGCCGTGCGCTTCGACCTCCTCGAGATACGCCTCCAGCCGTTGCGGATCGGTCAACGTCGGGCGGATGTCCGTCCAGCCCTTGCCTTCGGGGTTCCCGAAACGGTGCTCGTTCATGTACGTGTTAGGCAGGAATCCCTCCAGGTCGTCCGTCCCACTCACCTGCCGGGCAAACCGATTGCCCTGGTGCGTGATGAAACCGCGGATGCGCGGATGCGGGTTCGGCCCCACCTTGACCACACCCTCGCAGCCGTCGAGGTCGCCATCCTTTGTTGTGCCGGCGGTGCCGTCGGCCTGCGTGCGGAACGCCCACGTGCCGACGCGCGTGCCGGTGAAGCGGAACTTCCACGCGTCGCCGCCGGCGTAGAACATCTCCGTGACGCGCTGTGCCTTGCCGGACTCGTGGGTGAACGTCACCCTGGCCACGAGGTCGAACGGGTTGCCGTCGACGGAATCGTTTTCGAGCGTCCACTCCAGCGTCGGCGACCACATCGTAGTCGTGTTCTCGCCGAAGCGGGCCGGGACGATAAACACCTGTTCCGGCGCCTCCCCGGCGGCGCGGGGAGAAGCCGGGCCGACCGCCACCCACACGGCGAGCGCGGTCAAAGGGACGATGATGCGCTTCATGGCATGCTCCCTGCCTCTGCTCATGGCTTGTGGCTGAAGGCCGACGGCGGAACCGGCCCCCTCTCGATGCCCGGCCCCTGCCACGCCAGGCCCAACTCCCCGTCGTCGACGCCTTCGCCGAAGAAGAACGCCGCCCGGAAGCGGTGCTTGCCGGCCCCCAAAACCACGAGTTCATGCCGGTGGCGCTTCGGATTCAACGGGTTGGGATCCCACACGACGCGGTCGCCGACGGAAATCCGGCCGCTGTTCGTCGGGGACGGGTGGAAGCGGTAGACGCCGGCGCGGGGGGCCTGGAGGTAGCCCGTGAAGAGCACGACCGTGTCCCGGCCGTCCGGTCGGGCGTCCGGGCCGACCGTGCGGGCCACGCCGCCCGGGCGGGGCGTATCCTTCTCAAAGTCCGGCCGGTGCCGCCACGAGCCGCGATAGTATTCGTAACGAAGCCCCGGGGCCGTGGCGGCGGGCCCGTCCGGTTTTCGCGGCGGGATGAATTCGAACGTCGCCTCCGCCAGCTCGCCCCGCAGCGCCTCGCCGTCGCAGAAGCACCGCGCCTTGACGGTGGCGCCGTCGCGGAGCGTGAACGGGCCGGTGTAGCGCGTCGCCTCGGCGGTCGGCTCCGACCCGTCAACCGTGTAACGGACCTCGACGCCGTCGAGGTTCTCCTGGTTCGTGGCGACCCGCATGGTGACCGTCACGTCCTCGCCGGCGGGGAACTGGCCGCCCACGGGCTGGATCCGCGCCTCCCACGTCGGCTTGTCGTCGCGGACGAAGAGCGGGACGCCGAAGAACCGGTCCACCGAGCCGTCGGGGCCGCTGCTCTCGGCCACGTCCTTGCGCCGCTCGTCGGACGGGTCGTAGCGGGCGACGAGGGCGTCGGGCGGCCCGGCGTTCTGCTTGCCGTAGAAGACGTGTTTCCAGGCGTCCCTGATGTCGGGATCCATGAGGCGAAGCCCGCCCTTGCGGACGTCGTCGAACAGGACGCCGTCCAACTGGACGTCCGCGCCGTCCCAGATGGTGATGTCGATCTGTCGGGGGATGGCCAGGTAGGCCTCGTACCCCGGCTCGCCTTTCTTCGGCGGCGCGCCGGTGTCGCCGAAGCCGTCCTTTCCGTGATAGCGGAAGACGAGCCGGGCCTCGGCCGGGTCGGCGCTGTGGACGCGGACCTGGGCGCCGGGCCAGATCTCCAGCCCCCGGTACTCGCCGCGCTTCTGCTGGTGGACACCGGCAAAAAGGCGTTCGTGGTCCTTGAACGAGAGGCCCACGTAACAGTCCTCGGTGATGGGCCGCTCGGGCGAGCCGGCCTGCAGGCGGCCGCGAACCAGCATGTCCTGTTTGTGGGGCTGGTTGACGTTCTTGGCGAAGACCGCGCCCGACTGGAGTTGGAGGACGGCGGCGGGCCCCACGGTCTGGCAGCAGCGCGGACCGATGAGCACGGTGCTGCCCTCGCCGACGATGAGGCGTCCCCCCTGGACGTGCGTCTCGTCGCCGGAGCCCGCGCCGCCGATGATTTCCATCGAGGCGCCCGGGTCCTCCTTGCGAAGGACCCACTTGCGGGCGAGGGCCTTGGCCTCGAGCGACGCCCAGTCGATCGGCTCGCCGACGGGGCGCGGGTCGCCGTTGCGGATGAACGTGTGCTGCGTGCCGCGGAAGTACGCGCAGCCGCCGCCGTAGAAATCGGACCCGGCGGAAATCCAGAGGTTGCCGAACAGGCCCTTCACGTTCGCCTTGAACGACCCGCCCTCCTCGACCGTCAGGTGCCGGGCCAGGAACCCCTTGCTCTGGTGCCAGTGGGCGCCGCCACGGACGGAGTACGGTTTGTCGGCCGCGGGAAGCAGGATGTCGGTGTGCTCGTCGAACTCGGCCAGGCGGCGGCTGCGGTTCCACGTGGGGCCGCCCCAGATGACGGTCTTCGGCAGGTCCGCCATCGGTTTGCCGTTGGCGAGCCATCCGGCCGCCTCGCGGAGCCGCCCGGTCTTGCCGGGCCGGGCCCAGACAAGCAGCCGACCGGGCTTCTCCCACTCCTCGGTGGTGTAGGCCGGCTTGTGGCCCTTCTCCGGCGGTTCGTCCGGCCACGTGACCGGGCCGAGGAGTCTCTTGTCTTCCTCCGTGAGCGCGCGCTTCGGGTTCAGTTGCTCGCGCTTACCGTCCACGGTCACGGCGTGGACGTGCTGCTTCAGCAGCGACCGCACTGTGGCCAGGCGCGGCGAGTAGACGACGAGGTGGTCGTCCAGGTCGAACTGGACGGCAAGTCGCCCTTCGACGGTCCGGCCGTCGACGAGTTCGATCGTGCAGGGCGCAAGTTCCAGCGCCGGCGCCTCCTCGGCGGCGCGGGCGGGCGACATCCCGGCCACCATCGCGCACAGCACCAGTCCGGCCGCTCCGATAATCACATGTCTCATGGATTATTCCTCCCTGCGAAGGGGCGCGAACAGGTCGTCCGGCCGGCCCTCATTGCGCTCGCCAAAGGAAACGTGCTTCCACTCCTTCCGCACGTCCGGCCGCGCCAGGCGGATGCCGCCGCGGTGGACGTCGTCGAAGTGCACTGCGGCCAGTGAGAGCGGCCCTTGGATGTCGATTCCGATCGTGCGCGGGAAGGCCGTGTAGTCCTTGCCGCTCTCGCCCTTCATCCGGGACCGCTGCCACGTGTTCTCTCGCCCGTGCCAGCGGATGACGAGCCGGGCCCTTGCCGGATCGACCGTGTGCACGGCCACGCTCGCCGTCGGCGCGAACGCCAGGCCCGGCGCCGCCCGACCGACGGACGGCCCCTCCTTGCCGTAGGCCGAGCGGTCCTTGAAACTGACGCCCAGCAGGCAGTCCTCCGAGATGGGGTGCGTCGGCGTGCCGGCCTCGATACGTCCCTCGACGACCAGGTCGTGGTCGTAATAGGTGGCGTTCTCCATCTTGCAGAACTGGCTGCCCGAGTGCAGACGGAGGACGGCGTCCTTGCCGATCCGTTGCGTGGAACGCTTTCCGGCCATGAGTTGGGCGTGCGGCGCCACGATGGTGACGCCCGACGGCATCTGGAAGTCGTCACTGGTCTCTGTGGTGCCGCGGAATTCCACGGAGGCGTCGCCGGCCTTGTTGATCCGGAAGTACTGGGCCACGCTGTAGCCGATGCCGTTCACGTAATTGGCCGCCGGGTACCCGCCCTGTAGTGCGTTGTTCTGCTCGGCCGTGAAGGGCGGTTTGTCGTTGATGAAGAACGTATGGCGAGCGCCCTTGAGGGCGATGGTGTACCGCACGCGCAGCCGGCCGCCCGGCGGCAGCCAGACGTTTCCGACGGCGGTCAGGACGCTCGGATTCAGTCTGGCCTGCCGGCCGACCGTGATGTGCCGCGCCCGCAGCCCGCCGCGCCCGCGGTCCTTGTAGCCGACGGTGTAGGCGCGGTCCGCCGCCGGCAGGAGGATGTCCGTCTCGACGTCGAACGCCCCGCCGTCCGCGGCGCGGGCGGGTTTGTCGAACGACATGGCGGGCAGCGGCCGGCCGTTGCTGAGCCAGTTCGCCGGCTCGCTGAGGAGACCGCTCTTGCCCGGCCGGGCCCAGACGAGCAGCCGCGTGGGCGGGGTCCACGTTTCGGTCGTGCAGTCCGGCCTGCGGCCCTTTGCGGGCGGCTCGTCCGGCCACGTTACCTCGCCGAGGAATGCCCGGTCTTCGTCCGTGAGCGCGCGCTTCGGGTTCAGTTGGTCGCGCTTGCCATCCACGGTCACCGCGTGGACGTGCTTCTTCAGAAACGACCGCACCGTGGCGAGGCGCGGCGAGTAGACGACGAGGTGGTCGTCCAGGTCGAACTGGACGGCGAGTCGCCCCTCGACCGTGCGGCCGTCGACGAGTTCGATCGTGCACGGCGCCAGTTCCAGCGCCGGCGGCGCCTCGGCCGCACGAACCGCCACCCCCAGCATCAGACAGAGACAGACCGCCGCAACGCGTCGTCGCAGGTGCATGTCTTGGCGTTACTCCTCTTGCGAGCGTCCGAGCGTGATGCGCAGGTCGGCCAGGTCCACGGCGATGTCGAGGTCCCTGTGCCGACCGCGGCCGTAGAAGGCGACGTGATTCGTGTCGGAGGTATCCTTGATGACGGTCGCCGTGACCGTCACGCGGTTGGCGGGGTTGCCCACCTCGCTCATCGTCGCGGACAGGCGGAGACCGTCGTCGATGACCTCGAAGCGATACGCCGCGTCGTGCCGGACCTCGAAGTCCCCGGTCACGACCCGCCGGCTGATGCGGAAGCCGCTTCCGGCTTCCATGATTTCCGCGTACGGATGCCTGGTGCTGAGGCGGTAGACGATGCCGCTCGCCGCACTGTGGTAGGCCCAGCCGGGCGTTTCCCCCTCGCGACGCATGCGGCCGTCGCTCCGCGTGACGACGTTCATTTCGTGCCACGTGACGTGCGGCCCGAAGGTGGGGAAGCGGATGGTGCCGGTCACGCGCAGCCGGCCGGAGACCAGCGAATCGAACTCTTCCGCCGTCACGAGGTACGAGGCGTTGACCAGCCGGACGGCCCCCGGGAGGAGTTCCACCTGCGAGTCGGCGTACGGGAGGCGCGTTTGCCAGACCTGCGGATCGAGCGCACCCCGGGCAAAATCGTCGGCCAGCGCGATGCGGGCCGGGACCGCCGCCGTCCCCGCGAACCGGGCCCCGTCCGGGGCGATGGCCGAGACCGCACCCGCCTCCACGCGCACGGCCTGGTCCGCGTCGAGCCGCCGCTGCGGACCGTCCTGCGGCGTCACGTCGACGCGGCCGCGGAAGACGTGCACTTCGGTCGCGCCGGCGGGGTCGGCGAGGACGCCGAATTCCGTGCCATGATCCACGACCTCCGCGTCCGGCGTGCGGACGGTGAATCCTTTCGCCTCCTCGGGCACGGCGGCCCAGAGGGTCCCCTCGCGCAGGTCGATGGCGCCGGCCGAGGCCAGCCGCATGCGAGCCCGCCGCTGGAGCGTGACCGTGGCGCCGGTCGTCAGGGCGATCTCCGCCACGCCGCGCTTCAGACGCAGGGCCTGGCCCGGATACAGCGCCTGGCCCGGCGCGGGGCCCGCGTCGGTCTCCCACCGGCAGTCCACCGCCCCCGCGAGATGGCCGATCGGGGCCGGTCCCGGCCCGCGCAGCACCGCGAAAGCCGCGGCGGCCAGGGCCACGAACACCGCCGCCGCCATCGCCGCCAGGCCGTACCACCGGACGCGGAACGTGCGCGGCCGTCCGGCCGGCTCCGGCAGCGTCGCCGCCCGATCCCGCCCCTGCCACAAGAGGTCACCGTGCATGTCCATGTAGGCGACGTAGAAGAGCCGCGCCGCCTCACTCTCGCGCAGCATCGATTCCAGCCGCGCCGTCTCCTCCGGCGTAATCGTGCCGTCGCAGACGGCGGCCGCCAGCGACCACAGCGCCTCGTCGGGCGGATGGATGTCGAGGGCATCGTTCATGGCGTCACCTCCCCGGCCATCTTCCGGTTGATGCACTCGAAAAGGGTTCGCCGGATGCGCTGAAGCCGCTTGTAGAGCGTCTGGGGGGCCATCTTCAGGGTCTCGGCCACGGCCTGGAACGTGTCGCCGCTCCAGTAGCAGCGATTCACGAGGTCGCGCTGGTCGGGTGGGAGATCGGCCACGCACGTCGAGAGCGCCTGCCGGCGGAGGTGGAGCAATTCCTCCGTCCTGTGGCGCGTCTCGGCGACGGCGGCGAGGACATCGTCGCCGAGCGCCGTCGGCGACCGCCGCTTCGTCTTCCGGCGGTTGCGCACCACGTTGAACGCGAACGCGCACGCCCAGGGGACGAACTCGCGGTCGGGGTCGAACTCGTCCCACCGCTCCCACAGGAGGAGGCTCGTTTCCTGGAACGCCTCCTCGGCCTCGTTGCGGTCCGGCAGCAGCGTGACGATGAAGGCGAACACGCGGTGCTGGTTCCGGACGAAGCGCTGCGTGAACTGCCGCTTGCGGTCGGATTCCATGACGGCTCCGCTTCGGGCCTCCCATCAGTATTGTCCGGCGGAGGGGAAATTGGACACGAATTTCGGCGGCGAGCCCCTCGCGAGCGGCGAACAGCACCCGGCCACATTATGCTTGGCCTGCGACCCGGTTCATCGTACCGTGCCATCCCGCGGCCGGCGGGCGGCGGCCGGACGGCATCCAGGGCGCCCAGGTGAAAGGACGTGACCATGTCTCACAGAACAGCGTTCTTGCTGACGCTGACGGTCGCGATGTGTCTGGCGGGCTGCGCGGCCGCGAGGCCGGCCGGCCCGGCCGGCGACGACTCGCCCGGCTACACGTGGTTCCTCGCCGACGGCGGTGCCGCGGCGGGGACGCCGGCCGAGCCCGCGACGGAGAAGCCGGACGACCCCGTGGAGCAGTTCCTCGCCCATCAGGCGGCGGGCCTCTGGGAACTGACGCTCGAGCGTCCCTCGACGCCGAACACCCGGAGCGGGCAGGTCCGCGTCTCGGCCGCCGGTTCGGCCTTCGAGCGCGAGCAGGGCGAGGATGGCACCCGCGTCCTCAGATGGCCGAAGGTGGTGACCGGCGACCGCGCGTTGCCGATCGCCATCGAGGCCCACGTCCGCGAGAGCGACGGGGCGCTGGAGTTCATCTTCCGTATCGAGAACCAGGCGCCCGGCTGGATCGTCCGTGAACTGCGGGCCCCCATCGTCCGCCGCATCGACGCCAAGCGCTTCGACCTGCTGTGGCCCGACTCCCTCGGCCGGCGGGTGCGGCACCCGGAGCACATGCGGGCGGCGCGGCTGATGTACCCGGGGTGGGCGTCGATGCAGTGGTTCGCCCTCGCGGGCGACGGGCGCGGGCTCTACGTCGGCTCGCACGACGAGACGTTCCAGACCACCGCCCTGGAGGTGGATTGCGACCCCGAGACCGGGCACCTGGAGGCGGCCGTCACGAAGTACCCGCTCGCCGGGCCGGGCGAGGCGTGGCGGAGCCCCCCCCTGGTCGTGTGGTCGTACCACGGCACGTGGCACGCGGCGGCGCGGCGGTATCGGCAGTGGGCCGAGGCGACCTGGTTCTCGGATATCGAGCGGCCGGCATGGGTCCGCAACACCTCCGGCATCCAACTCGCCATCCTGAAGCAGCAGAACGGCGAAATCCTGTGGCCGTACGAGGACATCGCGGCCCTGACGGCCATCTCCAAGGAGTCGGGCCTCGACACCCTCGGCCTGTTCGGCTGGACCGGCCAGGGCCACGATCACCTGTATCCATATTACGATCCCGGGCCGGACCTGGGCGGCGAGGCGGCCCTGAAGCAGGCCCTGGCCGCGGCGCGGAAGGCCGGCCGGCACCCGTTCCTGTATGCCGACGGGCATCGCATCGACGTGGCCACCGCGTTCTACCGCAAGCACGGCGACGAGGTGTGCGTGGTGGACGAGCGCGGCACGCACCGGATGGAGTATCCCGTGTGGCGGAAGTACCACAATGCCTCGCCCGTGGCGACCGC
Source organism: Phycisphaerae bacterium (assembly GCA_046483505.1). Taxonomy (GTDB): domain Bacteria; phylum Planctomycetota; class Phycisphaerae; order FEN-1346; family FEN-1346; genus BS750m-G62. The sequence goes on from JAWODB010000308.1 coordinate 52,001, forward strand.
CAACGCGTGCCTCTCGTCCGAGCGGTGGCAAAAGGTGATGCTCGACGTGGCCGTCCGGGCGCAGCAACTGGGGGCGTCCGGCATCCTGTACGATCGCATCGGCGGCTGCCAGCCGTACCTGTGTTTCAACGCGAAACACGGTCACGCCCACCCCGCCCTGGCGACAGGACCCGGCAAACGGGCGCTCGTACGACGCGTGCGCGAGCGCGTCAAGCGCGTGGACCCGGACTTCGCCGTCCTCGCGGAACTCGTCACGGACTGCCTCTGCCAGCACGTGGACCTGATTCACGGGCACGGCATGGGCACGTCGAACCAGCCGGGCTCGTTTCCGGAACTGTTCCGGTACACGTTCCCCGAAATGATCGTGACCCAGCGGCACCCCTCGCCGCTGCTCGACCGGGGCCTCGCGAACTTCGCCGTCCTGTACGGCCTGCGGCACGAGTTGGAGTTCCGCTACGCGCCGGACGTCCGCCTGATGCGGGAGGGCGTCGTACCGGAGTATCGCGATTACATCGACGTGGTCCACAAGCCGAACATCGGCCTGCTGCGCCGGGTGCCGCGCGACGCCGCCCAGGCGTATCTGAAAACGCTCATCGCGTTCGAGCGGAAACACGCCGCCCTGCTGGCCCGCGGCCGGTTCGTAGACGAGGTGCCGTTTACGCTGAAGGGAGACGGCGTGCGGGCCAAGGCGTTCGCGCGCGAGGGGCGCCTGGGCGTCGTGCTGTGGAACCCATCCGGCGAGGCGCGGCGCGCCGAAGTGGACGTGCCCGGCTATCGGCGGGTCGGGGCGGATGCGCCGGGGACGGAGCACGTGGACCCCGCCACCCCCGTGCCGGCGAATGCGATTCGCCTTTTGCGATATGTCGCGACGGAACGCGGCGGGCGATGACGCCGTGATGCGGGACCCGTGCTCGCCCAACGGATGACCGGTCTCCAGCGCGTAAACAGGGGGCTCTGCCAATTCAATTCTAAAACGCAACATGCCAAACGATGCCTTGGGGCGTTCGAGGCCTCTGCCTCGGCTCCGAGGCTGCCAGGGGCCCCTTTCGCCCCGCCGCCTCGGCGTCGGCCCGGAGCCCTTCGGGCCGCGGGGTGAGGCCGACGCCGACGCGACGGGGCTCCAGCGCCGGGTTGCGTTTCAGAGTTGAATCCGCAAAGGCAAAGAACCCCCTCACCTTCCTTGCGGCTCCGCCTTTCTCAGGTACACTGCTTACACTGGCAGTGTCTTTCGTTGCGCCGGGGTCGTTGCGGTTTGTCCGGGCACGATAAGGGCCGCCAGCCAGACCGCCACCCAGAGTCGCACGATTCTTTTCACGGTATTCAGGCCTCAGGCCGGAAAACCCCTTCGTACGGGAAGCGCCTCGCTTGCCACCGGCCGTAGGGATGGGCCTGACCCTCTGTCCCGCCACAGGGTTACACGTTGATATTCAACCCCCAGGGCTTGCGGTACGGTCGCGTCAGCAGGCCGTTCGCCTGCGGATCGTCGAACGTTTCGTTATCCGGATCCCAGGCGAGTTTCTTGTCTGTCTGTATGGCAATATGTGCTAACTGGGCCACCGAGGTGGTGCGATGCCCGACTTCGGCGTCCGCCATCGATTCCTCGGGGGCATCGTTCTTGATGCAATAAACGAAATCGCCCTTGTCCGTCCGCTTCGGCAGGCGAAGATCCGACGCCTTGAACTCCGTGCGGAAGATCCTTTTGTCGTGTGCCGTCAGGCCGCCGCGCGAATGCCAGTGCGCCTCGATCCAGCCGTCGTCGCCTTCCACGCGGATGTACGGCACCTTCATCATGAAGTCCAGCACCACGCCGTTCGCATAGGTGTAGTGGGCTTTGAAATCGATCAGGACGTTCCACAGGCCCGAGTCCGGCTTCGGATACCGGCCCGTCGCCTCCACGGAGACCGGACCGGTGCGTTCCGTGTCGTTGAGCTGCTGGGCCACGTCGAGCAAATGCGCGCCCCAGTTGGTGATCATGCCCTCGCAGGTATCGCGGCAGCGCATCCATCCCGGCCGGCTCAAGGACTTCGGCGGGTGCACGCGGTCCACGGTGTACTTCTTACGCGGGGCCGGGCCGAGCCACATATCGTAATTCAACTCGTCCGGGACGGGCATCGGCGTCGGCTCCCCGCCGGGTTTGTCGCCACGGGGCACCCCGACCTCGATCCGTTTGACCCGGCCCAGGTACCCGTTGCGGACCAACTCGGCCGTCTTCCGCATGTAGGCGTGCGACCGGCATTCGCTGTCGGTCCGAAAGACGATGCCCTGCGCCTTCGCCGCGTCGGCGAGCGCGCGGCCTTCGGCAATCGAGAGCGTCAGCGGTTTTTCGCAGCAGACGTGCTTGCCCGTCCGGATCGCGGCCAGCGCGATGGGTACGTGCCAGTGGTCCGGCGTCGAGACCATCACGGCGTCGATGTCCTCGCGGGCGACGATCTCGCGGAAGTCCGTATGGCGAGAGCAATCCTCGTTGCCGTACTTCTTGTGGATGACCTCCATCGCCTTGTCCATCCGCCACGTGTCCGGGTCGCACACGGCGACCACCTGCACCTCGGGCATGTTGACAAGCGTCTTCAGGTTAACGTTGATCCCCTGCCGGCCCGTGCCGATCATCCCCACGGTGATCCGGTTCGACGGGGCCTGCTTCCCCAGGACGGTCGAGGGGATGATGCACGGAAATCCAACCATAGCGCCGGCCGATACCATGCCGGCCAGCACGCGACGGCGTGTCATCGGCATCTTGTGCGACCCGCTCATCTTTATCCTCTCCTTGCCATCGAGACCGTGTGGTGCTTCTACCGCTTCCGCCCTCAGGATTCAACTCTCAAACGCAGCCGAGGTGCTCGTCGGTATCGCGACGACCGGTTCGGTCGGTTGGCGCCGGCCCGGCCGCTTGGGCGACGATCGCACGGCGAAGCAGAGTCGCTTGGGGGCAAGCCCCCGGGCAGGTACAATCGTTCCTGCAGATGCCCGAGCGGCGATTTCCGTTCAGCCTCCGGAATCCAAGAATACTCCAAAGGGGTGGTATCGTCCCAAAAGTGGGGGGCAGCGGCACACGCCCCGATCAGCATGCTGGGGCGAGGCACCCTGGGGGAGAACCCT
>JAWODB010000316.1:0-12394 GCA_046483505.1 Phycisphaerae bacterium
CCGGATTGTTTTCCTGACCGATGGAGTGGTTCAGTCTGGTCCAGCGCCAGCAGCACCGCCCCCACCGACAGCGTGGACCGGCTGGTGGCGTGCGTCTCGTCGCGCCGCGTAATGACCACCCGTACCAGCACGACGAGCACCAGGATCTCGACCACCACCTGCGTGATCGCCAGGTCCGGCGCCCCGAGCAGCAGAAACACCAGGCTCGTGCCGAACCCCACGGCCCCCACGCAGATGACGCTCGAGAGGAGGTCGCGCGTCTCGATGGCGATGAGCGACCCGATGAGCATGAAGCCCAGCAGCGCCAGCAGAATCCAGAGGATGGGGTCCATGTCGCCGATTCCTCTCTACTCAGATTCGGGCAAACGGAACGCCCGCGTTTGTCATTCTGAGGAGGCCGTAAGGCCGACGAAGAATCTCGCCTCGACGCCGCTCCCGCGGCGAGATTCTTCGGCTCCGCACGCGGAGCCTCAGAATGACAGCCTTCCTACCCCAGCGCCAGCACCGTCACGAGCACCACCAGGCCGACGATGATCCAACTCGCGTACGCCGCCAGCAGCCCGGAGTGCCACGCCCGCAGCCGTTCGACCAGCGTGTGCCCGTACTGCCCCGCCAGGCGGTACACGTCGAACGCGCCGACGGAGGCGTCGCCGAACAGCACCCCCAGCACGGGCAGCCGCTGAATCGTCTCGTAAAACTGCGTGCCGGACACGTGCCAGAGTTCGTCGCTGGTCGAGTCCTCGCCGGCCACGAAGTTGTCGACGACCCGCACGCGCAGGGCCCGGCTGTACAGGTAGACCAGGAGGCCGACCGCCACGCCGACGAGGATGAGGACCGTCGCCGTCGAGGGCGCCCAGAGCCCCGCCCCGCCGCGGACCTCCAGGCCCAGATTGGCCCAGCCGACCGTGTCGAGCCCCGCCACGGGCAGGCCGACGGCCTCGGCCGCCGGCAGGATGAGGCCCGCCACCGCCGGGCCGCCGAAGAGGCCCAATCCCACGCACGCGGCCGCCAGGGCGACCATCGCCACGACCATCCAGCCGCTCTCGCGGCCGCCCTCCTCCGCCGGCACCGCCGAGCCGCGCGTCCCCAGGAACACCGAGTGCAGGACCTTCACGAAACTCGCCAGCGTCAGGGCCGACCCGAACACCGCCACCACCAGGCACACCATCGCCAGGCCCGACCCGGCCCCCAGGGCCCCGTGGTAGACGAGCCACTTCGAGACGAATCCGTTCATCGGCGGGACGCCGGAGATCGAGAGCGCCGCCACAATGCAGCAGACGAACGTGGCGGGCAGCGCCCGCGCGAGGCCGCCCAGCCGGTCGAGTTCCATCGTGCCGGTCACGCGCAGGACGGACCCGGCCGTCAGGAAAAGCGTACACTTGTAGATGGCGTGGTTGAGCATGTGGAACAGGCCGCCGCAGAACGCCACCGTCGCCACGGCCTGCTGGGCGGGCGTGACGCCGCCGGCGGCCCGTCCGGCCGCCAGCACCCACGCCGCCAGGCCCATCCCGAGCACCATGTACCCCACCTGGCTGACCGCGTGGAACGCCAGCAGCCGCTTCAGGTTGTGCTGGATCATCGCCATCATCACCGCCAGAAGAATCGTGGCCGCCCCGACCACCATGAGCACCGTCGCCAGGGCCGCCGAGACGGCGAACACCTCGAACGTGATCCGGGCCAGCAGGTAGATGCCGAGCAACTTATCGAGCGCCGCCGGCAGCAGCGCGAAGACGGGCGTCGGCGCGTCCTCGCTGGCCGCAGGAATCCACGTATGCAGCGGCATGGCACCGGCCTTGGCCAGGGCGGCCGCGGCCATCAGGAGGTACGCGACGGCCATGAGCGGCCGGCCCGTCGCCAACGGGTCGGCGGCGCTCAGGAGGAACAGCGGGTTGCCCTCGCCGCCCGCCTGCCCCACCATCGCCACGCCCAGCAGGAGGCAGACGTCGGCGAAGCCGAGGATGGCGAAGGTCTTCATCGCCCCCGCCCTGCCCTCCGGCCGGCCCATGCCGACCAAGAGGTACAGGCCGAGCGTGGCCACCTCCCACGCGACGATGAGCAGGAGGAAGTTGTCGGCCAGCGCCGCCGCCAGCACCGCCGACACCGTCAACAGGACCCACGCGTAGAAGCCGGCGGCGCGGGGGTGCTCGGCCATCGCCCGCACGCTGTACAGCGTCACGAGCAGGGCAATCCCCGCCGCCGCCAGCACGACGAGGCCGGACAGCCCGTCCGCCCGGAACGCCAGGGCGAAGGTCAGCGGCCCGAGGTCGATGGCTGTGCCGGCGTCGGCGTACGGCACGGGCGGGGCGCGGAACAGCGCGAGGGCGGAGGCGGCCGTCCAGAGCATGACGAGCACCGCCACCGCCGCCGCCACCCGCCCGGCGGCCCGCGGCCGCGACCGGCCGAGGAGCCCCAGCAGATACACCAGCACGCCCGCCACCAGCGGCACCGTGATGAGCCGGGTGTAGTCCATGGGCTGTCCTCACAAGCCTCCCGCTGGCGCCCCGCGATGTCATTCTGAGGGCCGCTTGCACCTGTCGCGCGGCGGGTCTCCGTACCCGCCGCGCCTCATGCCTGCCTCGGGCGCGGTGGGTGCGGAGACCCACCGCGCAGCAATCCTCCATTCACACCTGCCCCCGCAGCCGGCGCGTCCGCTCGCGGCTGGCGCGGACCATGTCCTGAAACGTCCCCATCGGTTTGCCCGTCTCGGCGTCCACGAGGCGGGCCATCCGCTCGGTGCACGAGTAGCACGGGTCCACCGAGGCCAGGATGATGGTGACGTCGGCCACCTGCTGGCCGATGCACGAGGCCCGGAACGACGGGATGTTCACGTAACTGGGCGCCCGGATCTTGTGCCGGACCGGCCCCGGCCCGCCGTCGCTGCGGACGTAGTGGAACGTCTCGCCGCGCGGCGCCTCGTAATGGCCGCACGACTCGCCACGCGGAATGTGGTCCACCTCGGCGGCGATGGGGCCGTCCGGAATCCGGTCCAGGCACTGCTCGATGATCTTGATCGACTCGAAGCACTCCAGGCACCGGACGACGGCCTTGGCGAAGACGTCGCCCTCCGGCCGGGTGATGACCTCCCACTCGACCTCGTCGTAGGCGCCGTGCGGCTCGTCGCGGCGGACGTCGATGGGCACCCCGCTGCCGCGCGCCGTCGGACCGGTCACGGCCCAGCGCTGGGCCTCCTCGTAGGAGAGGACGCCCACGTTCTTGAGCCGCGCGTGCAGCACCGGGTCGTCGAGGACGGCCTTCGTGATGAGTTCGAGCGGCTCCTTCAGGGAATCGACGGCCTTGCGAATTTCGGGGTACAGGTCCGGGCTGACGTCGCGGCGGATGCCGCCGATGCGGTTGTTGGCGTAGTGGATGCGGCTGCCGGTGATCGTCTCGAGGATGTCCATGACCGGCTCGCGGTACCGCCAGGCCCACATCCAGACGGTGTTGTAGCCGAGGAAGTGGCCGGCCAGTCCGATCCAGAGCATGTGGCTGTGGAGGCGTTCGAGTTCCGCGACGATGGTCCGCAGGTACTCGGCCCGCGGCGGGGCCTCGACGCCGCACAGCGTCTCGACGGCCCGGATGTACGCCCACGGGTGGCTGGCCGAGCAGATGCCGCATACCCGCTCCACGAGGAACGGCACCTGGTCCCACGTCAGGCGGCTGGAGAGTTCCTCGATGCCGCGGTGGTTGTACGAGGTGCGCATGTCCATGTCGACGACCGTCTCGCCCTCGCAGTAGAGTTGGAAGAACTCCGCCTCCTCCTGCAGGGGATGGAACGGGCCGACGTTGATGAGCGTCTGGCCGGGCTTCGGCCGCTTGGGCGTCGACGGCGAGGGCGTGAGGGTCTTCTTCGGGTCGGCCGCCCCGGCCCACTGGTCGGTCTCGCGTTTGCCGGTGCCGTCGACCTTCGGCACCTTGAAGTCGCGGCGGAGCGGATAGACGCCCTCGGGCCAGTCGTCGGCGAGGATGAGGCGGCGCATGTCCGGATGGCCGCGGAATTCGGCGCCCAGCAGGTCGTGCATCTCGCGTTCGATCCAGTCGGCCGCCGGCAAGTCCTGGCCGACCGAATCGATCGCCATCGACGGGGCCTCGGCCAGGCCCTTCAGCGTGACCACGTACGCGTCGCGGTCGAGGCACCAGTGGTACAGGATGTCGATGCCGTCGCGGACCTCGATGCCGGTGACCGTGGCGAGACGGGCGCCGAGGTCGTCGAACAGGATGCGCGAGGCCTCGCGGACGCGGGCGGGGTCCACGCGGACCCAGCCGCGCTCGGGCGTCTGCTCCTCGACCTCCAGCACGAGGCCCCCGAGGGCCGTCAGCACGCGCGACAGGACCGGGCTCTCGACCCGGGCGCCGGTGACACTTTCAAGTTCCGACATGCTTCACCTTCCCTCTCGACTGCCCCAGCCCCGCGGGCCGGCAAGACGTTGTCATTCTGAGGGCCGCTTACGGCCCGAAGAATCTCGCCGTGGTCGTTGCCGTTTCTCGTTTCGCACCCTGGCACGGGTACGGCCCGTGCCGTGGCCGGCGGCGAGATGCTTCGCGTCGCTCAGCATGACACCTCTACGCCCAGGGGGCGTTCCCTCTCACAGCGCCGCCAGCGCCGTGGCGGCGCCGGCGATCATGGCTTCCGGCTTCGGCGGACACCCCGGCACGTAGGCGATGATGGCGTCCGGGTCCTCGTCCCGGATCACCTCGTCCACCGGCCGGCTGAAGTGGTACCCGTGCCGGAAGATTCCGCCCGTGCACGCGCACGCCCCGATGCAGAAGACGACGCACGGCTTGGGGGTCTGGCGATAGATCTCGCGCAGGCGCGGCTCGGCCTGGCGGGTGCAGATGCCCGTGACGAGCAGGGCGTCGGCGTGCCGCGGCGTGCCCACCAGGACCATGCCGAGGCGTTCCACGTCGTAGCGGGGCGTGAGGAGTTCCAGGACCTCGATGTCGCAGTTGTTGCACGCCCCCACGTTGACGTGGTAGACCCACGGGGACTTCTTCAGGCCGAGCATCGTCAGGCTCATGCGTCACCTCTCGTGCGGAGTGCGGAATGCGGAATGCGGCTTACGTAGGCCGCGGCGTGCCGCGGCAATCCTTGCCCCTTCAAGGCGCGCGGCCCGCAAGCGGGCCGGCGAACACAGGCCGCACCGCGTATGGCGAAGCCTCCTTGCCACTCGTTCCGCATTCCGCGTTCCGCATTCCGCGTTCTGAAATCTCAAATCTGAAATCTGAGATCTCACAGCCCCAGCCACGCCAGCACCAGGGCCGCCGCCGCCAGCGGCGCCAGGCCGAACCAGAACAGCCGCACCACCTGGTCGATCCGCAGCCGCGGGTTCGTGTTCCGCATCAGGACGACCAGCACCAGCACGACGACGTACTTGCCGGCAAACGCCAGCCACGCCAGCGGCGAGGCGGCATCGCTCACCCCGCCGGCGAAGAGCGTCACCAGGAAGATCGGGGCCGCCGCCAGCAGCAGCGCCCGCGTCAGTTTGATCATCGCCAGCGGCGGGCCGGAGTACTCGAGCACCGAGCCGGCCATCAGTTCCGTTTCGGCCTCCGGCAAATCGAACGGGACGAGCGTCAACTTGGCCTGCATCGCCACCAGGGCGACGGCGGCCGCCAGGATGCCGCTCAGCGAGAACAGCACCCACCCGCTCTCGGCCTGGAACGTCACGAGGGCGCCGATGGAGAACGTCGCCTCGCCCCCCGCCGCCACCCGCTGCACCACCGGCACCAGGACCGCCAGGACGAGCGGCAACTCGTAGGAGAGGAGCAGTTTCATCTCCCGGCTGCCCCCGAACGCCGCGTGCGGCGAGCCGGACGCCAGCGCCCCGTAAATGGCCGCGATCGCCGGAATCGTCAGCAGGTAGATGACCACGATGAGGTCGCCGAGGAACCCCTCGGCCGGCCACAGGTTGGCCGCCCACAGGATGCTGACCGCCACCAGCCCCGCCGCCAGCCCCACGACCGGGGCCAGCAGGAATCCGCGCCCGCGGGACCGCGACGAAACGAGCGTCTCCTTGCCCATCAGTTTCAGGATGTCGTACACGGGCTGGAGCAGCGGCGGCCCCACGCGGTACTGGACGCGGGCCGTGACCTTGCGGTCGATCCAACTCGACGCCAGGCCCGCCACCAGCGTGCCGACCGACGCCGCGATGAAGATGCCGATGGTGCTCACGATCCGCTCCTCGGACGACGCGCCGGGCAAGCCCGGCGGCTAAATATGTGGTTTACTTGGTTCTTTCCGATTTCCGCTTTCCGGTTTCCGATTTCGGCTTATCTCCGCCGGATGGGATGGTCACCGGCGATGCGGCCGCCGAGGACCGTCAGGCCCTCGGCCTCGACCTCCTCGGCGGTGGCGAACCGCAGGGCCCCCGTGGGGCAGACGGCCACGCACCGCGGGTCCTGGCCGCGGGCGAGACGGTCCTCGCACAGGTCGCACTTCGTGACCTGGTGGCCGACCATCTCCAGGGTCAGCACGCCGAACGGGCACGCCCGCACGCACGAGCCACAGCCCCGGCAACTGAACACGCCGCGGGCCACCACGCCCCGGTCGTCGCGGGTCATCGCCTCCGCCGGGCACACCTCCACACACGCCGGGTCGCCGCACTGCCGGCACACGACGGGCAGGACGGCCGGGCCGATGTCGACGAACTGGACGCCCGCCATCTCGCCGTGCCCGTAGAAACACGCCGCCATGCACGACTTGCACTCGATGCACCGGTCCAGGTCGAGGACGACCCGGCGGTCGACCTGCTGGGCGATGGCTTCGTCCGGCATGCGTCGCTCCCTGCCTGGGTGGCCCGGCCGGCTTGCCCGGCCGGGAATCAACCGGTGTATCCTCCGGGCCGGACAAGCCGGCCCGGCCACACACAGCCTCGCGCCACGTGCCACGGCCGGTCTCGTCCGGCCGTGCTGCGCGAACGTCCAACGGCACGCGCCGGGCAAGCCCGGCGGGTGACTAGGACGGCTTACGGACCTCCATCCGCACCGGCTCCCCGGGCCGGTGTCCGTCCCACGACCAGCCGAAGGCGTCGCGGACGTCGGCAAAGCCGCGGCTGACCCACGCCTGCCCCGCCCGCCGGCCGGGACGAATCTGCACGTCCACCTCGGCCGACCCGCCCGGACCGTCCAGGACGGCGGTGTGCCCGTCGGCCAGTCCGGCGGCCTCGGCGTCCGACGCCGCCACGGCGAGCACGGCCCGCGGCCGCACGGCCTGCGGCCAGGCGGCCCGGCCGGTCATGCTGCCGTCGTCGTACTGGACGGCATCGGACGCCGGGGCCACGACGAGTCCCTTGGCATCTCCTGCCCGGCCCCCCGCCCCACTCGGCATCGCCGGCGCCTCGCACGGGGCGGAGACGTCGGCCGGTCCGTCGCCGGGCACGCCGGCCATCTCCAGGATGGTCGCCACCGACGGCACGCCCGCGGGCGGGGCCATCAGCGGTCCAAAGTCCACCAGGCGGCCCGGGCCGAGCAGCGCCCGGCCCGAGGTCTCGAACGTAAACGCCGCCGGCACCGTCAGCGCGGCCCGGTCGGCGGTGCGGCCGGCCAGCGGGCCGACCCAGACGACCTCCTTCGCCCTCTCGAGCACGGGGGACGCGATCGTCGACCCGTAGGCCGACGGCAGGTCGCACCCGACGGCGACGACGGCGTCGGGTCCCTCTCGGAGCATCTCGGCCGGGCACGCCCCGCCGCCCGCGGCCGCCACGCGCATCGCCCCCCACGCGTTGCCGCAGGCCGTCAGCGCGCAGAGTCTGGCGCCGGTCTCGGCGGCGAGGGCGGCGACTTCGTCGGCCAGCGCCCGGCCGTCGGCGTACCCGAGTTCGGCCGTCACGACGATGGCGGGCCTGGCGGCGGAGGCGAGTTGCTCCTTCCAGCCGGCCAGGGCGGCGCCGTCCGGCAGGTCGTCGGCCTGGCCCGTCCGGATGGCCGCCACGACCGGGGCGAAGCCGCCCGTCTCGAGCGGCGGTTCGAACCGGGCGGTCGCAAACTTCGCCGTGGCGGTATCGGCCCCCGCCACCACCAGCCGCGCCATCCGCGGGTTGGCGTCGCGGGCCGCAAAGACCCAGTGGGCCGCCACCGGCTGGGCGGCGAAGACGTCCCCGACGAGGAGAAGGGCGTCGGCGTCGGCCACGGCGTCCGGCCCGACGACGGCGGCGCCCGAGGCGTCCAGGCCGTGGACGAGGCCGGCGTCGCCCGGCGGCACGTAGACCGTCCAGCGGGCCTCCGTCTGGCGGGCCAGGCGGCCGACGGCCGCCAGCGAATCGAGGTCCAGCGTCCCGTCGGCCACGAGGACGGGCGAGGCGCCACGGCGAAGGGTCTCGGCCATCTCGGCGGCCGCCGTCTCCAGGTCCACCGTCTTCGCCGAACCGTCCGAGCCGCGCCGCGGCCGGCGGAGCCGTTCGGGATGGTCGAGCAGTTCGACGAGCACGCTCCCCCGCCCGCAGAGCCCCGCGTAGCCGGCCCGGGGGACGTAGTCCGGCACGTACTGGTCCGGGCCGACCCGCAGCGCGCGGACCGGGCATCCCACGCTGCACAGGAGGCAGCGGGCGGCGGCCTCGGCCGTCGTGGCGGCACCCTCAGGGGAAGACATTCGGGTAGTCCTTGATCTTCGCGTAGCAGATGTCCGGGCCGTCCTTGCACAGGTAGTACGGGCCGATGTTGCACCGGCCGCACTTGCCCACGCCGCAACTCATCCGCCGGTTCATCGAGAGGTAGATCTGCTCCGGCGCGAGGCCCTTCTCCAGGAGTTTCTGCGTCACGAACTTCAGCATGATCTCCGGCCCGCACGTGAACGCGTAGCAGCTGGCGAGGTCGACCTCCTGCGGCACGTTTTCGAGGATGGTGGTGACGACGCCCACGTTGCCGTCCCAGCCGGGCTCGGGCTTGTCGATGGTGACCTCGAGGGAGACGCCGTCGCGTGCGGCCCATTCCTCGTACTGGCGGCGGAAGAGGAGTTCGGCCGTCTCGCGGGCCCCGTTCTTGATGACGACCTTGCCGAGCCCGTCGGTCATGGAGAGCAGTTTGTAGATGAGGGCCCGGAGCGGCGCGAGGCCCACGCCGCCGCCCACGACGAGCACGTCGCGGCCCTGGAGTTTCTCGACCGGGTACCCCTTGCCGTACGGCCCGCGCAGGGTGCAGACGGCCCCCGCTTCCAGGCTGTGGAGGCGTTCCGTCACGCAGCCCGTCCGAAGGACCGTGACCTCCAGGTGGGCGGGGTCCAGCGGCGAGGAGGACGGCGTGAACGGCCCCTCCCCCAACCCCGGCACGCCCAGTTGGACGAACTGGCCGGCACGGAACTCCAGCGGCTGGTCCAGGTCGAAACAGAACGTCTTGATGGTGGGCGTTTCGTCAATAACACGGCTCAGGCGGGCCACCTGCGGCGCGTAGGGGTTGGCCTCGACGGCTTGGGTCACGAGTCGATCTCCCTCAGCACCTCGCGGATATCGATGCCTCCGTAACATGCCTCGATGCACCGCCCGCAGCCGGTGCAGCCGAGCATGCCGTACTGCGTCGGGCTGTACGCGTACTTGTGGAGGAGCCGGTTCGCCAGGCGCGTGCGCAGCCCCGGCCGCGGGCTCGGCTTGGCGCCGGCGGGGCCGGCCATCCGGTGGTAATCGCCCAGGATGCAGGAGTCCCAGGTGCGGACCCGCTCGAACTCCTCCTCCCCGCCCGCCTGGTCGTACAGGTAGAAGCAGTGGCACGTGGGGCAGATGAACGTGCAGGCGGCGCACTCGACGCAGGCGGCGGTCTGCTCGCCCCAGACGCGGGCCTCGTCCTTCGACAGGAGCGCCTCCTGGATGCGGTCGGAGACCCGCCAGCCGCCCGTCTGCTCTTTGAGTTGCTCGACGGAGGCCGCGCGGCGCTCGTCGCGCTCGCGCCCCTGCGCCTCGGTCGCCTCCGTGACGGCGTCGCCCGCGCGGTCGACGACCGCCTGCCCCTTCTCGGAGCCGACCTCGACGAGGTAGCCCTCCTCCAGCGGCGTGATGTTCAGGTCGAAGCCGGCCTCGGCGAACGGGCTGCCGCCCACGGCCGAGCAGAAACAGTTCTCGTGGACGGCCACGCAATCGACGCTGACGAGGAGTTCGCTCTGGCGGCGGGCCTCGTAGAACGGGTCCTGGAAATCGCCCTCCCGGAAGACCTTGTCGAGGTACGCGATGGCCTTCAGGTCGCAGGCCCGGAGGCCCACCAGCGCCCGCCGTCCGCAGGCGGGGCAGGAGCGTTCGGCGTCGACGCCGGAGGCGGAGTAGACGGCCACCCGTTCGCGGACGGGCTGGAGAAAGGCCTTCGGGCTGGCGGCGGGGCGCGGCTCGCGGAGGGCTAACGTCTCGTCCGGGCGGGCGCGCACGTTGCAGTACTCGATGCCGCGCTCGCGGCGGACGGCGGCAAAGACCTCGTCCGCCTCGACCGCCTCGAGCAGTCGAGCCAGCCCCGCTTCGTCCGTATGATAGGCCGCTTGCACCACGGGCTCCCTTGCAAGCCACGCGTGCTCGTATGCCCCGGCGTATGAGACGTGGGGGGCACCCCTCTGCCCCGCTCCGGCGCAACCTTTGGGGCGAGGCTGCTGAAGCGTACGGAGGGCCGGCGGCGGTTGTCAACAATAAAAACCCGGAGATCGCGGAAAAGCGTTCTGGAGGGTGCGCGTCAAGAGTGGCCCTCTCCCCTGGCGGGAGAGGGTTGGGTGAGGGGGTGCCTTTGTCATTGGTCATTGGTCATTGGTCATTGGTCCCTTGTCATTCGTCCTTCGTCATTCGTCGCTGGTCCGTTGTGCCGCGCGCCGAGAGTGGCGTTGCAGGAAGGACTTGATGGAACGATGAGGTGGAAGGACGCCCAACCCAAGGGCAAGCGAGGGATCGCGAACTATCTCGCCCCGCGTGTAGCGTACCGACACGCAGCGACCGTGTTCACGGGCGGGGGCACAATACGGCTGCACGCCGGACACTACTCGTCGTGCCGTCCGCCCCATTAGCACTACAACGCTAAGTCGGCCATTTGCGCGGTGGGTCTCCGCACCCACCGCGCTCGAAATGCCCTTTCCAGGGCTGCGCGGCGGGTACGGAGACCCGCCGCGCTACCATCCGAACTTAAGGCGCTGCATCCGGCGCCCGCGCCGCCCCGCCCGACGCGCGGTGTCCAAGACCGGGCACCGCGCGCCACGTCGCACAACTGACCGCGACCCGCTCAGAATGCCGTTGCACGCGGGCCGGCGCGGCGTAGGATGATGCAGAAGGGCTCACGGACCCCACCCGCGGAAGGAGGCCATCCCCCATGCCGCAACGTTGCAGCCGAACGGGACGCCTGACACTACTACGCTACTTCCCGCGCGGCGGGTCTCCCGACCCGCCGCGCAAGACCAGAATCAGCGCCGCGAGCGCGGTGGGCCGGGAGACCCACCGCGCGGAATGCGCTTGCCGCGTTATCGTCCTGACGGTCTGCGGCCTCGTCGCGACCGCCGTGTGCCTCATGGCAGCCGCCGCAAGCGCGGGCGAGGCCGGCGACCTCATCCCGCCGGCGTCGGAGATGCAGCCCGGCCGGCCGCGGCTGCTCCTTCGCGCCCGCACCACGCCGCATGCCGTGTCGCTGGAGCACCTGCGCGGCCAGGCGCGGGACGCCGATTTCCGGGCGATGCTCGACCAACTCCGCCGACAGAAGGCCGCCCACGCCCAGGCGATGGTCTACCTGCTGACGGGCGACGAGGCCGCCGCCGAGAAGGCCGTCCGCCGCATGCGTGAGTACCGCTGCCCGGAGCGGCCCGACACGTTCCACATCTTCTACCGGCTGCTGGAGTTCGGCCTGGCGTACGACTGGCTGTACGATGCGCCCGGCGTCACGCCCCAGGTCCGGGCCGAAATCCGCCGGAACGTGGCCCCGCTGGCCGCGCGCGGCCTCCGCGTGAGCGACGACCACGTGTTTCATAATTACATCTGGATGTCCGCGGGCGGCGTGGCCGTGTGGGCGATGGCCACCGCCGGCGAGGACGCCGACGCCGACCGCCTCTTCGAGGCCATCCGGACCCGCTTCAACCGCCGCCTGTATCCCGCGTGGCGGTACCTGGACGGCCTGCCGAGCGAACCGATGGGGTACTGGGCCCTGTACGTCTTCGCCCCCGGCGTGTGGACGCTGCTCGGGGCCGAGAGCGCGTTCGAGACGGACCTCGTCGAGCGCATCCGCACCGAGCAGGACGGCTGGCTGGACCGGCACTTCGCGAACCTCGTCCACAGCACGCTGCCGAACCTGCGGTACCTGCCGTGGGGCGATCTCCAGGGCGGGCCGAACGGCGGCCTGACGCACGAGATGGCCTCACGGCAGGTACCGCAGGTTCGGCAGCGTGCTGTGGACGAGGTTCGCGAAGTGCCGGTCCAGCCAGCCGTCCTGCTCGGTGCGGATGCGCTCGACGAGGTCC
>JAWODB010000032.1:0-13072 GCA_046483505.1 Phycisphaerae bacterium
CGAGCGACGTCCTGGCCACCGGCTGGGACGTCGCTCGCGCTGCCGAGCCTCGGGTCGTTGACGACGACGCTCCAGCCGTCCGTGTCGATGGCGGCGTCCGAGACGTTCTGGAGTTCGACGAACGACGTGCCGCCGCCCGTCCGGATCTCCGTGACGAGCAGGCCGGCGGTGCCCTCGCTTATAGTCGTCGCCCAGCCGCTGTCGTCATAGAGCGGGTCGGTCCAGGCGGCGGGGTCGTCGCCGGGCGTCGGCACGTGGTAGGCGACGCCGGCGTCGCCGGCCACGAGCATCTCTTCGGTGTAGCCGGAGTCGAAATCGGTGCTGTCGAACGTCCAGGTGCCGCTGCGGGGATTCCACTCGGCCAGTTCGCCGTTGACGGTAATCGACCGCGTCGTGCCGTCGGCGGTGCCGTCCACCTGGAAGTCGTCGTCCGTCGTGCGGGGATAGCCGTCCTGCTCCGCCAGGGAGGAGTCGACGGTCAGGCCGTCCCGGGGAATCTGGTCGAGGACGCCGCCCGTCCCGTGGATGCGATCGTCCAGATAATCCTCCATCTCCTGGATGACGGACTCCGGCACCCAGCCGCCCACGGTCCGATCGAGCAGCGCCTCGAACGCCTCGGGCGCGAAGACCGTCTCGATGAGGTCCAGGTACTGGGCGTAGTACCGGGCCACGACGTCCGGATGGTGGAGCAGGCGGTCGAGGCCGTCGACGCCGTCGTAGACGAAGATGCTGCGGTCGGGGTCGGGGCTGTGGTCGCCCTGGCCGAACAGGGTGTCGAGGTCGTGCGGCACAAGGAGGAACCGCGGGTCGGCGACGCCCTGGTACATGGCGAAATCGTCGCCCCGGCCGCTCGTCAGGCCGCCCTCCAGGTTGCCGGCGAGGGCATCGACCGCGATGTGCCGCAGCCACTGGTCGAGGTCGATGCGCTGGCTCACCTCGTCGAGGAACGTCTCGTCGGGGGCGTTGATGAGGGTGTGGCAGAGGTCGAGCAGGCCGGACCAGTCGTCGGCACCGGCGTTGGTCTGCTTGTCGTACGTGTCGCGGTAGGCGTCGGGGTTCGCGCCCTCCCAGTCCAGGTCGGCCTGCTGGCCGGGAATGTCGTTGTCGGAGCACCGCCAGAGGTCGCCGGCCGAGTCGTCCGGCCACCAGTGGTCGGCGAAGTCGTCGTCGAGGACCTCGACGGCGGCGTAGGCGCCGTACATCTCGCTGCCCGTCTCCGCGCGGTCCACGCCGTTGACCCGGACCTCCACGCCGGTGGCGTCGGCGGCGGCGAGGCCGGCGGCCTGCCAGAGGCTGCTCCCGATCACCTGAACCCAACTGTACCGGTGGTTCAGGTTGAGGTTCGTCACGCCCTTCCACGGCGTATCGTGCGGGAAGTTGACGCGGTGGTTGTACGGCGAACTGGTGCGGCTGCCGGCCCCGCGGTTCCGGATGCCCACCTGGTACCGGACCCGCACGTCCACGCCGTCCACGGAGATGAACGTGCCGTTCATCTGGGCGTTCGACTCGTGGTCGCCCGTGCCGCAGATGTCCTGGATCAGTTCGTCCCGCTCGGCGTCCCGCATGATGAGCCGGTAGATCGGCATGCGGCCGGGCGTCCACTCGGTCGGCGCCACGTAACCGTTGTCGACCTGGAAGAGGGCATTGGCGGCCTGCCCGTAGGTGACGGGGTCGCCCGGCAGGCGGGCCGGGGCGGGCCAGGTCCGCGCGTGCGTGCCGTCGCTCGCCTCGACGTAGAACTCGACGATCGTCCCTTCCGTCGCAAACGGGCCGACGGTGGCCCCGTACACGCCGTCGCCCGCCGGGCCATCGCCGTGCTGCCCGTCGTCGAACATCGCGTGCGGCGTGAAGTCGGTCTCCTCGGTGTCCACGCGGGTATGGAGCGTCACCGTCAGGGGGGCGCCGTGGTCGTCGACGACCTCGCACGTGACCGTCACGGGATCGGCCGTGCCCGGCACGGCGGGGCCGTGCGATACGTCGCGGATGACGGGGGCGATATCGGCGGCGGCGACGGAGTTGGCCGCCCCCGGCGTCCCGCCGTCGGCCAGGCTCGCCGCCCAGTTCTGGCCGGTCTCGTTCGAGAACGCCCCGTTGATGAGTTCGACCGACCGGCCGAGGCCGTCGGCCATCGAGACCCAACTCCATCCCGTGTGGTCCTCGTCGGTCAACTGCCGGCACAGGATGGTGCCGGTGGCGGGGCCGGCCGGCTCCACGCCCAGGTCGAACGAGATCGAGTACGCCGTCGCGTCCGTGACGTCGAAGACGCCGTTGTACTCCGGCTCGTTGGCGCCGAAGATCTCGACCGTGGCATCGGGGTCATCCACGAAGAACACGCCGTGGTCGACGATGCGGGCCGTGGCCTCCGTGCCGTCGACGGTGAGGCTCTCGACCCGCTCGACGCCGCGGCTGTACTCCCGGTGTGCCCAGTCGCCCTGGTCGGCATAGGACACGAGGTCGATGCGGTCGCCGAGAGCGTTTTCGAGTTCCACGTCTTCGCCGGAATTGGAGAGGTGGCCTTCCCAGCCGCCAACCACGGTGCCGGTGAAATCGGGATGGGCGGCCTGGAAGGCGGCGGTGTCGCCGGCCACGACGAGCGTCTCGCCGGCCCCGAGCGTCATGTCGCCGAAGGTGTAGTCCACCCCGCGGTTCAGCCGCCACCCGTTGAGGTTGACCGGGTCGGGCCCGGCGTTGTAAAGTTCGACGAACTCCTCGCCGAGCGGCTCGGGCACCCCCGCCGGATGGTACATGATCTCGTTGATGACGACGGGCCCGGCATCGAGCAGGAGACGGGGCTCCATCGGCTCGAAGCGCGGACCGGCAACGTCCGGCGACACAGACGGCAGGCGGTTGGACAAGTGCGTACTCCCCTCCTTCGGCCGGCGGTAACACAAACGCAAAACGCGTTTTGCGCCTTCTTAATACCACGAAACCGGACTCCAGTCAAATCAGGCCGCTCCCGGAGGCGAATTTCAGACACCGCCCGGCCTCTCCGCTCCCACAGGAGCCGGTCCGGATGATCTCCAAACCGGGAGGGGGGCGGCGCAGGCGGGTTGACGGGCGTGGCCCCGGGGGCCTAGGATTCCGGTGCAATCGCCCGCCCTCTGGCGATACCCCCGGCCCCGCAGCGGGTTAGATACTACCGCGAGGAAACGGCCGGCACGCCGCCCGCCCCGCCGGACAGACCGTCAGAGGGACGGGGACCGCCGGCGGAGACGAGGCGTCTCCCGGACACCGCCGACGCGGCGGTCGCATGCAGGAAGGGGAACGACGTCATGACGCACGTGGTCCGGGCCGTTGCCGCCGCCGTCGCGCTCGCGGGCCTGGCCCTTTGCCTGTCGGCAGCCGAGGCCGGGCAACCCACCGAGAAGACCGGGGCCGAAGCCGAGAAGCCCGCCGCCAAGAAACCGGCCGGGAAGCCTGCTTCAAAGCCGGACGCCTCCAAGGCCCAGAAGCCGGACCAGAAGAAGCCCGCGCCCAAGGCCGATGCCCAGAAGCCGGACCAGAAGAAGGCCGCGCCCAAGCCTCAACCAAAGAAGCCGGACGAGACGAAGGCCGCGCCCAAGCCCGAACCCAAGAAGCCGTCTCCCGCCAAGCCCGCCAGGGGCCCCGTCTCCTTTGCCGCCGACGTCCTCCCCGCCCTCAACGGCCTGGGGTGCAACGCCGTCACGTGTCACGGGTCGGCGGCCGGCAAGGGCGGGCTGAAACTCTCGCTCTTCGCCGCCTACCCGGAGGCGGACTACCTGGCCATCACGCGGGCCGACGAGGGCCGCCGCATCGACCCCGTCAAGCCGCTCGAGAGCCTGTTCCTCCTGAAGGCGATGGGCGGCCTCGGGCACGAGGGCGGCAAGAGCGTCCCGCCCGGCTCGCCGGCGTACCGGGTCATCCGGGCGTGGCTGGAGCAGGGCGCCCCCCGCGGCAGCGGGGAGGCCGAACGCCTGGCTTCGGTCACCCTCGAGCCCGCCCGCACGACCCTCAAGAAGGACGCCACCGGCACCCTCAAGGTCGTCGCCGAGTTGGCCGGCGGCACCCGCAGGGACGTGACCCGCACCGCCCGGTTCCAGTCCGCCGACGAAACGGTCGCCACGGTGACCCAGGACGGCACGGTCCGGGCCGAGGGGTTCGGCGAGGCCGTCATCATCGCGACGTACCGTCGGCACGCGGCGGTGGCCCGCGTGGCCGTGCCCCAGCCGCTGCCGGACGGGTTCCCCAAGGCGGCGGTGAACAACCGGATTGACGAACGGGTGCACGCGAAGTTGAAGGCCCTGGGCATTCCGCCCTCCGGGCCCGCCTCCGACGAGGTCTTCCTGCGGCGGGTGTCCCTGGACACGATCGGCATCCTGCCGACCCCCGACGAGGTCCGCACGTTCCTGGCGGACACGGACCCCGCGAAGCGGTCGAAACGCATCGACGCGCTGCTCGGGCGGCCGGAGTTCGCCGATTTCTGGGCCCTGAAGTGGGGCGACCTCCTGCGCATCAAGGCCGAGTACCCGTCCAACCTCTGGCCGAACGCCGTCCAGGCGTACCATCACTGGGTCCGCGACGCCATCGCCCGCCACCGGCCTTACGACGCCTTCGTGCGGGACCTGCTCGTCTCGAGCGGGTCGAACTTCCGCGAGCCGCCCGCCAACTTCTACCGCGGCCTGAAGAAGCGGGACCCCCAGGGCTTCGCCGAGCAGGCCGCCCTCGTCTTCATGGGCGCCCGCATCGGCTGCGCCCGCTGCCACGGCCATCCGACCGAGGGCTGGACCCTGGACGACAACCTCGGCATGGCCGCCTTCTTCGCCGGCATCACGTTCAAGAGCACCCGCGAGTGGAAGGAGGAAATCGTCTACCGCGACCCGGACGAGACCCTCCGCCACCCCGTTACCCGCGAGGTGGTCCAGCCGAAGTTCCTGGGCGGCAAGGCCGTGGAGGTGAAGCCCGGCGAGGACCCGCGGACGCGTTTCGCCGACTGGCTCACCTCGCCCGAGAACCCGTACTTTGCGCGGAACATCGTGAACCGCATCTGGTTCTGGCTCATCGGCCGGGGCATCGTCCACGAGGCCGACGACCTGCGCCCCACCAATCCCCCCTCCCACCCCGCCCTCCTCGACTTCCTGGAGAAGGAACTGGTGGCCCACGCGTTCGACCTGCGGCACATCTACCGGCTGATCCTGAACAGCGCCACCTACCAGCGGTCCTCGGAGACGACGCCGCTGAACGCCCACGACGAGGCGCTGTTCTCGCATTACCCCGTCAAGCGGCTGACGGCCGAGCAACTTTCCGACGCCGTCGGCCGCGTGACCCAGGTGTGGGACCGGTTCTCCAGCCGCATCCCGGAACCGTACTCGCACTGGCCCGACGGCTTCCGCGCCACCCAGATGGCCGACGGCAGCGTCGGCACGCCGTTCCTGGAACTCTTCGGCCGACCCCCGCGCGACACCGCCTTCGAGAGCGACCGCAACTGCCGCACGTCCATGCGGCAGGCGCTGTACCTGATCAACTCCTCGGCGTTCGAACGCAAGGTGACCCGCAGCCCGCGTATCCAGGCGTGGATGAAGGCCAAGACGCCCGACGCCACCATCGTGGAGGACCTGTGGCTGCTGACCGTCTCCCGTCCGCCCACGAAGGGCGAACGCGAGGCGGCCCTGGCGTATCTGAAGACGCACGAGAAGGCCCGCGCCCGGGCCGTCCAGGACCTCATGTGGGCCCTGGTGAACACGAAGGAGTTTCTGTTCAATCATTGAGGGCGCGTCGGGCGGGCCGACGGGCGCGAGACCGCCCGTGGAGCCGGCGACGGCCCGCGGGGCGGACCCGCATGGCAGAGCCCCGCACGTCGCCGCCATGCGCCGTAAGGCGCGGCGGGCCTCCGTACCCGCCGCGAACGAACACGGCGGCCGCCCATACCGCGGGGGGTGCGGAGACCCACCGCGCAGAGACAGCGGAGGCAGACCCATGTTCGATATCGACGCCCGTGGCATCCGGCCGTCCGGCGGCGGCCTGACGCGGAGGACCTTCCTCCGGGTCGGGGCGGCCGGCCTGGCCGGCCTCACCCTGGCCGACTGGACCGCCATGAAGGCCCGCGGCGAGGTCAAGAAGGGCAAGGCCCGCTCCGTCATCCAACTCTGGATGGGCGGCGGCCCGGCTCACACCGACACCTTCGACCCCAAGCCCCAGGCCGGACCCGATTACACCGGCCCCTACAAGAAGGCCATCCCCACCAACGTCAAGGGCATCCAACTCTGCGAGACCCTGCCGCAGATGGCCAAGCAGGCCGACAAGTACGCCATCCTGCGCGGCCTGACGCATCCGACCAACGCCCACGAGACCGCCACCTACCTCATGCAGACCGGCACCCTGCCGGCCTCCGAACTCGTCTACCCGTCCACGGGGGCCGTGACCGCCCTGAAGAAGACCGAGTCCGGCGCCTACACGGGCGCCCTGCCCCCGTACATCACGGTCACGCGGCCCCTCGGCCGCTTCAACGAGGCGGGATTCCTCGGCGCCGCCTACAAGGCGTTCGCCACCGGCGGGAACCCGAACAGCAAGCACTTCAGCATCGGCGGCCTGGACAGCAGCGAGGCCCGCATGACCCACATGAAGGAGCGGCGGTCGCTCCTGGACGCGGTCGACACCCTCGCCCGCCGCCTCGAGCGCAGCGGCGCCCTCGACCGCATGGACGACTTCCAACAGAAGGCCTACCGCCTCGTCCTCGGCGACGCCAAGAAGGCGTTCGAGATGAACGAGGAGTCCGACCACCTCCGCGACCGCTACGGCCGGACCACCTTCGGCCAGTCGTGCCTCCTGGCCCGCCGCCTGGCCGAGCAGGGCGTCCCGTTCATCACCGTCAACTGGGGCGGGTGGGACACCCACAAGAAGCATTTCGAACGCATGGAGAAGTATTTGCCCGACCTCGACCAGGGCTTCAGCGCCCTGCTGGAGGACCTGGCCGCCCGCGGCCTCCTCGATGAGACCCTCGTCACGTGGTACGGCGAGTTCGGACGGACGCCCAAGATCTACAACGAGCCCCCGTGGAACGGCGGCCGGCACCACTTCTGCACCGCCTTCTCGGCCGTCGTCGCGGGCGGCGGATTCAAGGGCGGCACGGTCGTCGGCAAGACCGACCTCAAGGGCGAACGCGTCATCGAGCGGCCGATTTACCCGTGGGACCTCTCGGCCAGCCTGTACCAACTCCTCGGCATCGACCCCACCGGCCGCCTGCCCCATCCGCGCGGATGCGTCGCCTACGTCACCCCCGTGGCGGGCGGCGACGTGGCCAGCGGCGGCATGCTGACCGAGATCATGTAACCCCCGGCCCCCGGGCCGAACCAGGGAAGGATATCCATGCGTGCTCGTCCTCTGCTTCTCGTCGCGGTCCTGGCGGGCGCCGGCGCCGCCGTCCTGGCGCCCGCCGACGCCGACGCCGGGCCGAAGCGCGCCCTGGCCGTCCCCGTCGTCAACGCCGACGCCGCCAGGAAGACCCCCGCCGTCGACCTCGTCGTCCGGTACGGCCCGGCGCTGCCGATTGCGGCCCTTGAGTTCAGTCCGGACGGGCGGACCCTGGCCGTGGGCGGCTACGGCGAGGTGGCCCTGTGGGACCTCGCCGCCCCCCGCCTCCGCCGCCGCATCGGCGCCGGCCGCCTCGACGGCATGGTCCACGCGGTGGCGTTCGTGGACGGCGGCAAGGTCCTCGCCGTCGGCGACGGCCGGCCCGGCCGCCCCGGCCGCGTCGCCTTCTTCAGCGCGGCCGACGGCAAGATGACGGCCGAACGGACCGACCCCGAGGGCCCCGTCCGGTGCCTGGCGGTCAGCCCGGACGGCCAACTCCTCGCCGCCGGAAGCGAGGACGGCCGATGCTACCTCTGGAACCCACGGACCCGCAAGCCCGTCACCACCATCGACCGGCACACCGACCGCGTGCTCGGCGTCGCGTTCAGCGGCGACGGCAAGCGGATGGCGACGTGCGGCAGCGACCGGACCCTCCGCATCTGGGAGGTCGGCTCCTGGAAACCCATCCTCCGCTACGACCTGAAGGACGAGGCCCACGCGGCCGCGCTCAGCCCGGACGGCAAGATGGCCTTCGCCGCCGTCGCCGGGCCCCAGGAGCGGACGGTCAGCGTCGCCTACGTCGACGCCGACATCAAGCGGGGCCCCCGCCGCAAACCCCGGCCCCGCGACGCCTGGACCGGCGCCGCCATGCCCCTGGACGTCTGCTGGCCCCCCGACGGCCGGTACATCCTCGTCGCCTGCCACAACCACCGCGTCCTCGCCTACCAGACCAACCGCCGCATCGCCAGGACCTTCCACGGCCACACCGACTGGGTCTACGCCGTGGCGGCGACGGCGGACGGCAAGCACGTCGCCTCCGCCGGGGCCGACGGCACCGTCCGCCTGTGGGACGGCGCGAGCGGCAAGAGGCGCGCCACGCTCGTCCACCTGGCACCCGGCACGGACGGGTGGGTCGCCCTGACGCCCGCCGGCCACTATGCCGCCTCCGGCCCCGACGCCGTCACGTGGCGGACCCGCGGACAGGGCAACGCCCCCAAGGATCTCGCCGCGACGTACCACAAGCCCGGCCTCGTCGCCAAGGCGATCGGCCTGGCGCCCCCCAAGCCCCCACCGAAGAAGGAAGACGCGACGCCGAAACCCAAGCCTCAACCGAAGAAGGAAGAGGCGAAACCCAAACCCAAACCTCAACCGAAGAAGGAAGAGGCCAAACCGAAGTCCAAGCCGGAACCGAACGCCACGTAGACGAGGTGACGGAACGATGCGAACCGCGCTCCACCGCCGCCGGCCGGCGGCGATCGCCGCCGCGGCCGCCGCGGCCCTCCTGCTCCTGACGGCCGGGCCCCGACCTGCCGCCGGCCAGGCCCTGCCCGGCCACATCGCCCACATCTACCCCGCCGGCGGCAGGCAGGGAACCACCGTCAAGGTCACGGTCTCCGGCCAGAACCTGAAGGGCGCCGGCGGCGTGCACGTCAGCGGCAAGGGCGTGACGGGCACGGTCGAGACGGTCGTCCTGCCGGACGCCAAGGCGAAGAAGAAGGACAAGAACGCCCCGGACCGCGCCCACCTCTCGGTGACCATCGCCCCGGACGCCGCCCCCGGCCCGCGCGACCTCCGCCTCATCACGCCCGGCGGCGTGACGAACCGCTGGCGGTTCCTCGTCGGCCGCCTCCCCGAAATCCTCGAAAAGGAACCCAACGACGCCGCCCCCCAGGCCCAGCCGCTGCCCGACCTGCCGGCGGTGGCCAACGGCCAGATCTTCGGCGCCGACAAGGACCGCTTCCGCTTCAAGGCCAGGGCCGGCCAGACCCTCGTCGTCCGCGTCCAGGCCCGCGACATGCTCCCCTTCATCGCCGACGCCGTCCCCGGATGGTTCCAGGCCGTCCTCACCCTCTACGACGCCGCCACCGGCAAGGACGTGGCCTACGTCGACGACTTCCGCTTCCGGCCGGACCCCGTCCTGATCTTCGAGGTGCCGAAGGACGGCGAGTACGTGGCGGAGGTCCGCGACGCCATCTACCGCGGGCGCGGCGACTTCGTCTACCGCCTGACCGTCGGCCAGGTGCCGTTCATCACCCACGTCCGGCCCATCGGGGCGAAGCGCGGCACCACGGCCACGGTACGCCTCTTCGGCGCCAACCTGCCGAAGCAGGAGGTGACCCTGGACCTGACGCCCCCGTGCCCCGACCGCCGGTGGATCGAACTCGACGGCCCCGCGGCCCGCTCCAACGCCGTCCCGTTCGGCGTCGGCGAGACGCCCGAGACCGACGAGGCCGAACCCAACGATGCCGCCAAAAAGGCCCGGCGCCTGACGCCGCCCGTCACGGTCAACGCCCGCATCGCGGAGCCCGGCGACACGGATTTCTATACGTTCACGGTCAAGGCGAAGCAGACCCTCGTCCTCGACGTGGACGCCCGCGTCCTGGGCTCGCCGGTCGACACGGTGCTCACGCTCCTCGACCCCGCCGGCAACGAGGAGGCCGCCGGCGACGATTACGAGGACCCCGCCGAACCGTACGTCACCCACCACGCCGACTCCTACCTCGTCCACACGTTCAAGAAGGCGGGCGACTACCTGCTGCGGGTCCGCGACATCCAGGGCAAGGGCGGCGAGGCGTACGCCTACCGGCTGACCGTCCGCCCGCCGCGGCCCGACTTCCGCCTCCGCGTCACGCCGTCCAATCCCACCGTCGGCCGGGGCGCCACCACCGTCATGATGGTCAAGGCCCTGCGGCGGGACGGCTTCACCGGCCAGATCGACCTCTCCCTCGACGGGCTGCCCGACGGCTTCGAGGCAAGCGGGACGGCGATTCCCGAGAAGTTCGACGAGACGATCCTGACCCTGACCGCCCCCCGGAACGCCCCCCTCGGCACCCACCGGCCCGTCGTGACCGGCGAGGCCGACGCGGGCGGCACGACCCTGCGGCGCCGCGCCCTGCCCGCCGAGGACGTGATGCAGGCATTCATCTATCATCACCTCCTGCCCACCGACGAGATGCTCATGACGGTGGTCGAGCCCGGGCCGTTCAAACTCATCCCCCAGGTGCCCGAGGAAGGGTTCATCCGCTTCGCGGGCGGCCGGACGGCCTTCATCGACGTCAAGGCCGAACGCGACAAGACGGTCAAGGGGCCGATCCGCCTCGCCCTCCACAACCCGCCCAAGGGCGTCCGCATGACCAAGCGGGCCGTCATCCCCGCCGGCAAGAACACCGTCCGCTGCGAAATCCGGTACCCCAACCAGCACCCGACCGACGTCCGGTACACCCTCATCCTCCGCGGCGAGACGAAGGCCGGGAAGGAAACCGTCTCGGCCATCACGCCGGCGTTTCTGGCCCTCGGCCCCCGGGCCAAGAAACCGCGCCTGACCAAGACCCCCACCGCGAAGACCGCCAAGAAGTCCGACCCCAAGAAACCGGACGCGAAGAAGACGGAGGCGACGAAACCCGCACCCAAGAAGCCCGCCCCCAAGAAACCCGCGCCCAAGAAGCCGGAAGCGCAGAAGGCCGAAGCGGAAAAACCTGACGCGAAGAAACCCTAGGCGGAGCGCATTCCGGCCGGCGCCTTACCCGCCGTTCTCCGCGGGCTTACGCATATCCAGGCACGTCAGGACCGTCTCGTTCCGCACGTACAGCAGGCCGCCGGCCAGCACGGGCGGGCCCCAGCACGGCGGGGCCAGCACCTTCGCCCGCGCCTTTTCGGTGTACCCGAGCGGCGTCGCCTCCACGAGGAGCAGGTGCCCCAGTTCGCCCATCACCAGGAGGTGCCCCTCGGCCAGCGTGAACGTCATGCGGCCCAGGCCGCGCGGGCTCTCCCACAGCACCAGCCCCGTATCCCAGTCGATGCACCGGGCCACGGCCTCCCGCCCGTGCCGCCCGTGCGAGCCGTACAGCACCCCGCCTGCGTAGATGCTCGTGGCCCAATGGTTCTGCATGTTTTTCTTGTTCCGCCAGACCGTCTCCAGGCCCTCCGGCGTCACCTCCACCAGGGCCGACCCCACCCGGTACGCCGCCGAGAGGAACACCCGGTCCCCCACCACGACCGGCGAGGCGGCGTTCACGGACTCGCGGTACACCGACCGGAAGGGCATGGTGGCGTGCACCTTGCCCGTGGCGGGATGGAGGACGACGAGGCCCTCGGCCGTCAGGACGAACACCAGGCGCCGGCCGCGCACCGTCCGGACGACGGGCGTGGAGTAACTCGCCCCGTGGTCGGTGGCCTTCCAGCGGACCGCGCCGGTGGCCTTGTCGACGCCGACGATGCCGGCCCCGCCGGGTGCGCCGGGGTTCAGCAGGAGAAGATCGCCTTCGACGACCGGCGGCACGCCCACGCCGAAGAACGCCTGCGGGGCCGAGAGGTCCTGGTTCAGCGGCCGCTGCCAGACCTTCCGCCCGGTCGCCAGGTCGAGGCACGTCAGCATCCCCTCCGCCCCGTAGGCGTAGACCCGGTCGCCGTCGATGGCCGGCGAGGACCGCGGACCCCCGTTGTACCGATACCGGTCCGTGTAGCGGGTGGGGTACCGGAACTCCCAGAGGCGCCCGCCCGCCGCGGCCGTCACGCACTCCAGGACCTCGTCGTTCGCGATGCGGTGGAAGACGACGAGCCGGTCCCCCGCCACGACGGGCGGGCTGAACGAGGCGCCCAGCCGCTTCGTCCACACGACCGGCGGGCCGCCCTCCGGCCAGTCGAGCAGGAGGCCCGTCTCCTCGGAGGTGCCGTCCTGGTTCGGCCCGAGATACCGGGGCCAGTCGCCCGCCGGGGCGGGCGCGGCGCCGGCCGTCCACGCGGCGACCGCCGCCAGCAGCGCCGCCGCCGGCCGCAGGGCGCGCCGAACGCGCCTCGCCGGATGCGCTGCGGGTTGCCGTCGACCTTGGGCCATCGTCCGCCGCCCGCGTGAAGGGGGTCCCGTTCTCTCTGAACGCGTGCGGCGACCCGAGGTATCGCGCCCTTCGCCCCGTTTGGTGTCCGGCACCTCCAGGCCTGAACTACCGGCGAACACCAAACGGCAAAGGCACCGTCCACGACCACGGGGGCCTCACGCACAGGACCGCGACGGCAGGCAACCGGCAACGGGCACGGGCAACAGGCAAGAACACAACGGCAACGAGGCACAAAGGACCAATGACCAAGGACCAAGGACGGTCACTTACGCCCCGTCCGCCCCGCGCGCGATTTCGGCCAGGACCTCGTCGGCGGAGAGGCGCGCGGTGACCTGTTCGGCGAGGGCGGGCGAGCGGCCCATCCCGCCGCCCGCATACAGCGTCCAGGCCTCCTGCCGGCCGCCGTCGGCGCGGACCTGCCCGCCCGTCAGCCCGATGTCCGCCACGCGGGTGTGCGCGCACCCGTTCGGGCACCCGGAGATGCACACCGTCCCGGCGGGGTCGAGGCGGCCGGCGAACCGCTCGCGGATGCGGTCGGCCAGCAGGTCCGTCCGGGCCAGGCCCCTCCGGCACCAGCGGGCGCCGGAGCACGCCACCACGGACGCCTGCTGGCCGACCGCATCCGCGAGCGGTTCGCCGGCCGCCTCGACCCCGCCGGGACGGTGTGCATCTCCGGGTGCCCGAACGGGTGCGCGCACACCCGCGTGGCG
>JAWODB010000008.1:0-15349 GCA_046483505.1 Phycisphaerae bacterium
GTTCCGGAGAGCGTGCCGTCGCGGTTCGTCGACCAGTCCACCGACCGCCGGCGCGGATTGATGGCCACGACGAGTTGGACCTCCGGCTCGCGGATGCCGGAGAGGTCGTCGGGCCCGAGGCCGGTGTCGCCGGCGGCCCCGCGGAAGAACGGGTGCGAGTGGAACTCGCCCACGTACGCGTGCTTCGGGAACTCCTGAATCACCCGCTGGATGATCTTCAGTTGCCGCTCGTACAGCGAGACCTGCGAGAACTTGCGTTCGGCCGTCTGGTACGCAATCGCCCCCTCGACGATGGTCTTGCCCGTCAGCGAGTAGCCGAACAGGAGGCCGTAACACTCCCGGCCGTAGACCTCGGCGGCCGAGAGGATGACGCTCAGGAACGCCTGTTCGGAGAGGTAGATTTGTTCCATCGTCATCCCCCATCGCGGGTGGCACGCTTTCGCGGGCGAAAGCGTGTTTCCCGAACCGCAGCGCATGCTTTCGCAGAGGCGCGAAAGCATGCCACCCGGCGTGATGCGCGGTGGGGACGGAGACCCGCCGCGCTCCGCCTTCTGCACCTCCGCCTACCGCACCCGCCGCGGGAGCAGCGGGTCATCCTCCGGTGCAGTGCGACCTTCGCCCCGGATGAAGATGTCCGGCCGCTTCCGCGGCCGGCTCGAACGGCGCGCCGGGCGCGGCGGCGCGGTGGGCACGACTGCCCACCGCGCTCCGCCTTCTGCACCTCCGCCTACCTCGCCCCGCGCCGCGTCAGGACCCGCTCCACGCGCCGGGCGGCGACGGCGGCGTCGGCGTCCCGGCCGTCCGTCTGCTCCAGAACGGCCACGTAATGCTCGAGGGCCGCCTCCAGCCGCCCCGCCGCCTCCAGGACGGCCGCCAGGTCGAACCGCAGCGCCGCGTCGTCGGGATGCTTCGTCACGGCCTCCGTCAGGAGCCGGACGGCCGTCTCCAGGTCGTCCTGCTCGGCGGCCTTGAGGCCGTCGTTGCCCAGGCCGTCCAGCGTGCCGCGCGTCCGGACCTCGGCCTCGACGGCCTGCGGCGAGAGCATCGCGACGACGTCCTCGGCACAGCCGTCCAGGAGGTCGGCCAGGATCGTATCCGTCGGCGGGACGCGGTCGGGGTCGTCCGGTCGTCCGAGGCCCAACTCGCCGCGCACCTGCGGGTCGGCCGTCGAGTCGTACGAGCGGTCGGCCTCGACGGCGAAGAGCGGTTCCTTCGTGCCGGGACGGGCCACGCGGCACGTCACGTGGGCGGAGGCCGTGCGGACGAGCGTCGGCACCTCGGCCTCCCGCCACGCCCCGGCCGCCTTGTCGTACCGGCGGACCCGGCGGGTGCCGCGCGCATCGTCCGTCTTGATCGCGACCGCGCCGGTCAAGCGGACGGCCCGGGCGCGGGTGTCGGCGTCGCCGTCGATCGCCCAGTGGCGCGAGAGGCGTTTCTGGAGTCCCTGCGTCAGGACGGCGGCGGCATCGTCGTGGCCGGGCGGGTGGACGCTGAAGTCGCCCACGCGGACCATCCGGGCGTCCTCCGGCAGGGGCACCGCCGCCGGCAGGTCGTGCCGGACCGACAGGACGGGGGCCGCGCAGCCGGCCATTGCGGCCGCGCATGTTGCCAGAAGCACCATCGTCGCCGACCGGGCTGTTGGCATCGCCGTCTCCATTTTCACGATTTGCCTGACAACGCTGCACTGCGGTGTTGCGCGGTGGGTCTCCGTACCCACCGCGCTTCGCGACTTGGCGGGTGGCACGCTTTCGCGATGTCGCGAAAGCGTGTTCCTCGACTCGCAGCGCACGCTTTCGCAGAGGCGCGAAAGCATGCCACCCGGCCTGTTGCGCGGCGGGTGCGGAGACCCGCCGCGCACGCCGCAGCAAGGGGCTCGCCCGACCCGCCTATGGTACTACCCCGTCCGGGCCGGGTGCAACGGGCAGTTGGATGGGTTTCGGCAGTTTGTTGATTCCGCCCGCACCGCTGCGCTATACTGGTGGCGAACC
The DNA here is from genome assembly GCA_046483505.1 of Phycisphaerae bacterium. GTDB lineage: Bacteria > Planctomycetota > Phycisphaerae > FEN-1346 > FEN-1346 > BS750m-G62. Next base: position 1,989 of record JAWODB010000008.1, read on the forward strand.
CGGACGCCGCACCGCCCAGGAGGCCGCATGAGACGCCTCGCCGCCGCCATCCTTCTGTGGATTCTCGTCCCGGTCGCCGCCCTCGCCGTCGGCCTCGCCCTGTTCGACGGGGGCCGCCTCGCGGCGGCCTCGCCCGAATTGCCGAAGGCCGAGCGCGAGGCCCAGTTCCTCCCGCCCGCCCCCGAAGGCGAGGCGTGGGTGCTCGTCTGGCACGACGAGTTCGACGGCAAGGAAATCGATCAATCGCAATGGGAGATCATGGGCGACTGGCGGCGCCGCGACGGCTTCTGGGTCAAGAGCGATGCCTACCTCGACGGCGAAGGCCGCCTCGTCCTCCGCACCCGCAAACAGGGCGACCGGTTCACCTCCGGCGCCATGCGCACCCAGGGCAAGTTCGAGCACCGGTTCGGGTACTGGGAGTGCCGGTGCAAGTTCCCGTCGGAGGTGGGCCACTGGCCGGCGTTCTGGCTGTTCTCGCGTCCCGGCGTGACGAAGGTCGGCAACGAGGGCCGCGACGGCACCGAGATCGACATCATGGAAAAACCGTTCCGCGACGCCCGCACCAACCACGCCCTGCACTGGGACGGGTACGGCAAGCATCACAAGTCGGCCGCCAAGCACTTCGAGTTCCCCGGCCTGATGAAGGGCTGGCACACCTTCGGCCTCCACTGGTCGCCGGACGAGTACGTCTTCTACGTGGACGGCAAGGAGACGTGGCGGACGAAGGCGGGCGGCGTGTCGCAGGTGCCGGCGTTCGTGAAATTGACCGAGGAGATCGGCCCGTGGGCCGGCGATATCAAGCAGGCGAACCTGCCCGACCATACGCTCTTCGATTACGTCCGGGTGTTTGATTTGAAGAGCCGGGTGAAGTGAACGAGAAGTGATCGCGGTGGGTCTCCGTACCCGCCGCGCGGCGACGCACGGCCGGACAAGGCCGGCCGTGGCACGCGGCGCGCCACATTGAGCCGCCGGGCCCGCCACGGGCGGGTAAACTTGCCCGGCGCGTTCGTCACGGGGTGACCATCATCGCCGGAGCCAAACCATGACACGATGCACAATCCTGACGATTCTCGCGGCCGTCGCGGCCGGCGCCGCCGGCTGCGGGGCGCAGGGCATCCTCCTGGGCACCGACGGCGAGTACCTCCTGACCGTCCGCGACGCCGTCGCCCCTCCCGGTGAGGAAGTCGGGCTCGTCGCGCGGCTGCAGGAGGGCGACCTCCTGCGCGGCCGGCAGGGGCACGTCCTGCGGTTCAAGCGCGGCGAGGATCTCTTCAAGGCCGCCGAGACCGACGCCGACGGCGTGGCCCGCGTCACCTTCACGCCCGAGGCGGCGGGCGACCACGTCTTCACGGTCGAGGTGGCGGCCGCCGGCCTGCCCGACGACCCGCCCGACCCCCGCGACCTCCTCGTCGCCTGCCGGAGCCCGGACACGCGCATGGTCATCTGCGACCTCGACAAGACGGTCGTGGCGTCCGGCTTCCAGACGGTCCTTCTGGGCAACCCGGACCCGATGCCGGGCTCCGTGGACGTGCTGAAGCGCCTGGCGGCCGACCGCACCGTCATCTACCTGACGCACCGGCCGGACTACTTCGGCCCGAAGAGCAAACGGTGGCTCTGGGCCCAGGGGTATCCGCGCGGGCCCGTGCTCCTGTCGACGGAGAGTTCGTTCCTGAAGGGCAGCGGCACGTTCAAGCGCGAGATGCTCCAGACGCTGAAGAAGGACTTCGCGAAGATCGAGGTCGGCATCGGCGACAAGTTCTCCGACGTCGAGGCGTACCATGCGGCCGGGCTGACGGGCATCCTGGTTCTGCCCATCCCGGACGACCCGTCGGCCGAGACGTTGGAGGACCTGGCCGAGCAGGTGGCGGCCCTGCCCGGGGCCATCCACGTGGTCACCGGCTGGGACCAGGTGGAAGCGATCCTGTTCGACGGCGAGTCGTATCCGCCCGGCCCGATGGCGAAGGACCTCCGCGACCGCGCCGCGGCCAAGAAGAAGGAAGAGGAAGCCGCCGAGGAGAAGTGAACCCTCGCGGCGCCACATTCAGCCGCCGGTGCGGGCACGAGTGAGCGCGGTGCGTCTCCGTACCCACCGCGCGGCGACGCACGGCCGGCCTTGTCCGGCCGTGGCACGCACCGTGCCACATTCAGCCGCCGCCCTTGCGCGGCGCGTAGATTGTGAGGAGCCGCCTATGCGCCACACCGCCCTCCTGCTCACCGCCGCCTGCCTCGCCTGCGCCGGCTGCATCGGCTCGGAGCAACTCGACCCCGGCGACCTGGACCGGTGGTCGGCCCTGAACGCCGACGCCTCCGCCGAGGCTCTTGGGCCGCGCGCCGCGCTCGAGGTGGCCGGCCGGCGGCTGCCGAACCGGTGGGTCTTCCGCCAGCACCCGAGCCTCGTGTGGTCGGCGATCTCGATTGTCCGGGCGCGCGAGCGGCTCGCGGAGGAGGCCGAGGAGATCGAGATCCTCATCAGCCCGGACCACGCGAGGGAACTGGCCGACCTGATGGCCCGCGGCCGCGAGTCGCTCCAAGAGATGCGCGAGGTCTGCGAGTTCGACGAGGAGATCGACGTCCCGCGGTGGGCCGACGGCATGGCCGCCGCCCTCGCGGGCCTCGAGGACGTTGCCCGGACCGTGGCGGCGGGACCGGCGGAGGCGGCCCGCGGCCGGGAGCCGCTCGGCGCCTCGGCCGCCCCCGTCCTCGACATGCTCGTCCAGTACCTGAACCAGCGGGCGGGCGGGATGCTGCTGGCGGACGTGGATCCGGAGGACCTGCACCGCGTGCGGGTGGTCCTCGCGCAGACGGTCCTTCAGGTCGGGTTCGCGGCGGCGGGGCGGCGGCCGCAGGAGGGGCTCCGCGAGGCCGTCGTCGACGCCATGCAGACGGCCGAGCCGCCCGACGCCGCCAAGGCCCCCCTCGCCGAGATGCTCAGCCGGGCCGTCGAGCAGGCGCCGCCCGCCTCGGCGGGCAGCGGGGGTCTGGCGGGGCCCGTCCGGGCGGTCCTCTCGTACGCGCCCAAGGCCCTCCAGGCCTTCGAGATGCTGGCCCGACAGTGGGACCGCATGGACCACGTCGCCTTCGAATTCCACACGCAGGGCGAGGAGACGGTCGTGGCGGCGACCCTGGCCGTCCGCGACGGGCAGGAGGTCCGCCTCGAAGATATGATCATGTTTCAGCCCGTCCTGGCGTTTCGCGGGACGAGCCGCGTGGCCGTCGTGCCCGACCTTTCGCCGACCGGCGAGACGGTCGTGGCGTTCCAGCCGGTCACCGCTCCCGCGAAGGACGGGAAGGGCGACGCCGGCGAGGCGGCGCCCGGCGGCGTCGAAATGCGGTTCGAGGGGCTGGTCTGGGGCCTGGCGAAACTCTTCGCCCTTCCGCTCGCCGACGGGCGGCTGCGCGAGGTCCGCGTCTTCGTCGGCGAGCCGGGCGAGGCCGACCGCATCATCAACGTGGCCGTCGTGATGGAGGCGACGGGCGGGGGAGAGGACCCCCGACGGGTCCTGCACTTCCAGGACGTCCGCCGCCGCCGGCGCGAGCGCGGGCCGTTCGACATCCGCACCGTCACGGAGCGCGAGGAACAGGTCTTCAACTACCTGACGCCCGAGAAGCGGTACACGTTCACGCGGACGAAGAGGGCTGAGGAGTAGGCCCCGCCGCGCGTTGAGCCGGCGACGGCACGTCGCCGGCCGTTGGCCGCCGCGCGGTGCCCAAGACTGGGCACCGCGCGATATCGGCCTTACGAGACCTCATGGCCACCCGACATCGGGTGGCCATGCCACCCGCCATAAAACGCGGACCACCCTGTCTTTCTCATGCGGCCGAAAATCTCTTGCCGCCCGTTCCTCCTCGGGGTAGGCTGCGCCCGTATCGACGGGCTTCTTTATCTGTGAATAACGCCCGCCCGGCGTGCGTACAGGGAGTGAATCGGGCACGAGCCCGGGGAGGCGACCATGCAGCGGCTCCTGGCAGCGGCGCGGCCGGCGGCGGGGCCCGCCCGCAGACCTGCGTACCGGCCGCGGCGGAGGGCGCCGGCCGGTGTCCTCGTAGCGATGGCGATGCTCGCGCCGCTCGTCCTCTGCGCCGGGTGCGGCTGGCTCGGCGGCGAGGAGGAGACGGCCGAGGGCTGGTGGGCCGGTCTCTCGACGGCCGCCAAGGTCTTCTTCGGCATCGCGTTCGTCTTCAGCGCCCTGTTCCTGTGGCAGTTCATCATGACGCTCGTCGGCCTGGCGGGCGGCGGGGCCGACGCCGAGGTCGGTGCCGGCGATACCGACGTCCACTTCGGCGCCGAGGCCGGTGAGGCCGACGCCGGTGCCCTGGACGCCCACGTCGGCGACGTCGACGTGGGGGCCGAGGTCGGCGACGTGGATGTAGCCGACGCCGACGCGCACGGTTTCGCGGTGTCCGAGGCCGAGACGACGATCAGTTTCAAACTCCTCTCGCTCCGCTCCATCATCACGGGGGGGATGCTCTTCGGATGGGCCGGCGCCCTGTACGTCCAGGAAGGCGTGCCGCTCGGCACGGCGATGCTCCTGGCCATGGCGTGGGCCGCCGCCGGGGCCCTCGTCGTGGCGGCCCTGATGTACGGGATGCGGCGGATGCAGGAGACCGGCAACCGCCGCCTCGCCACGTGCGTCGGGCAGCCGGGGTCGGTGTATATGGATATTCCGAAGTCAGGCACGGGCCAGGTGCGGACGGTCGTCAGCGGGGCGGTGGCGTTCGTGCCGGCCCGGACGGCGGACGGCAAGCCGCTGAAGGTCGGCACGCCCGTCCGCGTTCGCCGCTTGCTCGACGCCTCGACGGTGGAGGTCGAGGCCGTGAAGGACCAGTAAGGGTGGTCCAACTGACGAGGGCTTTTGGCATGCATGTCATGCTGAGGTCCCGCTTGCGGGACCGGAGAATCTCGCCGCGGGAGCAGCATCAAGGCGAGATTCTTCGTCGCGGCTTCGCCGCTCCTCAGAATGACACTCTCGCGCCTTGCCTTTCCAGGAAGAAATGACCGACGGACCGAACGAAAGGGGGCCCCGATGGATACCGTCACGCCGTGGCCGATCCTGGCCGTCAACTTCCCGGTCGAGACGTTCCTCATCATCCTGATCGTCGTCGCGTCGATCTCGCTCCTGCTGTTCTTCATCCGGTGCTACCGGCGGTGCCCGTCGAACAAGGTGCTGGTCGTGTACGGCAAGACGGGCCGCGGCGCCGCCCGGTGCGTGCACGGGGGGGCGGCGTTCGTCTGGCCGGTGTTCCAGGCGTGCCAGTACCTGGACCTGGAACCGTTCGTGGTGCCGATCGACCTGAAGAACGCCCTCTCGCAGGAGAACATCCGCGTCTCCGTGCCGACGACCGTGACGGCGGCCATCAGTTATGACGACACGCTCATGACGAACGCGGCCGTGCGCCTCTTGGGGATGACGCGGCAGGAGATCGAGCGGCAGGCCGAGGATATCATCCTGGGCCAGATGCGCGCCGTCATCGCGACGATGAAGATCGAGGAGATCAACCGCGACCGCCAGGGCTTCATGGCCCACGTCAACGACGCCGTGTCGGTGGAACTCGAGAAGATCGGCCTGGCGCTGATCAACGTCAACATCCGCGACATCACGGACGAATCGGGCTATATCGAGGCCATCGGCCGCAAGGCCGCCGCCGAGGTCATCAACCAGGCCGAGATCGACGTGGCCGAGCAGGAACGCCGCGGCAAGACGGGCGTGGCGGAACGCAACCGCGACATGCGCCGCGCCGTCGCCGCCTCCAACGCCGACGCCGAAATCGGCGAGGCCGAGGCCGACCGCGACCGCCGGCAGCGCGTGGCGGGCTTCGACGCCGAGGCGTACCAGGCCGAGACGGTCGCCAACGCCGCCAAGGCCGGCTACACCGCCGACCAACGTGTGGCGGAGGAGGGGGCCCGCGAGAAGGGCGAGTCCGCCGCCATGGAGGCCACCGGCGCCATCCGCGTGGCCGAGCAGAACGCCCAGCGGGAGGCCGAACTCGCCCGCGCCACGCGCGAGGAGGCGCGCCTGAAGGCCGAGGTCATCGTCCCCGCCGAGGCCCAGCGGAACCAGGTCGTCATCCAGTCGGAGGCCGAGAAACAGAAACGCGAGATCGTCGCCGAGGGCGAGGCCAACGCCATCCTCGCCCGCATGCGGGCCGAGGCCGACGGCACCCAGGCCGTCCTCGAGGCCAAGGCCGCCGGGTACGGGAACCTCATCCAGGCCGCCGCCGACGACCCGCAGACCGCCGCCTCGCTGCTCGTCATCGAGAAACTCGCCGAGGTGGCCCGCATCCAGGCCGAGGCCATCCGCAACCTGCCCATCGAGAAGATCATGGTGTGGGACGGCGGCGGGGAGAACGGCGGCATGGCGGGCCTCGGCAAACGCCTCGTCGGCGCCCTCCCGCCCATGCACGAACTCGCCAAGATGGTCGGCCTGGAACTGCCCGAGTTCCTCGGGTCGACGCGCGGCCAGGGGACCACGGCCCCGCCGCGGAGCGAGAACGTCGACGGGTGACCGATAGTGGCATGAAGGTTTGTGTTCGCCGGCCCGCTTGCGGGCCGCGCGCCGTTTCCGGCGGTTAACGCTACAACGCTAAGTCGACCTTTTGCGCGGTGGGTCTGGGCACCCACCGCGCTCGAAACGGCCTTTGCAGGCCTGCGCGGCGGGTGCGGAGACCCGCCGCGCACGAGTTAGCGTTGTAGTGTTAAGGCCACACCGGCTCGCCCAACGTGATGACCGTGAGTTTGACCGGGGCGGCGGGCGGCCCGCCGCCCGCGGGTTGCTGCGAGACGAAGCGCAGGCGGTTCTCGCCCGCCGTCAGGACGGGCCCGCGGTCCGGCGGCGAGACCACCGGCGCCACGTCGCCGCGCGCGTTACCGTTCGCATCGAAGATTTGCACCTTCCCCTCTCCCCCGTACTCCGCGTAATCGCCCGTCTTCAGGGTGAAGGGGACGGCCAGGCGGGCCTCGCCGACGGCGAGCGTCGGCCGCGCGACGGCCGCTTCCGATTCCGCCAGCGCCTCGACGCGCACCACGCGGCACTGGACGGGTTGGTCCTTCGCCGCCCGCATCCACCGCAGGTTCAGCGCGACGATGCGCCCGTAATCGTAGCCGTACATCGCCGCCTTGAAGCGGTAGTTCGCGTGGGCGGGGCGGAACTCCGGCAGCATCCGCCCGGTCGTCGGCTCCGGAAGAATCACCGTCCGTTCGCCGCGGAACTCCAAATCGATGTAATAATCGCGATACCGCTCGGCGGTGGATTCGAGTTGAACGTTCAGGACGGGGCAGGGCCCGCCGTCCTTGGCTTCAACTTCCGGCCCGTCGACGCGGAGCGTGACGGCGAGCGCGCGGTGACCGAGCAGGTCGAGCGCCTTGCCGCCGGTCCCCGCCGGGCTGCGAGCGCCGGCATCTTCGGCGAAGCCGGTCATCTGCTCCGCGGGCGCCCGGTTGAACGCAACCCGGGCCGCCAGGGCGCCCGGCATCGGGTCCTCCTCCGCCGGCGGCGGGACCAAGGCCGGTTTCGCCGTCGCCAGGAGGACGCGGTTTGCCGCATCGCCCGGCCTCGCCAGCGCATGGCCCGCCTCCAGGCGGAAGGCGACCGGCTGCCTGCCGAAATCGTTGACGACGGTCGCCTCCTGCCCGGCCGCCAGGCGATGCGTCTCGTAGACCACCGGCCGCAGGGTCGGCTTCTCGTCCGTCTCCTCCAGGTGCCACTCGCCTTCGCGAAGCCGTTCGCGCACGGCCGCCGGCACCTTGCCGGAGAGCCGCAGCCGTTCCCACCGGCCGAGGAGGCGGAGCATCTCTTCCGTCCGCCCGTTCTTCTTGAGTGAGGAGACGTGCGTCTCCATCGAGACGGGCGTGTCGAGGGCCAGCATGCGGGCGGCGTAGCACTCGACCTCGTCCGGACGCGTGGCGGGATTGTGCGGCGTGTGGGCCAGGAACCCCCACCAGCCGAGTTCGGCCGGCATGAAACTGCTCGTGTAGTGCCGCCACGAGTCCGCAATCTTGTGGTAATCGAGATATTCCTTTGGGGCCACCGCCGCGAAGTCGTCGCAGCACCCGCGCGCGAAGATGTGCCACGTCCACGGCGTGCCGCCGGACCCCTGGACGAGGAAGTCGCGCTCGATGCGGTTCCACACGGCCATCTGCTGCTGGCTGACCCAGTACCAGTACGGCCCGTTGGCGGCGTTGCACTCGCCGCCGTCGAAGTAGATCATGTCGAACCCGCACCGGTTGATGAGGCCGGCGATGCGGTCGGCGATGCGGTCCTTGAGCGGGCCCCGCAGGTCCGCCAGGTACGAGCCGTACCGCTCGGCGAGGTGGGCGATGGTCGCGCCCGCCTTATGCGCCGCCGCCTTCGTCCCCGTGTAGCCGCGCGTGCAGCCGAGGAAGGTCCGGCGGCCGGGGCCGCCGATCTCGCGGTAGCGGACGATTTCGTCGCCGATCTGAAACGTCATCCCCTGCTTCGCGGCCCCGTAGTAGGCGGCCGCAGCGGGGAAGGCGTCGAGCGGCGTGGCCGAGCGAATCTCCGTGGCCTTGGCGTCGACGTCGGCGGCGAGCCGCGCCTCGGCGTCCTTCAGCAGACCGGGATGCGGCACCGGCCGGACCAGCGGATCGTGCTTGTGGATGAAACTCGTCAGCATGTGGAGGCCGACCTTCAGGCCCGCCGCGTGGCATTTGCCGACCGTGGCCTTCAGGCTCGCCTCGCCGTCCGGGAAGTTCGTCTCGCGGATCGGGTACGACCCGAGCGACGTGGACCACGTGCCGCTGTACGTCATGACATACGTGAACTGGCCCATCTTCGCGTAGCGGATGACCTCGTCCACGTTGGCCGCCGTCAGGTCGACGAAGAAGTACCCCCGGTTCACGTCCGGCGACGTCTTCGCCCAGTGGCCGTCGATGGTGGGGCAGGGGAGGCCCTGGTCGAGTTCGACCTGGCGGACCACGTCGAGCAGGTCCGGCGTGGGGGCGGCGATGAGGGCCGCCCGCCGGCCGTCCAGCCCGAATTCCTCATGCACCAGCGCCCGCATCCCGCCCGTGTGCACGCGGTCCGAGAGGCCCAGGAGGCAGACGGCGAAGGCGTCGTTCCATTGGACGTTCAGCCACCAGCCGCGACGCGCCGTGACGGCCGGCCGTACCTGGGCCAGACAGCATTGCTCGACGCCCTCGCCGTGGACGGCCGCCAGTTCGAACACGATGTACCGCGGCCGCACGTCGACGGTGTAGACGGCGCTCGCGCCGGAGTCGGCGAACGTGATGACCAGGTGCTCGCCCTGGCGCTCGACGGCCGTGGCGGGGTACGTCTTGCTGCCCTTCCGGATGTACGCGAAGCGCGTCGGCCGGTCGGCGAGCAACTCGCGGCCGGTCGGCTTGTGCGTGAGGCGTTTGCCGATGCCGTCGGCGCCGAGCACGAACGTGAAGGCGTCGTTCTCGAAGACGAGGTCGTCGGCCGCGGCGGGCAGGGCGGCCACGAGGAGGATCGGTGCGATGAGCACGGTTCGCATGGATGGCCTCGCTTTCTGCGGAGGGTGCAGGCGGACGGTGCGCCACGCGGTCCGGGCGCGTCCCCGTGTGCGGACACGATTCTAGGCCGGGGCGGGGATGGCTGCAAGGATTGCGAGAAGGTTCCAGCGCGAGAAGGTTCCGGGAGCCTTCTTTGATTTGAGCGCGGTGGGTCTCCGTACCCACCGCGCGCTGAGAGGTACGTGCGGCGGGTGCCCCCTCGGCTTCGCTCGGAACGGGCTCCAACCCCCGCGGACCTCCCCGCCTGTAAACGACTCCTGGAGCCTTTGTTCCGACGATTGCCGAGGTGGCTCGGCCGCGTCAAAGAATTCCGCGCTTGACACCCCCCCACCGGCCGATAGAATACAGTGAACGGATCGCGGGGTGGAGCAGTCTGGTAGCTCGTCGGGCTCATAACCCGAAGGTCGCAGGTTCGAATCCTGCCCCCGCTACCAGCCCTTTCACACCGGCCTCCTGGTCATCGGCGGCCGGTTCTTTTTGCGCCACGGTGCCGTCTTCCCGCAGGACCATCGGCCCGACCCACCGCTCCATGAACTCGCGGAGTTCGGCGTTGGTGGCGGCGCTGGCCAGCGACTCCTGCGCCTCGTCCAGGGCTTGCCTGACGGCGTCCGCCAGCCGCTCCGTGTTCTGGTTCGCCTGCTCGGCAAGGGCCGAGAACACGCCCTGAAGCCGCTCACGCTCCGTTTCCTGTTCGCCCAGTTGCCGCGACACGACCTTCTTGGCCGTGGCGTCGATGTCCTTGTCGCGCAGGAGCCTCATGAGGGAGTCGATTTCCGCTTCCACCTGGTCCAATTGGGACCGCACCTGCTGGACCTCGCGGCGGTTCTGCTTCAGCAGCCGCTTGGCTTCCTTCGTGGCTTCGCGGATGATGAAGTCGGTGTCCTCGAACACCTCCTCGTAGGCCGAGGCGATCTCGTCTACAAGGCGGTCTTCCCTCACGCTGGCGGCGTTGTCGCAGGCGTGTGCGCCGACCCGTTGGCGGCAGCCGCAACTGTAGTAATGGTACTCGCCCTTGCTGTTCTTGCTCTTTCGCCGGTAGCAGACGGAGCCGCAGGACTCGCAGAAGATGAGGCCCGTGAACGGTCTCGGTGCAGCCCTCAGATACGGGCCCTTTCGGCCGCGGCGGCGTGAGGCGAGTTTCCGCTGGGCATCCTCGAACTGCTTGTCATCGATGATTCGCAGGCTCTCGTCCTCGTGGACGAGGTGTTCTTCGCCGTCCCGCCAGACCGGCACGCGCCGGCCCGTCTGCTTATCCAGCCTGAAGCGTCGGCGGTTGTAGGTGATGCGGCCGGTGCAGACGTCGTTGGTGAGGATACCAACGGGCAGAACTGGCGCTGGCGCTTGAGCCGCTGGTGGCGGCAACCACTGGTTCGACTGCGTCGTCGGCTGCGCGGTCGGGGCCAGCATGGAAGGGGCGAGCCTGCCGGGTGAGGAGAGCCGGGCGGCCCGGCGCCGGAAAGGCCCGCGGCCGAGCCTGCGGCAACTGCGCGACCGGGCGCGGAAGGGAGCGTGATGGACGACACGGGCCGCAAACCGAGCCTCCAGGATTACGCCGACCGGGCCCGGGAATCCGAGCGGGACGAGAGCAAGGGCCTCGTGTGCACCGAGTGCGGGTGCCGGGACTTCTTCGTGGTCTACACGCGGCCTGCATCGAGAGGCCGCATCGTTCGCCGCCGCCAGTGTCGCCACTGCGGGAAGCGGATCAGCACCACCGAACGGCTGACGGGAGGCGGGCATGCGTAAGAAGCCCATCCCGGACGAGGAGTTGCTGGCCATCGGCTACCGCCTCGCCGAGCGCCACGGCGGCCAGGAGGCCGACACCGACGATGCGGCCCAGGACTTCTGCCTGGGCGTCCTGGAACGCCGGGCCAGGGGCGGGGCCGCCGAGAACCCCGGCGGCTACGAGTACGTCGCCGGCCACAGCGAGCAGCGGCGCGGCGAGCGGAAGCGGTGGCGGGCCCGGAATCGCACCTCCCAACTCAATGGCCACGACCGTTCCATGGCGGACGCCGACCCTCTCGCAAGTCTCTGTCAGGGTGAAGCCGCGGCTGCGGTCCGCGAGGCCCTTGCGGATTTGACGGAACTGGAGCGGGCCGTCCTCGTCCTGCGGTTCGGGCTCGATGGTGGGCCGACACGCAGCCAAACAGAGGTCGCACAACTGGTCCACCGCTCGCCGCAGCGGGCGGGCCAAATCGAGCGGCTTGCCTTGAGGTCCCTGAGGCGGGCTCTCGGCTGTCGCAGGTAGGCGCCAAACGCGGGCCTACGCTGTCCGACACGCATTGAACCGCAAACCCGACGTCAAGTCCCTTTCTTCCGGCGCAGCAGTACGCCCAGACCGCCCACGGTCAGCAGAGCGAGCGTCGCGGGTTCGGGGGTCAACGTCACGTTGTCCATCCCGCCGTTGTCTTCGCCCCACCTGTATTCGCCACGGATTCTCAAGTCAGATACGTTCGACAGCGTCTGCTTGATTTCGGCCTCCGTGGCAACTAGGCCATACACCGTCGGTTGGGAGAGATCTCCGACAAACCATCCCGAAGAATCATCCAACAAGACCGTGTAACTTGTCCAAGTAGTGCCGGGATGGTAACCCGTATCGTATACCAGCGTCAGCCCCTCCCCTACCAGAATCACATCAGCGAACTCCTCCCAGTGCGGGCTCGACGTATCCGACTGCCACAGGTCGAACGACAGCGTACCGCCGTAGCTCCAAGCGAGGTTCCCGTGGTATGTTGCAGGTGCTTGCCAGTACCAGACATCGCCACCGATGTTGACAGTATCATCCTGGGCCCAGATGTAGCCGCCTGGGTTTCCCCCGGTCGATCTGTGTTCGGGAGGGAAGGTTCTCCCGACAACGGCCCAGTCCTCCATGCTGGTATCGAACGTGCTGCTGATTGCCCCGGATGCGCTAACAGCATGTCCCGCAACGAGTCCGACGCAGGCAACAAATGCTATCCACCTTACGTTCGCCGCTCCGCGCAAGCTGCACACTGACAGCCTGCCCAGGTTCTCTAGGCGAGCAACCGGCCATGCCACCCGATCCGCCAGTCCCACTTTCGCTCCTGCCTTCATCGTCCGTCTCCTTTCTGTGCCCTTGTTCTGCGCATGAAAATGGACCGTGCCCGCTTCACGCAGGCACAGCCCCGGACGCTCACACTCCCCCCGTCTCCCTCAAGGATACAATACCACGAGTATCCTGGATGTCAAGAAAGTAGCGGGCGTATTCCCTGTCACGCGCCTTGTCACGCGCCGGGTTGGTTTGCCCTCAGGCGCACGACGGTTCGTCATGAGCGGACAACCAATATCTCCAAGTGTGACCCTACCTGGCCTTTCATTGCGGTCCCCCATCGTTTGCACAGACCACGCTCAGCTTTCTCGGAACAGGCTCACGGCAACCTACAACTCTACCAAGGAAGTAGTGAGATTCCAGGGAAACACTCTTGGCGGGATGCGTGGGGCCGCTAGAATAGACCTATTCCCGGGGACATTTTCTCGCCAGCGGAGAAGGGGCCGGGCCGATGGCACATCGCCCGCCAACCGGAGGTGCAATCATGCAACTTGCCATTCCTATCATTGGGACCCTCATTGCTTTACTTACCATTGCGGGTCTCTGGGCGCAGTATGAGCTTCAGCGACGAGAGAGCGCTCAGAAGGAGCTCATGCTAGCCCCTGAACAAGCGTGATTCTATGGTCTTTCGCGCAGAAAAGGCTCGAAATCCCTTTGCGGATGCGGTTAAGAAGAAGGTGCCGAAAACAATCGTCTTAACCGAAGAAAGGGATTTCGAGTGAAGCCCATTACACGCAAGAGGCTGGCCCGACGCAAGCAAAGAATCGCCTACCGGCTGCGGGAAAT